>JBFIFS010000053.1:0-14926 GCA_041602695.1 Kiritimatiellia bacterium
ATAAGGTCGTCACGCATTGCCACTATTTCGCAGAGGACGTTCGCCTTGCTGATGTCCGAGAAGCTTACGGGGATGCCGAGCGCGGGCGTGCTCGTTCCCCAGCGGCCGGGGCCGACAAGCATCAGCGTGCCGGCATCCTGGTTGTGCGCGCGATTGATTTCACCGATTGTGCGCGCGACATCATAGCGGTCGGGCATCGCCAGGTTGCCATATTTTTCGGGCACGACAAACACCATGCGGTCGATCTCGACATACCGGCTTTGGCCGACAACAGCGCCCCTGGTTACAATTACCTCGTCTTCGGCAGCCACCTCGACTTTCGGCAGGGCCACCTTGTCAATGCCCTGTACCTGCAGGGGGCGGCACTGGACGAGATTGATTTTGTAATTGGAATGATCGAGGAAGTTGGCGGTGAACTCTATGTCGACGGGATAGTTGTACTCCTTTTCGAGCGTTCCCAGGATCGTGCGCATGTCATTAACGAATTCAGTACTGCTCAGCAGGCTGTCGAACGTGAGGATCCAGGGTTTGACCTTGCTTCTGGACGAATGCGCGGCGGTGTCTTCTGACGCGAAGATCGAGAGGGGCAGGTCGTTCGATTCGGCCGCCACGTCCATGAAGTAGCCCTCTACCAGCTGGTTTGCTTCTAGGTCAATGTACTCCATCTTTCTCTGTGAGTATTGCGCGATCTCCTCGAAGTTCGCTTCGGGCCTTCGGCTGGGAGCATTGAGGGCCGCCACGCGGGTATAATCGTCGTCCGACCGGTCAACCGCGCGAGTGCCGAGGCCGAAGACGAGGCGCATGACTCCGGCTTTGGGATCGATCTGTTCACTCCAGGAGTAAGGGTTGAATGAGAAGCCGACCCCCGCTATCTGAGGGAAGAAGCGCCGCTCGTGCATCGCGCCTGAAACGCGCATTACGAGAAGGGCCATCTGTTCATCGCGGTCAAGGATGCCGTGCCGCTCCCTGTAGGTGAGCGCCTCTTTGCTCATGGAGCTGGCATAGATCGTCCGGACGGCGGCGATAAAGTTTTCGAGACGGCGCTCTTTCGGGCCCTGGTTCGCGCAGAAGACGCTGTCGTACTTTCCGGCGAAGGAGTTCCCGAAGTTGTCTTCGAGCAGAGAGCTTGAGCGGACAATGATCGGCGACTGGCCGAAGTAGTCCAGCATCTGCTCAAACTTCTCGACGATGTCAGTGGGAAAGTCGCCTGTGAGTATCTTCTGGCGTGCCTGGTCGGCCCCTTCCAGAAACGTCTCCGGATTGCGCTGTTTCTGCCTGTCCCACCAGATGCCGTTGCGAACCAGAAAGGTATAGAACACGTCGGAGCCGACATGAAAGGAGTCGTGCGCCTCAAGTATGTCTTTCATGCGGGCGTTCTTCTCGAGGATGCAGCGGGCGAGCAGCATGCCGACCGCTTTTCCGCCGATCAGTCCGCTGCCGATCATGCGGTGTTTAATTTCAAGCACGTCTTCGAGGGTCATGTTCTCGGAGATCAGTGTCAGCATGCCCGGGTCCCTTGAGATGATCATTCGGCAGATGCGGTTGAACAGCTCCCGATTAGCTTCAACGTCTAGCGCGTCTTTTCCGTATTCTGTGTAAATCTCTTCCGCCTTAATGAATGTCTTTTCCCAGGACCCGGGCACGGCGATGCTCTGCAGGCCTGACCACCATCGGTTTGTCGTGAGGATTTCAGAAATCACGGAGCTCTCCGTAACGGGGCGAAACTCGTCGCCCTCGCGCACGTGCAGCAGGTTCATGGTCGGCGAGAAGCGGTGCTGGACCTTGATTGGCCTGACGTATGTCTTCTCCTTGTGCTTGAACACATCCAGGTAAAGCTGCGTGGTGCTGACGATAGGTCCGGTCGCGAACTGCGAATGGGTACCCCTGAACAGCCCGAAGTATGTCACCGTCTGGAGGTCGAACAGGTAGGGGCAGGTCAGCATGAAAAAGTTGCCGAGCATCTGGTCGGAATACCAGTCCCCGGCCAGTTCTGAGAGGCAGTCGAAAACGTAGTAGGCCCGGTAACCGGCCCTTTCGATGACCTCGTGGATATTGGCGATAAAGGTCTCGAACCCGTCTTCCGGATCAAGATTGTGGACCTCAATTCGCGGATCGTCTTCCAGGAGGGGAGGATGGCTGGCGAACCTGAAATAGACCAGTTTTCGGCCTTCCTTTATGGCGGTCTCCGCGTAGGGGGTAACGAACGCCTGGTATTCATCTATCGTTCCAACCTGCCACACGATATTGTCGCCGGGAAGGACGCCTTTAAGCACCGCGTCCATGCTGGGAAGGCCCGTGCTGGGATGAAAATCGCCTGAACTCATAGTCAGATCATGCAACATTGCCATGAGGAATACAAAAGGTTTTCCCCCGTAAACATTGGCAATATTGCCTAAACGGAGTGGGTATGGTCAGCCGTCGTGATCCGCAAGGATGGCGGGTACTTCGTCCAGCGTCTCGCACGAGAATTTGGCTTCCACGTTTGTGCCGCGGACCAGGATCGCTGGAAGGCCGACCGCTTCGGCGCCCTTTACGTCTGCCGTGAAATTATCGCCGATCATCCAGATGTCGGAATCTGCCGGAAGCCTGCTCATCATCAGCCTGAAAGCCTGCGGGTTGGGCTTCTCGATTCCGGTTTCAGCTGATGTGGAGACCTCGGCAAAGAGGTCGGCGATGCCCAGCAGTTTCACTATGTCCGGCAGCTCGGGCACATGGTTTGAAAGGATATAGTGTGTCCAGCCCATGGCAGCGAGCCTTTCGAGGCAGGGCACGGTATCCTCGTAGAGGTGCCAGGAGCTCGGCTCAAGGTATGCCGGCCTGACGAGCCGCGCGAGCTCTTCCGCTATCTCTTCGCCGGTTCCTGCTTTACGGAACGCGCGCACGAGCATGGGGTTGAGCTCTTCCCACCACTCGTCAGGGCTTTGGCCCGGGTGTTCGACGTCGGGATAATGCCAGGGGAACCGGCCGTCGGCCATCCATGGCCTGATGTCCTCTCTGACAATTCCCAGCTCAGGATATTTCCTGTTCGCTATTTCAGTGAGGAGCCCGGTCCACTTGCCGTCATTGTAGCCAAGGGTACAGTCAAAATCCCAGAAGATCGCTTTCATTAAGATTGTTGAGTTCTGTTTTCGCTAGGGGTTGCGCGGCAATGCTGTGATGGCGTGCCGGCTCAAGTTGCCGGCTCGGCCTGTTTATCATCTTCAGGCGTTCCAGACTTCGGGTTCATGTGAGCCGGGCGTGCAGAGCTCGATCCGGTAAGGCTGGATCTTTATGATTCCGTATCGCGGATCGTCCGGCCCATCGAATATCTGCTGGAGGCCGTCGTTCCAGAATGCGTGCCGCTCCTCTTTGTCGTTCGTACAGGACGCGGTTCCCTGGACCTGGACGTAGGGCTTCATTTCCATAGGGCTGCTAACGCCGCACGTAAGGTGGACTTCCGGGTTGGCTTCGATCTGTTTTACTTTACGGGCCTGTACAAAGGTCGCGCACCTGATGGTGAGTTCGGGGTCCGCGACCGCCATCACGTAGCGCACCCAGGGCTTGCCCTCATCACTTATTGTAGCGAGCCCGGACAGCTGCGGCAGGGCCATGATTTCCATGATCTTCTCTTTAGTGTCGGCCATTTGTCACCTCTACTCCTTCTTATCGTACATGATGTCCTGAGCGTCTTTTATCAGTTCCATTACAGGCAGGTCGTTGGGGCAGCGCTCCTGGCAGAGCCCGCACTGTACGCACTTGTCGAGCCTCAGTCCGTCCTCCCACTGCTTCTCGTTGAAGGCCTTCTTCGCCTCGGCCATGTGCATGTATTTGTAAAGGTTGTAATAGGACAGCGCTGCCCCGACGACGATGTTCTGCGGGCAGGGTGTGCAGTAGCCGCAGGCTGTACAGCGCCCTTCACTGGTGTCGAGGAGCTTGTTGACCTCGCCGAGGATTTCCTGAGCGCTAAGCGGATACTCGTCCATCGTGTCTTCGATCCATTTCGCGTACTCGACTTCCTCGACCGCGCTGAATCCGATGAGCGGGTGTACGTCGAGGCGCATCAGGTAGCGAAGCGCGTACTCCTTGAGCTGTTCGTGTTTGGCCAGGAAGCCGCCGGCGAAAGGGTTCATTGCGAGCACCGTGATTTCATGGCTGTTGCAGTATTCAACGATCTTCAACCGGGTCGTATTTATTACGTTAAGCGGGATGGTTATCGATTCAAACTTGCCTGTCTGCAGGAATTCGATTGCCGTGCCGGCTGCCGCGTGTGTGGTTACTCCGAGGTGGTCCCACTTGTCCTTATTGGCCATCACTCCGTCATACCAGCCGCCTGGCTTCATTGCTTCGTTGAGCTGCTCCATCGTGTGGGTTGTCCAGAGGTGGTACCAGTCGACACGCGGCAGGTTCATGCGCTCGAGCGACTGGTTGAACACCTGGTCAAGCTGTTCAGCTGTCCGCACCCCGAACCCGCCCTCAGGCTTGAACTCGCCGAGCAGCAGCGCGCCGTTGCCGGGCGAGCACTTGGTCGAAACCATTACGCGGTCACGATATGCGGGGTCCTGCAGCGCAGCGCCGACCCATTCCTCTGAGCCTGCGGGATTCTCGCCCCTGCAGTAGCAGGGGGAGGTGTCGATATAATTGAAGCCGCATTCAATTGCTTTATGGATGACTTCCGCCGCGTTGGCTTCGTCCTTGAATCGCATGGCCCCGATACAAATCTTACTGTGCTTCATGCTGGTCCTTTCTAACGTGAGAACGGGCAGAGCTTAGCAGGTTTGGCTGGACGGGTGAAGCAGTTTGAGCCGGGGGCCGGGTAGTTCTTTTCGGCGGTCCTGCGCGGGCTTTATTCTGCCAGAAACTTAGCGATGAGCTGGAGCTCGCCATAGATGCAGGCGCCGCAGGTGAGGAGCCACCAGATGATTTTCATCTGGGCCCAGAAGTTCTCGCCGAGCTCCCCCTCTATGAGGGAGGCAATGTCCGGCTTCAGCCAGTACATGATGCATTCCCCGAAGCCGCGCCAGGTGCTGAAGAAGAACCATCCCAGCAGCCAGTAGAGCGGTATGTTGGCCGCGAGAAGAATGTAGAACTGTGTCTGCTCCAGTACCATGCCTGCCTCCTTACGGCGCTGTTGAAAGCGACTGCCCCGCGACGATCCCAAGACCCAGCAAAACGACATAGATTATTATGCCGATAAGACCGATCAGCAGCGAAGCTCGGCAATAAGTCACACGGCTCCTGTTTCCGCTCCCGCACGCCCATACAATATACATGATCACGTTGAGCAATGGAACCGCAAGTATCACCATGGTCCAGAACCACTGGACGGTCGTCATTGGCTTGTCATTGTAATTCGTCATGTAGTCCCTCCTTCTTTTGGGAGCATTGTCTCAAAGCGGCTGGGGCCAGGCTATTACAATGGAAAAACGTGTTTATAACGTGAAGCAATAGAAAAAGGGACGCGCCGTCAGTAGTTGAAGAGGTCCTGCACGGTGAACTGCCTGCCGGACGCGCTGCTGAGCGCGTTCTTGATCTTCGACTGCACGTTTGGTGTAAGCCGTCTGCCTTTGCGGGCCCGAGTCACCATCTTGTGAGTGATCTGCTCGCTTGACGCCGCGACGAGGTCGTGCGGTTTCAGGCCAAGCTCATCCATGATGCGTGCGACGGGCTGTTCGCCCAGGTTGCGCTCGATCTCATTGGTCATTTGGCCTCCGTCTCTTCGGGCATGGTGCATTCGTCCGCGGACTTCTCGAGCCAGCCGTTAAGCACGACATCGTCGCCGATCCTGAACATTGGATTGAAGCTGTGTCTTGTTATTTGCAGGATATATGTCTTCAGCCTCAGCTGTTCACCTGGGTCTTTTTCCGGGTCCTGGATGTCGTACTGCACATGATAGGTGAATGCCCGGGCCCCTGAGCCCGCGCTGATCGTCAGCGGATGCTCGTCCACCTCGATGACGGTCCCGTGAATTTCGAAGCTGTTGTCGAACAGCTCGTGAGCCCGCTCCGTGGAGATTTGGGAGGCAAGCGCGGCGACCTGGGTCATGTCCTCCCATTTCGGGCGAACACATCCGGCAAGAACAGTTAGGGAAGTCATAGCCAAGAGAACGCGAGCTGCTTTCATGGGACTCCTTTCTACGGATATGTCACGAATGTTGTTCCGTCGATGACAGCAGAGAAAGCCGATATGTTGCTGCCGCTCCACGAAATGCCGGTAACGGACAGGCTGTGGGTTTCGCCGGGATGCCCGACTGAATCCTGCACTGTCGTCGTAAAGGACGTGGCGCCCGTTGGCAGGGCTGGTGTCGAATAGGAGGAGCCGTCATTCCAGAACGGGGTTACAACTACTCTGTTTCCGGACGGCAGGGCCGAAGGAGCGCTGGATGGCAGGGTGCTGGGGATGGTCGTCGTAGTCGTGGGCGTTGTAGGTGTGGTGGTCAGCTCGGAGGCATCTTCAACCTGGGTGATGACGGCGGCCCCTTCGACACCATACTGGTCCTTAACCATCACGCGGTTCTGGCCGTTTCCGGCAAGGCGCGCGTAGGTGGCGGTCAACCCGTCACTCCTTATGATCCTGCCGAGGCTGCTGTCGCTCACGCTCCATTCGAGGGGAAGCGAGCCTTCGATTGTTCCGCTCCCGACTGTCAGGACAATAGATCCGGTCGCCACATCGACAACCGCGGAGCTGGGGCTGACCCCGAGGGCAGGCCCGCCGTCGCTTTGCTCGCAGCCATGGCAAAGGCACAGTACGGCGAGTAAAGCCAGTAAGCAGGCGAAATGTTCGGCAGCTGTCTTCATCTGTGCTGGAAGCATAGCAACGCACGGCCTGTTGTCGAGGTGATAGGGAGGATGAGATCAGGCGGCGTAAAGGCGCGTCTACCGGTAAACTGCCTCGAGCTCCGTCCACAGGGCTTCCGTGCTTTTTCCCTGCTGCCCGGCGAGGACGATCTTGTTGCGCAGCAAATAGACCTTCTTTATGTCTTCGATGCCCAGCCCCTCCAGTTCGGGTGCCTCGAGGATGTAGTTGGGGCTGAGCTCCGGCTTTATCCGCTCGTGGATGGTTGCCAGGAGTTCGGCGGCCTTTTTAGCGTCCATGGTCGCGTGCGCCCACTTCCATCCGTAGCCGTGCAGGCCGTAGGCCGCGCGCGATTCCGGAGCGGCGATCTCGGAAAGAGGAAGAACACCATACAGAAAGAACATGTATCGGTGGGCCGCCGGCCCGTCGACGGGATACGCGTTGAGAAGGTCGACGGTGCTCTGGACAGATTGTTCCGTTTCGCCCGGAAATCCGATTATGAAGGAGCTTTTGGTGCTGACCCCGTGCTTTGACAGGTTTCCGACGCAGCGAAGCACATCTGCCGGGCCGATCTGTTTGCGCATGTTGGCAAGAAGCTGGGGATCGCCCGATTCAACTCCGAGGAATACCTCGACGCCGCCGGACTCAGCCATGATCCTTGCAACATCATCGTCGACGATGGAAATCCTTACCAGGCCGCGCCAACGGACCTTCATGCCGGAGTCGATTATGGCCCTGCAAATTTCGAGTGCCCGCTTCTTGGTAGGGAAGAGATTATCATCAGTGAAATATACCCTGCGCACGCCGTCCAGTGGGGGGATGGTGCGAATCTCCTCGATTACAGCCTCAGCTGTGCGGGCCTTGACCGGCCGCAACCCGCAGAAGTCGCAGAATGTGCAGCGGAAACCGCAGCCCAGTCCTGCCTGGACCGGCACATATGCTGCGCTGGGCTGAGAAATGTGACGGCTCCAGTCAATACTGGTTTCTGTGCTCTGCTCCTCGACGATGCTGTTGATCTGCCAGCGGTTTTTCGTGAAGACAGCTATGTTATTCAGGTCCTCTATGGAGTCGCCATTCTTAAGTCGCCTCAGAAGCTCGGCGAGTGTGGTTTCGCCGCTTTCGCTGATCACAAGTACATCAACCGGTGAAGTGCGCTCGGGATCCATGAGATAATTATGTTCACTCACAGCTTCGCGAATATCGTCGGTTATGACTCCCTGGTCCATCAGCAGCTTGTGCCTGTATGATTTCCACACCTGGATGCCGCCCGCGATAACGGGCGTGTTGGGCGCGTGTGTCTTGATGAACTGTGCAATACCATCGATCTGGGCGGCGATAGGAAGGAACGTTGTGGAAATCACGACAGCCACCGGTCCCTGTGCGAGAAGCCTGAGCACCTCATCTTTATATGGAGTGAAGAGGGGGATATGGTCGATTGTGACTCCCTGGTCCTCGAGGTACTGGCAGAGGTACGGGCCGTTTAGCGACACAAACGGCAGCTCCTTTCGTTTCAGCGACTCGGCTGCCCTCGCGGCGTCCCTGCCCGCGTCGAAATATTCCTTTAGGAAAGCCAGTGATGCCTGGTGACCGCCTATGGAAAGCCGCATTCTGTCGCGCAGTTCCTGTCCGAGGAAGTCCTGGGAGGTGTCCCCTGAAATAATGATTACGTTGGGCATGGTGTCGTCTAAGTACACCACCAGAGACCGGCAGTTGTCAACACCGCGGCGTCTTGAGCTTTACACAGATGGCTCCTTATGTTATTCTGGCAATCGTGTCGAAGTTGTTCGCAAGAGCCCCTCTACGGGGCAAGGAGGAAAGCGTATGTTAAGGATCATGAAGAGCATGTTGGTCGCCGCGATGCTTGTAGGGCTCACGATCGGAGTATCCGGATGTGTGACTTCAGGTAAATGCTGCGGAACTGAAGGCAAGTGCTGCAAGGTCGTCAAGAAGTGCGCTTCAGGATGCACGAAGCCGTGCTGCGCGAAAAAGTGCGCGCCGGGATGCAAGAAGCCCTGTTGTGCAAAGAAGCAGTGCGCTCCCGGTTGTACAAAGCCGTGCTGCGCGAAGAAATAGAAACGGCCGAATAATCGTAATATAAGCCATCCGGCAGCGTTCCTGGAATGTTGCCGGATGGCTTTTTTATGCGCTTCCCGGGTCTTTGCCGGTGCCGTCCAAACGGGTTGAAGTCGCTCAGTCCAGGCTGATGTCCAGCATGTTCAGCAGGCGGTCGAGATCGTCGTTCGAGAAGAAGTCGATTTCGATCGTGCCTTTCTTCTTCTTTCCGTTGGCGTAGGTCACGGTAGGTGATACGCGCACGCTTGTGCCGAAGTGGTTGTGCATGGTGCTGACGAGGTGGTTGAGGTATTCCTTGGGAAGGTCGGAGCGGGTCGCGCGCGGCTTAGTCGGGGTCTTCTTCGCCTTCTTGACGATCTTCTCGAGCGCCCGTACAGAGAGCCCTTCAGTGACCGTGCGTTTCGCGAGCTGCATGATTTCACTGTCCTTCTCCAGCGCGAGCAGCGCTTTGGCGTGGCCTGCCGAAAGCTGGCCAGTAGAGATAAGGGCCTTGATGTCGGATGGCAGCGTGAGAAGCCTCAGGGAATTGGTCACGGAAACCCTGGCCTTGCCGACACGAGTTGCGATTTCGTCCTGCGTGAGGCTGAACTTGTCAGCCAGGGCCTGGTATCCCTCGGCTTCCTCCAACGGGTCCAGGTTCTCGCGCTGCAGGTTTTCTACCAGCGCCAGTTCCAGCGAGATCTTGTCTTCTGCTTCAATGATAACCACCGGGACCTCTTTGAGGCCTGCCTTGCCGGAGGCCCTGAGCCTGCGCTCGCCGGCGATCAGCTCGTATGATGTTCCGGACTTGCGCACGAGCAGGGGCTGGATAACGCCATGGACCTTTATCGATTCGGTCAGCTCTTCGAGCGCCTCGTCCTCGAACTTCTTGCGAGGCTGAAATTTGTTGCGCTTTATCTTCTCCACAGGGACGAGGGCCGGGCCGCCTTTTGCCGGCGCTTCCTCTTTGGCGGCCGCCTGTTTCTTTTCGGTGGTCCCGTCTTTAATGAGGGCGCTCAGGCCTCGTCCTAAACCCTTCTTTGCCGCCATGGTTACTTCCTTCCTTCTCCGATTCTTAAATTTACGCTCAGCGCCGCGCCCTCCCTTACCACAAGGCTGGGTGCTTCCAGGCTGCCTTTCATTGATCCGCTCTTTTCGATATGCGCCTCAGCGGACGCAATTATGGTTCCCCTCAGCTCGCCCAGCACCTCGAGACGCTCGCACTTCACTTTGCCCTTCAGTGTGAGGCTCGTTCCTTTTGCAATGACGAGAGTGCGTATTTCCGTGTCTTCGGCATTGAAGCCCGCGCCACGTGATAATTCAAGCTTGTTGTATATGTTGAGGTCGGCTTCGGAGGCGTCAGCTGAAAGCGCGGCATCGCGCGCGATAATGGTGCATTTCTTTGGGAAAGAAGCGCCCTTCTTGATCTCGACCCTTCCAATGGTCTTAACGTTTTCAGACCACTCCTTGTCGATTACAGTGTCCTTGGCGAGGAGCTTCTCGTGGCATTTGGGGCAGAAGTTGTCGACAACGCGGCCCTGGAGCGTAAAGACATACTCGCATTCGTAGCAAGTGATCTTGAATTTTTCCGGTGTTACCGTGCGGGATATCTTCTTGGGCGATGGTCCTTGCGCCGCCGGCTTCTCGGGCGCGGGCTTCTCGAGGGCAGGCAGCTTGCTGCTGGACTGCCGCGTCCGCACGCCTTTGCCGGCATTCTTGGAATGCTTTACGGCCTGGACGGATGCGAATCCGTCTATGAAATTTGGCCCACCCTTGTTAGCCACTATGGCTCTCCGTTATTGCCCCGGTTCTACCGCGCGGCGCACTTCACAGCTTGAAGGGCGACGGACGGGCTGTCGGTGCCCAGGACAGGACGGCGTCGAAGCCGCCCGGTCCGTCATTTCTTGAAGATGCCGCCCTTTTCCTGAGGCTCCCCGGAGTCTTCAGGTGCGATTTCCTGCGGGGATTCCTGGGGCCTGCCAGCCGCGGATGGTGTGATCTCGGCCTTGCCGATGAAGCTCACGCCGTCTTCGACCGTAAGGCGCTTGGCCCTGATATCGCCGGTGACGCGCGCGGAGGCTTTCAGGTCGATCTTGTCTTTGGCATTGATGTTGCCGTTGACCTGGCCGTTCACGGTTGTCGAGTTCACATTGACGTTGCCTTTGATCGAGCAGGAAGTGCCAAGCAGGGCGTCGCCCGCGCATGTCAGGTCGCCGTTAAGCTTGCCGTCGATCTGGATGTTGCTTGAACTCTTGATGGATCCTACGACTTCCACGTCATCTGCGATAATGGTTTTCATTTGTGCTCCGCTCATGGGTTTCTCCTTGTCCGTTATGTTTTCTAAAACCCTGCTCATGGGTACATCCCTGGTCGGTCAAGACCTGTTGTTTCCGGAAGGCCGCAGATCAGGTTCATGTTCTGTACAGCTGAACCCGCCTGGCCCTTAACCAGATTGTCTATATATGAAACTATGCGCAGCCGCTGCGTACGGCTGTCCACGCTGACTACAAGGTTGCAGTAGTTCGTTCCGCGAACGTGCGGGGATCCGACCGGCGCGGTGCTGTTGAACACGCGCACGAAATTGTCGTCCTTGTAAAACTCCCTGTAGAAACCGACCGCCTCGTCTTCGGAGATGTCCCTGGACAGGGCGGCGTAAAGCGTCGACATGATTCCCCGGCAGACCGGCACCACCTGTGAAGTGAAGGTGACCTTCACTTCCCTGCCTGCCTGCAGCCCGAGCTCGCGCTCGATTTCGCAGACATGCTGGTGCCCGGCGAGCTTATAGGCGTTCATGTGGTCATAACGTGCCGGGTAATGAAAGGTGGGGGACGGCTTCTTGCCCGCTCCCGAAACGCCGGTCTTGCAGTCGCAAACTATAAAGGCAGGATCCACGAGCCCGTTCTTTACGGCCGGTGAGAGTCCCAGTATGCAGCTGACCGCAAAACAGCCCGGGTTTCCCACGACCGAAACCGAGGTGTTCAGCTCGGCACGATGAAGCTCGGCGATCCCATAAACGCTTTTCTCCATAAGTTCCGGGGACGCGTGAGTCGTGTCCAGTCCCAGCCGCCCGGCATAGTCGCTGTACGCCTCCTTCGTGTTGAAGCGGAAGTCACCGCTGTAGTCCACGACTTTGGCGCCTTTCTCGATCTCTGCAGGTGCGAGCTTCATGCCGACCTGGTCCGGCGTAGCCATGAAGACTACATCGGCAGGGGCCTGCGCTTCGGGGCTGTCAGGAGCGCAGATTTCATTATCTACGAACCCTTTCAGGTGAGGGTATATATCACTAATGGGCGAACCAGCGTTTTCGACGTCGACCATTGCCGCAATTTCTGCCTCCGGATGCCCGGAAATCAGTTCCGCTACGCCGACGCCGCCGTAGCCTCCTGCTCCAACTATCTTTACCTTAATCATAACCGCAATTCTCCTTGAATGCTGGTGAAGAATATGCACAGTTAAAGCCTTCGAGTCAAGGATGGCAGGGGGGGCGCCGGGGGGTTATTTATGAATGCTAACGCGAGGAAAAAGTGAGCAAAAAGCCGAAGAAACAGCTGAGAATAGGAATTGTAGGCGTGGGGACCCAGGGCAGTTTGTATACCAGGCACCTGCTGGGGGGAAAGGTTCGCCGCGCGAAGCTGACCGCAGTCTGCGATATTGACCCTAAGACGCTGGAGCAGGTGCCCGCGACAGTTTCCAGGTTCAGTACCTACAGCGCCATGCTGAAGTCCGGCGAAATAGACGCCGTTTTCGTTGAAACGCCTCACTATGACCACGTTCCCATGGCGATAAAGGCCCTGAAGGCGGGCCTGCATGTACTTGTAGACAAACCGATGTCGGTCCAGAAGTCCGAATGCGAGAAGCTGATAAGGGAAGCTAAGAAGCGCAGGAAGCAGGTCTTCGCGATGATGTTCAACCAGCGAACGAATCCTGCCTACCAGAAACTCAAGAAGATGATAGCCGCCGGCGAGCTTGGCTCGATTGTGCGCGTGAACTGGATCTGCACCAGCTGGTTCAGGTCGGAGGCCTACTACAGGAGCGGCGGCTGGCGCGCTACGTGGGCGGGCGAGGGGGGCGGCGTGCTGGTGAACCAGTGCCCGCACCAGCTGGATCTCCTGCAGTGGATCGCGGGAATGCCGGTAAAGGTTGATGCGGCCTTGTCGCTGGGCAAGGCGCACAAGATCGAGGTCGAAGATGAAGTCACCGCGTATCTGGAATACAAGAACGGCGCGACAGGCGTTTTTATTACCTCAACCTGTGAGTCCCCGGGAACCAACAGGTTGGAGATTGCCGGCGACAAGGCAATGGCCGTGATCGAGGGCGGCGTCATCAAGGTCTGGACCAATGAGATGCCTATATCGAAATTTAACCGCGTAACCAAGACCAAGTTCGCTGCTCCGAAGCGGAAATACAAGGAGATCACCTTTAAGAAGGGCGGCGGCGGACACGTAGGGATCATGAAGAACTTCGTGGCTGCCGTATTGGACGGCAAGGAACTCCTGGCGCCCGGAGCGGAAGGAATCAACGGGGTAGAGCTCGCCAACGCGATGCAGCTGTCAGGCATAACAGGCCAGACTGTTGACTTGCCGATCAAGAACACAGCATACAACCGAATGCTCAAGGGGCTTATAGCGGATAGCGCAAAGAAAAAGACGAAGAAGGCCAAGGCCAAGAGGAGAAAGAAATGAGTAAACCAATCGTAGGATGCCAGCTGTTTTCGCTGAGGGATTACACGAAGACAGCGGAAGATGCCGCCGCGACCCTGAAGAAGGTCCGGGAGATGGGCTACACGTCCGTGCAGGTTTCAGGGTTCGGAGTCAAGGACGCGAACGAAATCGTCAAGATGTGTGACGACAACGGCCTAGTAATCGGCTCGACGCATATGGGCTGGCCGCGCTTCCAGAACGAGCTGGATGCGGTGATTGAAGAGCACCAGATCATGAAGTGCAAGCATCCTGCCGTCGGCGGAGTGCCAGGCGAGTATCACACCGAGGAAGGACTGAAGAAGTTCATAGATGAGCTTGGACCTATTGTCGAGAAGCTCAATGCCGCGGGCATGGATTTCTCTTACCACAACCACAACCATGAACTTGCCAGGCACGGCGGAAGGACATGGCTTGGCGCCCTCTATGAGGACACCTCGCCTGACCTGCTCAAGGCCGAGCTCGATACGCACTGGATCACAGCCGGCGGCGGCGATCCGATCCAGTGGATCGACAAGGTCGCGGGGAGAATGCCGATCCTTCACCTCAAAGATTTCATCGTCACGCCTGAGCGGGAACGCCGGTTCGCCCCGATTGGGGAGGGGAACCTCAACTGGGAGGGGATCCTGGCCGCGGCCGAGAGGGCTGGCGTGGAGTACATGATGGTCGAGCAGGACCAGAGCTATGAAGACAACGCGCTCGACTGCATGGCGACGAGCTACACAAACCTGAAGGCCATGGGCTACGAATAAGGAGATAGGCATGTATTTAACGGGATTTGCTGATGAGGCAGGCGGGGCCATTGAAGTCCAGATAAAGGCCACGAAGGAGCTGGGCTGGGAAAACATTGAGTCGAGAAATATTGCCTATGAGGGCGGCAAGGGGAACCTGCACGATATACCTGATGCCGAGTTTGACATTGTTTACGGCAAGCTGCAGGAAGCAGGAGTCAAGGTCAACTGCTTCGGCTCCGCGATATGCAACTGGGCGCACAGCGTTGAGGATCCGTTCGACATAACGGTCGAGGAGGTTCAGCGCACGATTCCGCGCATGCAGAAGCTAGGCTCTAAGCTTATCAGGATCATGAGCTACGCCGTGCTGAAAGACCGTGACCCCAATGACCAGATGGTAGAAGAGCGCGTCAAGCGCCTCAATGAGGTCGTGAAAATGTTCCACGACGCCGGCATCGAACCGGTGCACGAGAACTGCATGAATTACGGCGGCATGGGCTGGAGCTACACGCTGGAGCTGGTGGAAAAGGTGCCCGGGCTGAAACTGGTCTACGATACGGGCAACCCCGTGTTTACCGACGACCGCACAAAGGAGAAGCCTTATCCCAAGCAGTCCAGCTGGGAGTTTTATTCAAAGGTCAAGGAACACGTGGCTTACATCCATATCAAGGACGG
>JBFIFS010000054.1:0-14869 GCA_041602695.1 Kiritimatiellia bacterium
CATCATAAGCTTACGCCGCTTTATTGGCAGATCCAGCAGGCGCATGTCGCGGTCGTAGAGGTCCTAATAAAGAGCGGCGCTGATGTGAAGATCAAGAAGAGGGGCGGCCAGACGCTTCTGCATTTTGCCGCTGAACGTACTGGCACTGAAGTCCTTGCAATGCTCGTCAAGAAAGGCATTAGCGTTAACGTCACTGACGACCATGGAGCGACTCCGCTTCATATTGCCGCGCTCAAGGACTATCCGGACAATGTTGCTGAGCTTCTCAGGCTCGGCGCTAATCCGCGCCTGAAATTGAAACCAAACACCGCAGTCTACGATATGAATGGCTCTGAGGTCGATGCAGGCAATAAGACGGCCCTGGAAATCGCCGCCTCCGACAGGGTCAAAGCACTGCTCACCGGCAAGTAGATACTCCTTGTCTCGGTGTTTCTCTGAAAAAAGCCTGAAGAATTCCTCTACCGGGTACGTCTAAGCTTTGGATAGCGCGGACGCGATGTGTGTAGACCTCAATAACCGGCCTTTAAAAAGCGCCAAAACAAAGAAGAAGGTGTGCAGTATGAGAAGAATAGCGACTTCAGTGTTTGTTGCTTCGATATGCTTTGGTTTCATCGCGGCCCCACAGGAAACCCTGGCCGATAAGATCTTGCCTGTATCTGGCATTGATGCGGATTCTTACGTCGAGACGGCAGTCGCGCGAACGCTGCGCTGGCTGAAGAAGCACCAGGCAGAAGACGGGTCGTGGGACGGGAAGACCGGCGGCAACGACCGGTTCACCGCCAAGACGCCCTGCACCGCCTTCGCCCTGCTTACGTTCCTGGCCCACGGCGAAACCCCGAAATCCCGGGAATTCGGAGATACTGTGGAGGGGGCCATCGAGTATTTGCTAGCCAGCCAGAAGGAAGATGGGCGCTTTCTTAATGTAGACGGACATGAATACGGACATCCGATAGCGGCCTATGCCCTGTGTGAGTCTTACGAGAAGACCAACAGCACGAAGATCAAAGAGGCCGCGGAGAAGGCCATAGCTGTAATTGTGAAAGGCCAGAACCAGGACGGCTGCTGGAACTACAACCTCAAGGCTTCCTCGCGCAACGACACGTCTTACACGTCATGGTGCGTGCAGGCATTACAGGCAGCGAGGTCGGCGGGACTCGATGTTGAAGGACTCGACCAGGCCCGCGCGAAAGCCGTATTGGGCCTTAAGAAGATTGCCCACCCGCAGGGCGGTTTCGGATACACCACACCCGCGCCTGCGCATGGGCTTACGGGCGCAGGGGTCTACTGCCTGACGCTGCTGGGAGAGCAGGATTCACCTGAGGTAAAGCTCGGGCTCAAGGCTGTATCGGAGCACAGCAAAGTGAGCTGGTCTGCACCCAAAGGGAAGATCTACTACTGGTACCACGACACGGCGGCCCTGTTCAGGAATGGCGGGGCCATGTGGGAGGACTGGAGCGCGCAGCTTGCCCCGGAGATGGTCAGTAACCAGGTCGTCGTTGAAGGGGAGGGCGAACATGGCGAGGACACCGGTTATTGGGACGCGCCGGCGAACACAAAGAGCCACTGTCCGCGGTTCGTAAACACCTGCCTTTGCGCGATCAGCCTGCAAGTGTACGATCGGTAATGCGGTCCGCGCAGCGATTTCAAGCGGTGGAGGTCGCTTTACTCCCTGCCCATCGCGTAGGACACGGCAAGCGCGCTGTCAGCGGGCATGCAGCGTGATACGGGCTTATTGTTGAGAATACAATCAATGAAGTAGTGCATTTCCGCCTCATGGCCGCCCATTCCGGAGATATCGATTTCCTCTTTGCCGTCGGCCGTAAACTGCTCGAGTTTGCCGCCCCGCGACCGAAGTGTGGCGCTTTCCAATACGATCCGGAACTCAGCATTGAACGGAATCCCGGCGTCCCAGGCGGCTTCAAGCTGCACAATGGGCCCGTCGTTATATTCCCAGGTGCTTAGAACCGACTGGGTCCCGTCATGTTTGCCGGTGGTCCTGGATATGGCTTTGTCGGGCCGGCCCCACCACCACAGTGCCGCGTCGATGTCGTGTATGTGGAGGTCCAGGTTCACGCCGCCGCTGCGCTCTATCTGCGCGAACCATCTTCCAGGACGCCCGCCGTCACGCGTCATCGTGGCAGACAGCACTTTCCCGAAGCGACCGGAGTCCATGATCTCCTTTGCCGTTGTGTAAGCCGGGAAGAAGCGCAGGCATTGCCCGACCATGAGCGTCTTTCCTGTCGACTCGGACGCGTCGATCATCCGCCGGCAGTCTTCCGGGTTAAGCGACATGGGTTTTTCGGTAAAGACATGCTTGCCGTTCTCCATTGCCATTATTGCCGCCGCCGCGTGCAGGTCGCTCGGCGTGGCTATGCATACAACATCAAGGGCAGGGTCCTGGCACAGCCCGCTGTAATCATCATACGAGCGTATATCTGTTACGTTAATTTCCGAGTTGTCTGCCAGTTCCAGGTTTGTTTGTGAAGTCAGCTTGGATCCGGCCCGGCGGTCCTCTATAGGATCGGCGAGTGCGTCGATCGACACCTTGTCCTGCAGGGTCAGCAGGGTGCGCAGATGCAATGTTCCGAGCCCGCCGACCCCGGCAATTCCTATTCTCAGCATGGCGCACTCCTTTCTAGCGCAGTGGTTCCAGAAGTGCGATCGCGTCCCTGATGATGGCCACCTGCTCATCCTTCCCGCCGCATTCGCACTCTATTGTCAGCGGGCCTGAGTAGCCAAGTGACTTAAGGCCTGTCACAACGGCTTTGAAATCTACCTTGCCCTGTCCAAGCGGAACCTGCTTCCCAAGCTTGTCACCGCAGGTCGGAAAGAAGCCATCCTTGATGTGCAGGTCTTTCACGTACTTGCCGAAGACGTCCAGGGAGTCGACCGGATTGCCGTTTCCGTAAAGAATAACGTTGGCCGTGTCCAGGTTGATTCCCACGTTCTCCATTCCGATGCGCTCGATAGTGCGGAGGAGTGTCACTGGCGTTTCCTGTCCTGTCTCAAACAGGAAGTCGAGGCCTAACTCCGCGCAGTGAGCAACGATCTCTTTCAGTGCGTTGACTGTTCCGGTAAAAAGAGGGTTGTTGGGGTCCTCGGGGATGAAACCCACATGCGTTGTGATGGACGGTGCGTTGAACTTCGAGGCGAATGTCGCCGCCTGCTTGAGCTCATTCGTCCGCTTCTTACGGTGTTCTTCAGGGACCAGGCCTATGGTCAACGGGCCTTCAATGAAATTCCAGACTGCCGGACCGGAATACCCTGCCCAGAATGTAGAAACGCGAACGCCGAGCTTTTCGCAGATGGTTTTCAGTCTTTCGGCGGCCTCGGCGGTCCAGAGATCCTTGTTCCATGAACAGACCTGACAGCTTTTAAGGCCGAGATCCGCGACGCGCTGTATCGACACTTCCGGCTCATTACTGAGTCCAACAAGAACTCCTATATCCAGCTTGCTCATAGATGCCTCCCAGTTGCCGAACAGAGTAGGGGTTGAGCTGATTGAAATCAATGGCGTGTAAATGGTGAGGAGAGAAAAAATTAAAATCTGAAATCGAAAGCCACGGAGTATGGGGGAAAGCCTGATGAAGTATGAAGCAGAGATTGTCTCTGTTGTTTTTGCTGAATTGCGCTATTATGTGATACGTCATGGAAAATATGGAATTTCAGGTCTGAAGCAATAAGGAAAGGCTGATATGAAGAAATTATTGATCGCGATGATTGCGGTGATTGCAGCAGTAAGTTCAGGATTTGCGGCGGTTGAGGCCCCCACGGCCCTGAGTGAAAGAGGCCAGGAACTGCAGGCGCAGTACGCCAAAGAGATGGCGAGCCTTAAGGCGGAACTTGCCAAGGCGATACCGGCACAGGCACAGGGCGCGGCGTTGGAGAAAGTGCTGGCGAGTGACGCCCTGGACGCGAAGCTTGTAAAGTACGTGGTTCTTATGGAGGCCACGCCTAAAGGGCTCGCGGAGTTCGCGGAGAAGGGTAAAGCCCACGAGGCGCTAATCAGATATCTGCTGAACAACCCCAAACTCATGCGGCAGATGCTGGTCGCGGACGGCGCGAGAGGCGGCAAATACGGCCAGGCAATGAAGATCTACAGTGATATCCAGAACTCGAGCAGCAAGGCGGCGTCGGGCGTAATGCAGAGGCTGTCGGTCGCGCTGGCACTGGAACACGCTATGCCTCATGTCCAGAGAAACGCAACGGCGCTGACGGATGCTCCGAAGACCGTGAATCCGGTAAAGCGATATCTCAGTTACGAGAAGGCGTACGATGACGGTGAGCTTGATCCGGCTTTCGATGTCCTGACGACCTGGGACCTGCGCTTTGTGGTTGATGGCGAGGAGCCTGACGAGGTCGCGGCCTGGGGACGCGAGATGCTTCGCAATTACAGGCCGGACCATATCCTTAAAGATTCATACGGATGGAAGTATGTTGGAATCGTGGGAAGCGACGTGAAATACGGGTCCGGCGACGTTAAGTATGACCTGCCGGAACTTCAGTTCTTCCAGAACATCCTAATGAACGGCGGGGTATGCGGCAGGCGCGCGTTCTTCGGCCGCTTCATCCTGCGCGCGTTCGGCATCCCCACAACGGCCCGTCCGAGCAGGGGCCACGCGGCACTCGCGCATTGGACCCCTAAAGGCTGGGTTGTGAACCTTGGCCCGGGCTGGGGCGGCGGCTGGACGAAAACGGTGTACAATAAGGACAAGGACTTCCTGGCCAGCACGCAGGCGCGGGTAAATGCCGAGGAGTACCTGAAGGTCAAGCGTGCGATGTGGATCGGTGATGTGCTGGGCGAGGCCCGGGTTTATGGAGAGAACGCAAAGGGCACTCCGGCTTTCTGGAACAGCGTGTCGCTCAAGACTCAGCGGAAGATCATTGAGGACTCGAAGGCCGAGACTCTCGCGGCTCTTGGCGCTGAGATCGGCGAATCGAATGAACAGCCGACTGAAGCCCAGAAGGTGATGGCATCTCCCGTTACGGAAGCGGACAGGCAGATTGCTTACAAAGACGGAGTTGCCCTGATACCGGCCGCGGCCTACAGCAAGCCGGCCGGGAATACAAAGGACGTTACCGCGATGAAGAGCTTCGCGGGCGGCCTGCAGGTCTTTCTCCCGCGTTTCGCGCCGCAGGGCGTGACGGTCATGCGCGGCGGCGCCTGGCGCGGCGGTGCCGACGGCTGCAGGTCCGGCTGGCGCATGCCCAGCAGCGGCTATGGCAGATACAACAACTGGGGGTTCCGCGCGGCGATTACACCTTGCGGCAGCGACAATCCGAAGGAGCTTACGCTTGACCTGGGTGACGGCCTGACAATGGAGTTTGTTTACATCAAGCCCGGAACTTTCATCATGGGCGGCGAGGACCCGAAGGACAGCAAGTGGCACGGCACTGAGACACCCAAGCACGAGGTGACCCTTACCAAGGGCTACTACATGGGTAAGTACGAGGTAACGCAGGCTCAGTTCAAGAAGATCATGGGGTCAAACCCAAGTAAGGCCAGTAAGGACCCGAACGCGCCGGCTGATACCATCAGTGAGGGTGACGCTGTCGCGTTCTGCGACAAGCTGTCGGAGAAGACAGGGCAGGCCGCGCGTCTTCCTACGGAGGCGGAGTGGGAGTATGCCTGCAGGGCCGGCTCGACAACGAGGTATTTCTTCGGAGATGATCCCGCGAAGCTTGGTGAGTATGCCTGGTACGATAAGAACGATGGCGGCAAGTCGCATCCTGTAGGACAGAAGAAGCCGAATCCGTGGGGCCTCTACGATATCCTCGGCAACGTCTGCGAGCGGGTATCGGACAAGTACAACAAGGACTACTACAAGAAGAGCCCTAAAGTTGACCCTACGGGCCCGAGCCAGGGCACGAAGTCGAACATGGAGTACGAGGTGGAAGTCGCGAAGGCAGGCAAGTACGAGCTGTCGGCGCTGGTCGTTACTCCCAAGCACAGCCAGAAGCTGCACGTGTCCGCGAACGGAACCAGCGCGGTCATGGAAATGCCGTTTACGGTAGGTAAATGGCAGGAAAGCGATCCAGTCACGCTGGAGCTGAAAGAGGGCGTTAATACCCTTAAGTTCCTTCGGCGTGATCCGCCGCAGCACGGGATGGCAATCAAGTCGTTCAGGCTGAAGCCTGCCCTGTAAAGAAGATGCGTCTGTGATGCGCTTGCCGCCACGCCGTTGCGTTCGGTGATGGCGGAAGGAGCTTCCACGGCAATGCCGCTCTTTACAGAGTGACAGCTTGAGTCTAGTATCAGCCGCGATTTTGAACCCCGTAATCCAGAGGTATGTAGATGAGTCAGTTCGATAACGTATCAGTTGTAAAAGCGGCCAATGTGTATTTTGACGGGAAAGTGACAAGTCGAACGGTACTTTTTCCTGATGGAACAAAGAAGACGCTTGGCGTCATGCTGCCTGGTGATTATGAGTTCGGCACGGAGGACAAGGAGCTGATGGAGATCCTCGCCGGCGAGCTGGATATTCTTCTGCCCGGCTCTTCGGAGTGGCAGTCAATCAATGGCGGCGAGTCATTCGAAGTGCCGGCCTCATCTCGGTTCAAGCTCAAGGTGAAGAGCGTCACCGACTACTGTTGCTCCTATATCTCCTGATTAAGGATTCTTGATCGTGCTACTTCCTGGAGGGACGGGTTCCTGCCCGTCCGCCATAGCTAACACGAGCGACGGCCTGACCGGTCTGGAGGTCGGTCCGCGTCCATACGTCGCTCTGCGAGCTATGCAGGGCAAGGGAAGCGGACCCTCCCGGGAGGGACGGCATTCTGCCGTCTTTGTTTTAGACAGAATGGACAGAATGTGGGGAAATGGGCAGAAAGATGAATAGGCGAGCAGGCCGCTGAACAAGTTCACCGTACAGCTCGCGCTGTCATTCCCAGAATAGACAAACAGTACAGCTAGTGTGATTCCTTCTGATTCGGTTCATTCTGTCTGAAGAATTCCCTCGCCCCACTCGAAGCTTGGCAGCAGGCATAGTTTCATGTATCATACCGATCGTGGAGGGCAGTTAATGAAGCATACGAACTGGCGAATTCTAGGTTTGTGCCTTCTGGTAATCGCTTTCGGCGCGGCGGGATGCGAGCACGCCGACGATGACGACGATGCCTCTTCGGAAGAAGCCGAATCCGAGTTCCTGGAGTCCAATGCCGAGCTGGCGGCTGCAGAAGGAAGTGAGGCAGGTGAAGCGGCGGGGGCGAGCGGTGGAGCATTCGCCGACCATGTCGGCGACCTTAAGGCCAAGTATGGCAAGAGCGATGAATGGGAAGACTGGATGCTCGCCAACAGCGGCCGCTACGCGGCAACTTTCGGCATGACAAGAGGAAGCCCCGCCTCCGTAAGCATCAGTTTTCAATATGAGACTAAGCCCCTCAATTACAGCCCGGCGTGGAGCAGCGAGGCCGAGCACATGGCGGCGCTCAAGCGCATGGCTGAGGGCGCTTATCCGGGATACAGCTTCAGCTTCAATTATGGCGGCCGGGCGGCGGGTGTATCCGCGAACGTGGTGGCCGGGACAGCGGGCACCACGTCTTACGCCTCAGGCAGCACGGTATACCTCTACTATGAGACGATCTTCAACCACGAATTCGCTCATGTGATGAAACTCCCTCATCACTACGGATCTTCCGGCGATACGGGGGGCGGCTCGCACATGCCGCCCGGCGAGAGCAAGTGCCTGATGGACCGTAATTCGAGCCTGTTCTGTTCAGGCTGTAAGGCGGCCCTGGGTATTCCGCTAGACGCTAACAGCTCGTCCGCAGTCGATTCGGCGATTAGAGATATCCTCTCGCGCTATCCTTCATCCGGTGAGCCCCGATACATGGACTCAGATACCGGAGGCGATACCGGAACCACTGGTGGTGATACCGGAGGCGGCACTGGGCCTGTCGATGATGACGATTCCGGCGGTGGGGGCGGCCTGATCTACGGGCTCAAGCAGAGATAGCCGGACGGAGTCAGGTAAGCCCAGCGAGATTAGTTCTAATAGAGTGTATGCAGTAGACGTCTTCATTACAGGGAGGACGAGCTGCTGTGGTTCGAGCGGAGACATCATACGGTGCATCAGCATTAGTGCTGATGTTGCTTGCTTTGGGTGGGGCATCAGCCGCTCTGGCTGAATCCGTAACTAACAAACCGTGTGTCGACGTTACTTCCGATGAACCCTATGGGTTCCCGCTAAAAGTAGAATGTCCTTTTTCTGTGGACAGCAAGCTGCTGGACGAAGCTGTTGATATTGCTAAGGGCAAGTTTCCGGCAAGTATTACGAAGGCGAGGGCAGGACATATGTCGCACCCGTTCTGGTCGCCGGGTGTTGTGTTCTCTTATGAGCCGTACCGTACGAACCACCAGTCCGTGTCCGCGTTCCTGCGTGTGTATTTTGACGAGAGGGAAGAAAAGAGGATGCCTGGCGGCGCCGTGTGCGGCCGGGACCTCGTCAAAATATCCTCGGCCGCCCTGCGCCCGAGCCTGAGTTTTCGGACGAATGACGTATTTTCTGTAAATGGCAGGGATGTGGTGGCGCACGTCAGGTGCGTAAAGGAAGAGAAGGAGGACAGGGACGGATCCATTCACATAACCGTTGAAGATGTTCCGATGAAGAAACAGTTTCGCTCGGAGATACAGTCCCTGCTGGAATGCATAGACAGCGACAAATTTCTTGATGCCGGCTACAACAACGAGATCAAAAGTATTCTAGGAAGAGTCTACCCCGGCGAGGACGAAAAGGAGATCATTCCGGAGACGATCGCGGAAAAGGCGTTCGCGAATCTAGAGAGCGAAGAGACCGTGGTCCTGGATGATGGGGAAGAAGTTATTGTTGAAATGATTTCCTATGAAGGCGACATGCTGACGCGGGGACGCTGGACCAGGCCGCTGCAGAACAGTTTTGTCAGGTATTGCGTCAATACCGGGGTCATCGAAGTCAGGAACTTCGACCGCAAGCACGCCGCCAGCCAGTCTGGGTTTGCCAGGCTGGACGGGATATGGGTCAAGGTCAGCGAATCCAGCGTCTGCTTCTAATACACCGGGGCGAGCTCTGTCCGCCTTCTTTTGAAGAACAGGATGAAGCGGCTTGAGGATCGGCCGGCTTGGCTGTATAAGTATTTATCCGGTCCGCTGTAAGCTTCTAAGTTCAGCTTAAGGAGAGGTTTTTCTAAATGATGACGAAAGGTACGGCGTTAGGAGCACTGCTGCTTTTGACCTGCTGTGTGTGGCCGCTTGGTGTCGATGCTACCGATGAGATAGCGGAGCGGCTTGGAAAGGACTGCGAGTTCTGTCACAGCGATGGGGAAGAGCTCAACGAGGTGGGCCAGACGTTCCGTAAGGTCCTGTTTCCCGGGAGGGCCGCGGAGGCGCCTGCTGAGACATCTGCGTGGCCAAAGGTTCTCAGGCTCTCGATACGATACGCTCATATCCTTTGCGGCTTCTTTTGGTTTGGCACCATTCTTTACGTTCACATTGTGCTTAAGCCGCAATACGCCGTGGGCGGTCTTCCCCGCGGTGAAGTGCTTGTAGGGCTCGCCTCGATGGTAATCATGGGCGTTACAGGTGTGATTCTTACCGCGTACCGCGTGCCTTCTCCCGGGGCCATGATGTCTACACGCTTCGGAGTGTTTCTGTCTGTAAAGATCGCGCTCTACGCCATAATGGTAATGTCCGGGATGTTCGCGGTGTTCTTTATCGGGCCCAGGTTGAGGAGGAAGACCAGGAAGAAGGCCGGCGAGTTGTCCGGTGATATGACGCATGACGAACTTAGCGCATGTGATGGTGCCGAAGGCTCACCCGCGTGCTTTGCCTACGAAGGATCCGTTTATGACGTGACCGGAAGCCGGATGTGGAAGAAGGGCCTGCACGCCGGCAAACACCAGGCCGGCACTGACCTGACTGGTATATTGGCAAAGGCTCCGCATGGCGACGAGGTCTTCGCGTCTGTGCGAAAGGTAGGGGCTCTCAAGTCCGGCGGGGGCGGAGGTGCGCCCTGGTTCGTGAAGGCTTTCTTCTTCATTGCCTACATGAACCTGGGCATTGTACTGCTGATTCTCCTTATTCTGGCGCTTTGGTGAGGCAGATGATAAAGAGTTAGATCCCTGGTGACTTGAGGTGAGAGTTTATGATTCATAGAGCAAAGAGATTCATTGGCGTGACACTGGCTGTCCTGTTGGGCCTGGTCATTACCGGGTCACTGGCCAAAGAGGTGAAAGTATTTATTCTTGCAGGTCAGTCGAACATGGTTGGGTTTGGCACTCCGGACGACGGCCGGAAGGAGCAGGGAAGCGAAGAGATGGTGAAAGGCGGGCTGGGCAGCCTTCGGCACTTCGTTAACGCAAACAAGCCTGTGTATGGTCCAGGCGGCTCCGCGGCATTGGTGGATAATAGTGGGGAATGGCTGGTCAGGGACGATGTATACCTCAACGGCAAGCCGCTGCAGCTGGGCGGCCGTTTCGGCCCGGAATACGGCTTTGGCCATATGGTCGGTAATGCCATTGATGACCCAATACTGATTATAAAGACGGCCTGGGGCGGCAAAGACCTTGCGGTTGATTTCAGGCCGCCGAGCTCCGGGGATACGCCGCTTAAGAAGGACCGGGAGGTCGGGGCTTATTACAGGAAGATGCTGGAGATAGTGCGGCAGCAGCTGGACGGTATTCAGGACGTGCCGGGGCTGAGGGGGCATAAGCCGCGTATTGCTGGGTTCGGCTGGCACCAGGGCTGGAATGATGGCTGCAGCCAGGAGATGGTCAACGAGTACGAAGCGAACATGGTCAACTTTATCAAGGACATCCGCAGCGAGCTTGGCGTGAAAGACCTTCCTTTCGTTATCGCCAACAGCGGCATGGGGAACCCTACCAAGGGCCGGCGCGATGATCTGTGCAAGATCCAGCTGGCCGTGGGTGATCGCGGGAAGCACCGTGAATTTGCCGGCACTGTCGCTTCGGTTGAAACGCGCGGATTCTGGCGACCCGGTGACATGTCGCCGAGAGACGCCGGCTACCATTGGAACGCCAATGGTGAGACGTACTTCCTTATAGGCGAGGCGATGGGGAAGGAAATGCTGAAGCTGGTCGGCAGCGCAAGCCCCGCCAAGCCTGCCGCAGCACCGAAGCCGAAGCCCGCAGTTAAGCCGGTGCGCGCCGCGAGGTCGCTGGCGCCTGATAAGCGAACGGTTTTGGACCAGGCCCTGAAATCTACACTTGGTAAGCTGAGCGGCGACGGCGCGCTCAAGCCGCTTCCGCTGGGCATTTCGCCGACCCGTGCGCGCGTCTGGCTCAAGTCCGTTGATGGTGATCAGTTGTCATTCCAGCTTGTCGGCGGGGCCCAAACCGCCGCTTTCAAATGGAGCGACCTGAAGCCGGCTGATCATGCTACGCTGTCCCTGCTTGTGGCCACGCTCAAGGCTGACAGCGAGGACGCGCAGGCGATGGCGGCCGTTTATCTGGAATCCCAGGGTAGAGTCACTGAGGCGGAAAAGTACTTTGAAAAGGCCGGCAAGGCCTCGCGCGAAAAGCTTGAGAAGCTATTTGATTAAGGGCGCGCCCCTGTTTGACATGCCGGCCATTTGTTCCTGTTCTTCTATGGCGATCCCGTTTTTGTTAGGCTATCGGGCAGCAGTATGGTATATGCAAGTGAGCGGCAGCAGTGGCCCTTGCGGGGTGCTCAGCCTTGTTCTCGCGGGGGTGTGGTGGCCGCATCTGACCTCAAGGAGTGTTGAGTGTTGGCTAGCCTCATGCGTGCTTGAGGACCGGCTCGGGACCATGCGTGGAGAGCGAGAGGATGAGGGCAAGACAATCTGCCGGCAACGTGGAGAACGCACGTGCTGTGAGGCGCCCGTGGCCTGCTTGGCACGTAACTCTCGCGAATTACCGACAGGCGAGCACATGGCGGGCGATCTGGCAGCTCCTGAACACAGTCGTTCCCTATATAGCGTTGTGGGTCATGATGATCCTCTCGATCCAGCGCGGATATCCGCGCATGCTTACCCTGGCCATGACCATTGTGGCCGCGGCATTCCTGGTCCGCGTCTTTATTCTGTTCCACGACTGCGTACATGGATCACTCTTTCCCAGCAGGCGCGCTAACACATTCTTCGGTCATGTGCTGGGGTTGCTGACTTTCACCCCGTTCGACGACTGGCGCTTCAGCCACCTTCGCCACCACGCGACATATGCTGACCTCGATGCACGCGGATTCGGCGATATCTGGACGTTGACCCGTGCTGAATACGAAGGATCATCTAAAAAGATGCGACTCTGGTATCGCCTGTATCGTAACCCACTGTTCCTCGTCGGCTTTGGTGCTCTGTTCACTTTCCTCCTTCGCTTCCGTCTGCCGACCCGTACTGCAAAGCGCAAGGAATGGATGAGTGTCGTCTTCACGAATCTGCTGATCGTTGCTTTGGTGATTGTTGCATGCAGGAGTATAGGATGGAGCACGTATGTCTTCATCCAGCTACCTGTGATCTGGATGGCCGGCGCGGTGGGCCTCTGGCTCTTCTATGTCCAGCACCAGTTCGAGGGGGTCTATTGGGCGCACAGGGAGAACTGGGACGCGTTGCGTGCCGCGATGGAAGGCAGTTCTTTCTACAAGTTGCCCCCTCTGTTGAACTGGTTTTCCGGGAACATCGGTTATCACCACGTTCATCACCTGAACTCAAGAATTCCGAATTATCGTCTTAAGGAGTGCTGCGAGTCTATCCCCGCGTTGAGTGCGAAACCCGGGCTAACTATCAGAAAGAGCCTTTCCGGTGCCCGCATTAAGCTCTGGGACGAAGAGCGCCTGGAGCTGGTTGGGTTTAGTGGGTAGGGCGCTCCCTCGGGAGGTAAGGCATTCTGTCTAAGCGTCCCCCTGAATCCAATCCGCTTGAACTGGCACGGGTCCGCGGGTAGAATTTCGCTGTTCGAGCGAATTGCCTGTAATGCGTGGCTGGGAATTAATGATTAAGGCGGGGACAGCAGGTTAGTCAAAGTGGATATTCAGGAAACCATAGATACCAGGGCAAATACCGGAGCAGCGCCATTGCCCATGGACGCCTTGGCAGACTTCGAGCGCCTGCAGGAGCTGGGGCGCGGCGGATCTGGAATTGTCTACAAGGCCCGCCAGAAGACTTTGGACCGCGACGTGGCGATAAAGGTAATCATGCGCGGGCGGGCCGCCTCGAGCGAGGCCATGGATCAGTTTCTCTCGGAGGCGCGGATAGCGGCAAAACTCAGTCATCCGAACCTTGTCAGGGTCTATGACGCAGGAGAACAGGGCGGGTGGCCGTTCTACGCTATGGAGTATATTGAAGGCGAGAGCCTGAGGGATGTCCTTGAAAGAGGAGCCATGGGTCCGAAAGACGCGGCCGCCATAATGGAACAAATCGCACGGGCTGTCGCGTACCTGCACGAGAACAACATTGTCCACTGTGACCTTAAGCCGGCAAACATACTGTTGGACAAAGATGGTACGCCGTATGTCACGGATTTTGGACTGTCCAGGATCCAGGGCCGGTCCGCCCTGCCATTCTCCCAGGGCACAGTCGCGGGGACTCCGGGCTACATGTCGCCCGAGCAGGCGAGGGGAGACGTAAAGGACACCAGCTTCTTGAGTGATATCTACAGCATGGGCGCCATTCTCTACCATGTGCTCGCCGGCAGGCGGGCCTTTAATGACGCCAGAACGTCCGAGTTTCTTGATCACGTCGTAGGCCGCGCGCCCGCACCGCTTCGTACAATCGACAAGTCAATACCCAGGGGCATTGCCGCCATATGCATGAAGTGCATGGAGAAGAATCCTTCCGCGCGTTACGCGTCCGCGAAGGCCCTCGCGGAGGACCTCGCGCGGTTTCGGGCCGACGAGCCTCTTGACGCGCACGGCCCCGGCCCCGTCAGGGTTGTCATGCGCTGGCTTCTGCGCGAACCGGCACTCGCCAGCCGAGTTATAGCGATGGGAGTTCTCCTGGCTGTCGAGTTGGTTTGGTACCACATCTTTCAAATCACTGGGCCTCGCTTTCACTTGGCGGTGATGACCATTGTTCCCATTTGGGGCGCCTGCAGCTGGCTGTTCCGCAAGCTGGACAGGCGCCGCCCACAGGCTGACGCGGTACGTTTCTGCTGGGCCTCCGCTGACGTTCTGTTTCTGACCGCGGTCATCATGCTTAGCGAAGCAAAGATACTTACCCCGGCAGTCATGTGCTACCCGCTCCTGGTGGCAGGATCGGGGCTTTGGCACAGGGCAACACTGGTCAGGGTGTCGACCATGCTGTCCATGCTGTCTTACGGCTTGATATGGTACATATCCTGGCGCCTGGACCCGGCTGGTGCCGGCGCTTATGACCATCATATCATCTTTCTTATCGCGCTTGGCATCCTGGGCTTCATGATTGGCGGGCTCGCGCGCCAGGTCGAAATCCTCAGCAGCCGCCTCAGGCGGTGAGACAGCTTAAGATGGTCCGCGTGGAAGCGGACCCTCTTAGGGAGGGACGGCATTCTGCCGTCTTCTTTTAAACAGAATCTACAAATCAGCTCGCGTTGTCATTCCCGCAATAGGGATGAGCCGGGCCTAGGTGATCGTATTCCCTAGGGACATGGCCCTCCCTATGGTAGAGACGGGTTTATCCCGTCTATTCTGTCTAAAGAGATAATGGGAGTTCACTGTTGGGCAAAGTCCGGCAAGACCCGTTACAAAGCCGTTACACACCAAAACGCCCGTGTGGGCGTATTATTAGGTAGAAAAGGTGAAGATAAGGATGCCCGGTAACGTCTCATATATGAGGAGGGATCAAACATGAAATTCAAGCGTTTTCCAAAAACGGCGGCTCTGTTCCTGCTGTTAGTACTTTTCCATGCCGTGCCCGCGCTAGCCGACGGGCTTATTATTATACAC
>JBFIFS010000055.1:0-14850 GCA_041602695.1 Kiritimatiellia bacterium
ACTCGTCTGCAGCGCCTTGGTGGGCACAAGTGCGCGCGCGGGTGTGATCTCCCCCGAGGAAAGGTCCCGATCGAAAAACTCAAATTTTACTGCGACCTTCGAATCATCGACGACGCTTCCGGTCGTCGCGAGTGTTAGTGTGGCCACGCGCATTTCGTCGTACTCGTCCTTCGTCGGGAACTTCTGCTGGCTCAATCCGGCTATTATGATTGGCGAAACGGTCTCCGGCTTGGGACTTTCCTTCTGCACAGGCTGCGGCTCCGGGGGCGGCTTGGTTTCGGGCTCTGGCTTCGGATCCGGCTCCGGCGGTGGTGGTGCGGGTGAGGTTGAAGGTGGAATCTGGGGCGGGGGCCCTGGCTCAGTTAAAACTGCCGCGTTCGTTACCGTGGCTTCAATGTCCTTGAAAAGAGCCGGAGGTATGACTTCCTTTTCGGCGGCGGCAGCGTCTGCCTTGCGGTGTTCTCCCCATTTGTTTAGGCCGAAGGCCGCCGCGGCGATAAGGATCAGGCCCAGGAGCGCCGGAAAGACAGGTCGCGACCGGCGCTGGGAGGTAGGGGTCCCGGCGCGATTTACCTCGGCCTGGACGAAGGCCTGCACCAGGAATCGCGTCCTGCCAACTTCAATGGTGTCGCCATGCTTGAGTTTCGATTCCTTTACCTCGCGGCTATTCAGGAGGATGCGGCTCATGGACCCATTATCGTGGACCGAGAGCTCATCGTTTTCTCCGTGGGTTATCGTGCAGTGCAGTTCCGCGATATCAGGGTCTTCCGGCAAATGAATGGCACATGATGCCTGCCTGCCGATGGTCATAGGCTCGCGAGTGACTGTGATTCGCTCGCCTTTGTGCGGGCCGTTGAGATAAATAAGCCTGAAGATCATATGTGGCAATTCTTTGTCATTCGGCGCTCTCTTTCAAGCCCTTTTCCGGTATAAGGAGATTGCTTGCAGGTTGAACCTGCATGCTTTTGAGAATATGGGTTTGTGCCTTCTCGCCGAGAGCGGCGATGCTTTTCTGTATGAGGGCCACGAGGGTCAATGCGTCTGATTCCGCCCGGTGCGTGGGCAATACGTCCATTTTCAGTGATTGCGCGAGACTGGGCAGGGAATATGAATCGAGACCGGGAAAAGCTGCGCGCGCGAGTGGAATCGAGTCTGTCACCATCTCTCCTGGCGGCTGCGTGCCTGTTTTCTGGTATTCTGACTTTATAAAGTTCCAGTCGAATCGGGCGTTATGAGCTATCACTACGCTGTTTGACAGAGACTGGGAGAGGGAGCGGCAAACTTCTTCAAAAGCCGGTTTGCCGCGGACGGCCTCATCGGTGATTCCATGAATCTTTGCCGCCCTGGGAGGGATAGGTATGCCGGGATCAATCAGCCACGAGCGTCGTTCGAGTATGTTAGTGCCGCGAAACCGTATCGTGGAGACCTCAATGATTCTGTCTTTAGACGGGGAAAGCCCTGTTGTTTCTATGTCTATCGCAGTGAAAATGGTCTCAGACAAGTGAGTGCCGGCCGATGAGGGTGGTGTGAATGCCGCCGTAAACAGTAACGCAGCGCATAAATGCTTAATCGATAACATGTTGTCAGTTTCCGGGATATAATGTAGGGTGTCAAACACAACCATTACGACCTTGGAGGTGTGGCGTGAGTGATGAGCTTTACCATGTGCAGGCGGATATTCTTGAACAGTTCATGACGGATGTGTTTGCCGGGATTGGTGTGCCAAGAGAAGAGGCGGCGGTGTGCGCCGATGTCTTGATCACTGCTGACAAGAGGGGAATAGATTCACACGGAATCAACAGGTGTAAACCTATCTACTACGACAGGTACAAGGCGGGGATCCTGGATCCTGAGACAAATTTCGAGGTAGTGCGGGAGACAGGCACCACGGCAGTTATTGACGGGCACAATGGCATGGGGCATGTGATCGCGAAGAGAAGCATGCAGATGGCAATTGACAAGGCGAAAGAGAATGGGCTTGGCATGACCGTGACCCGGAATTCCACCCATTACGGGATCGCGGGCTACTTTGTCCTCATGGCTATTGAGAACGGCATGATAGGAATTACGGGGACCAACGCCCGTCCTTCGATTGCGCCCACATTCGGTGTGGAGAACATGCTGGGCACCAATCCGCTCACATTCGGCATGCCGTCTGACGAGGCGTTTCCCTTCGTCCTGGACTGTGCGACATCCGTTTCGCAGCGCGGAAAGATAGAGGTCTATGCCCGCAAAGGTGAGGACATCCCTGCGGGATGGGTTATTGGCGAGGACGGAAAGACCCGAACAGATACTGAGCAGGTGCTTAAGGACCTTGTGACCGGACACGCCGCACTAGTTCCTCTTGGCGGGATAGGAGAGGAGACCGGCAGCCACAAGGGGTACGGTTACGCTGTGGTCGTGGAGATTCTCTCCTCGGCGCTCCAGGCCGGGAATTTCATGAAGGCCCTCGTGGGCATGAAGGACGGAAAGCGTGCTCCGATTGAGCTCGGTCATTTCTTCATGGCAATTGATGTGGAGGCCTTTATCGAGCTCGATGAATTCAAGAAGAATACCGGCGATATCCTGAGGGCGCTGAGGTCTTCCAGGAGGGCGCCCGGCCAGGACCGTATTTATACCGCGGGTGAAAGGGAGCACGACGCCTGGCAGGCAAGGCAGAAGACGGGCATTCCTCTTAATGAGAGTGTCCGGGCGGATATTGATGCCATGCGCGCGGAGCTGAATATAACCGGTTACGAGTTTCCCTGGGACTGATCAGACCGCGATGGTCATGCCCTCGCGTGCCCAGAAGATGTTCATTGGTTCTTCCTGCGACGCGAATTGCGGCGCGAAGTTTTTCCAGAGCTTATCGAGCATTGTGTCTGAGTGAAGGGGGTCGTGGTGGAAAACGGCCAGCTGCTTCACGTTCTCCTCGTTGGCCAGGCCGATCAGAGTCGGGATAGAGGTGTGCCCATATCCAACGCGATCCGGATATTCCGTGCCGGTGTATTGGCCGTCGGCAATGAGGAGGTCCGCGCCGTGGATGAATTCTCGATATTCTTCGATCAGTTTAGGGCCGTCGTTTCTTTCGCTGCCGTCAATTATCTTATCCAGCTCAACGTCCGTCGCGTATACTATCTTCTTTCCGGCCGCCGCTAGACTGTAGCGGACACTGCCTCCAGGATGGACTACCTGTTCCTGCCAGTTAATATCCATGTCTCCGAGATGGAGTATGTCGTCATTGATCTCCTCGATAGAGATATCCGCTGCAAGTGCGGTCATTTCCACCGGGAAGTAGTTCACGTCCATCTGGCGCGAGAGGATGGCCTCCAGGAAGCTCTCCTTTTTAGGGCTTCCATAAATCGCCAGCTTGGTCTCCGGCATATAAGCAGGAGAGAAGAATGGGAGTCCCTGGATGTGGTCCCAGTGAGTATGGCTAAGGAAGAGGTGGAGCTTCTTGTTCTTATGTTCCCTGGCGATTTGCCTGGCCAGGTGAAGTCCCAGGTTCCGAATGCCTGTTCCGGCGTCGAGAATGATTTCGGTATTCTTGAACCTGACGGAAACGCACGGGGTGTTCCCGCCGTATTTCTCAGTGGAGGTGCCGGGAGTGGAGATGGAGCCCCTGGTTCCCCAGAACGTGAGATAGAATCGATCGCTCTGGGCTTGCGTTGCAAGGGTCATACTTAACTCGGATTAATGCGGACAAGGGTTATGCGGGCCTGGCCGATCCTGATCTGGTCGCTCTGGTGAAGAGTGCAGCTCACGATCCTCACATTGTTAACGAAAGTTCCGTTAGTACTGTCAAGGTCCTCCAAAGTGAAGGTTTCCCCATTTCGGATTATCCTGGCGTGTTCGCGCGAAACGTTTTCTACGGGCAGGTATACCGCGCAGTGAGATTCCCTGCCTATGATGAGCTCCGGCTCATCCGCCGGAACAGTAAACGGCCGCTTGCCGGGTATGGTCACCTGTAGCGCCAGGGTATGGTCTGACGGGATGTCATCGAAGATGGCATCCACAGGGATCGGCATGGTTGTAGAATTCTTCTTTTTTGATTCAGGGGAAGAAGTGCTTTCCTCGGCTTTACCCCTTGCGCGCTTCTTACGAACTAGCTTCTTAGGACTCATAACAAGTAATTAGACTTTAGCAATATGTTAAGGTTTTGTCAAGGAGGCGGCGGGGCGCTCCCGCAACGCACAGCGCCTTTTTTTGGATTTCCATTAGGAGTTCGGCCGCAGTACAATCGGATAGTTTCTGAGGATGGAGGTATATCAATGAAGAGGCTGTATTATGTTCTGGCGGTCGCCTTTGCGTTGAGTGCGTTTGGCGATGAGAGCTCTGAATTGAAAAGCGAACTTGATTTGCTTAGGCGCACGAGCCGCGCGTTCACGGAAGTCGCCAAGAAGACGATACCGGCCGTGGTGGCTATTACCGCAGAAACGGATGTCGAAATTCGATACCCAAGGTCGCGCCGTTCCCCGTACGGAAGCCTTTATGACTGGTATTACGGAGGAAGGGGGGGGGAGGTGTACCAGCATCAGATCCAGCAGGGAGGTACCGGGTTCCTTATTTCGAAAGACGGATACATCCTTACGAACACCCACGTAGTAAGGGACGTTGACAGGATAAAGGTGAAGCTCAATGACGGACGGGTTTTTAAAGCCGAGCTGATAGGTGCTGATGCCCGGTCAGAGGTGGCGGTCATCAAGATCGATGCCGAGGACCTGCCTTACCTTGAGTTCGGTGACTCGTCCAAGCTGGAGATCGGAGAGTGGGTGATAGCCATAGGCAACCAGTTCGGCTTCTTCTCAGAATCACTGACGGTTGGGGTCGTCAGCGCCAAAGGGCGAAGTAATCTGGCGCTGGCTGAGTATGAAGACTTCATCCAGACTGACGCGGCGATCAACCCAGGGAACTCCGGTGGGCCGCTGCTCAATATAGAGGGCAAGGTTATCGGTATCAATACGGCTATCTTCAGCCAGAGTGGGGCCTACGTAGGCATTGGTTTCGCTATCCCAATCAACATGGCGTGCGCCGTGAAAGACCAGCTGATAAAGAATAAGGGCCGGATTATCCGTGGCTATTTGGGCGTACGCTTCAATCCCCGTGATATCGATGATGAGCTGGCGAAGTCTTTTGGGATGGACAAGGCTGAGGGAGCACTGGTTTCCGAGGTCCTTGAGGGCACGCCGGCTGACAAGGCGGGTGTTGAGGCGGGCGATGTCATTGTGGAGCTGAACGGAAAGCGGATTGCCGGGATAAAGGCCCTGACCAGCATGACGGGGCTGATGCCGCCAGGCACAAAGGCGCGAATCAAGGTCTTTAGGGACGGAGAGGAGCGTGAGCTGGACATAACGATCGGCGCGTTTCCAGGTGACGATATCAAGGGAGACGCGAAGGGCCTGGCCGCTCATATCGGGCTTTCCGTGGCGGAAATCACACCTGAGCTGGCGCGCCAGTATGGCTACGGCGACGCAGGGGGGGTCATTATCAGTGAGGTCGGTGACCGCAGCCTGGCCTCGCAGGCTGAGTTGGTTCCGGGCCTCGTCATAATGAACGTCAACCAGAAGCGGGTCAACAGTGTGAAGGAATTCAACGAGGCCCTTAAAGAGTCGGTCCGGACCAGGCGGGTAATAATGCGCGTGAAGAGCCCGGATTATACCTGGTTCCTGGTCATACCACTGGACTGATTTCGGGAGGTCATTTTTTTGTACGAAGTTCCTGAGAGAATCCGGGCGAAGCTTAAAGACGTTACCGACGAGCCGGGCTGCTACATGATGAGGGACCTGGCCGGAAGGATAATATATGTCGGCAAGGCGCTGTCTCTGCGAAAAAGGGTAAGATCATATTTTAGGCCTTCAACGTTCAGGAAGGCGGACCCGAAACTGCGCAGTCTCCTCAAAAGTGCGGCGGATATTGAGTTCATGGTGCTCCGCAACGAGGCAGAAGCCCTTCTTACCGAGAGCAGGCTGATAAAGGAATACAAACCCCGCTACAACGCATTGCTCAAGGACGACAAGCGCTTCCTCCTGATTCGCGCCGAGATGAGTACTCCGTTCCCTTCGTTCGGGTTCTGCAGGATAAAGAGGGAAGATGGAGCTCTTTATTTCGGCCCTTTCACTTCGTCCGTCGCGGTACGGTCGGCAATTGAGTTTGTCGAAAAAAAGTTTGGCCTGAGGAAGTGCAAGCCGAGGGTCCCCGACGAGGATACATATAAGCACTGTCTCGACGATATCCTCCGGTACTGCAGTGCTCCGTGTGTGAAAAAGGTCAGCGAAGAGGAGTATAGAGAACGGTTTGATGAAGCCTGTGAGTTTCTTAGAGGGAAGCGCCCGGAGTACCTTCATGAGATAAGCGACCAGATGCGCGAAGCATCCTCGAGGCGGAATTATGAGCGGGCCGCCCGCCTGAGGGACCTGTTTGCGAACCTAAGGGACACGACGGAACGCCAGGCCAGGATGCTGCCGACACCAGAGATGAAGCGCGAAGAGGCATTGCAGGGGGTCAGGGAGCTGAAGGAAGTGCTGAAGCTGCACCGGCTTCCCCGGGTGATCGAAGCCTTTGATATCTCCAATATCTCAGGGACAATGTCTGTGGCATCGATGGTCTGCGCCGTGGACGGAATGCCTAAGAAGAACCGCTACCGCAGATACCGGATCAAGGGAGTCCAGGGGATCGATGATCAGGCCATGATTCAAGAGGTCGTCGGCAGGAGGGCGGCGAGGATCTCGCAGGAGGGTGGCAAGATGCCCGACTTGATCCTGGTAGATGGAGGGGTTACGCAGCTGAAAGCGGGACTCAGGGCTTTGGCTGACAGTGGGCGGGACGACTGTGACATACTTGGACTTGCGAAGAAATATGAAGAGCTTTATGTGCCTGCTTCAAGTGAGCCGGTACGCCTGGGCAGGAGTTCATTAGGCTTGAAAGTCTTGCGGCGGCTGCGTGATGAAGCGCATCGGTTCGCACTGGAATATCATCGCAGCCTCAGGAACAAACGTATCAGGGAATCCAGGCTCGATGACATTCAGGGAGTGGGACCATCCAAGAAGAAACTCCTCCTGGCTCAGTTTGGTTCGGTCAGGCGACTCGCGAGCGCCTCGGAGGATAAAATTGCAAGTGTCTCGGGCATAGGTTATAAGCTGGCGAAGGAGATCAAGGAAGCGTTGGCTTCCGGAGCACCCAGTCAGGAGAATGATTGACAGAAGAAATGCCAGAAAGTGCTGCCGACAGCTCACCGGCCCGCGCCTGCAAGGTCTTGATCGTAAAGCTCAGCTCCCTGGGTGATCTCTTTCATGCATTGCCAGCTGTTGCCGCTCTGAAAGAGCGGCTTAGTGCCGAGATACACTGGTGCACCCAGGAAGAGTACGCGGACCTCGTCGGATGCTTCGAAGATGTCGATCATGTGGTCCCGTTTCCGCGGCGCGACTTCTTCAGGCGCAGGAAGGAGTTCCGGACGGAGCTCCGCAAGGTGCACTATGACTATGTGATAGATATGCAGGGGCTCATGAAAAGCTGCCTTGTTACTCTCATGGCTGACGGTGACAGGAAGATAGGCCCTTCGTTCAGCAGGGAAGGGACCGGCCTTCTTTATCCGGAGAAGGCCGTTGGAAAGCAGAAAGGTCGCCACGCGGTTCAAAGGGCCATGGACGTTCTGCGTTACCTGAAACTGGCACCTCTCGATGTTGAGTTCAGGGTCAGGTTCCCTGAAGTTGAGCTGAAAGGCGGCCGTCCCAGGGTCGCGCTTGTTCCCGCTTCACGGTGGCCTACAAAGACTTGGTCGGCCAGGGCTTTTGCCGATACGGCCAGGAGAATGCTGAGAAGCGGCCCCATGAGTTTCTTTATTGTAGGAGGTCCGTCTGACGCTGACCTGTGCTCCGGAATTGCTGACGATATTGGGAGCTGTGCCCAGAGCTTGGCCGGAAAATACAGCATCCCCGAATCCGGAGGGGTCTTGGGGCAAATGGACCTTGTTATAACGAACGACTCCGGACCAATGCATATCGCCGCAGCAGTCGGGACGCGAGTCCTGGCGATCTTCGGTCCGACGGATGCAGCGAAGACAGGCCCGTATGGCGAAGGGCATAAGGTCCTGACTGCCGACGTGGGCTGCAGGCCTTGCCTGTCCAGGCGCTGCAGCAAGGACGGCATACCGTGTCTCAGCGGCGTTACAGCTGAACGTGTGGCAGGCGCAGCCCTTGAGATGCTGGGCGGGAAAGCATGAGCGTCTACATCTGGTTACGCTCTTCGGCAGCAAGTCCGAGTCCAACAAAAATCAGGGCAACCACCAGCGCGAGATAGTGATTGCTGATCGACCCCAGGATGTCGGCCAACAACTTGGTTAGCAGGACGGTAGCTGTTCCGTAGCCGGCGCCGCAGACCAGAACGAATATTAGCAGCCTCACAAAGAAGTTGTACTTTCTTACGGACTTCCGCACCCAGCGGTTAAGTTCACTTCCAAAGACTACAAGCACGGTGGCGACCATGGCCAGCGCAACCGGATGGAGGTGCGGCCGGATCCATTCAGATAAATCCTGCATGTCCTTTAATGCTTGAAGCTGCGCTGTCCGGTGAAGACCATTGCCACGTCTGCTTCGTTGCAGGCTTCTATGCTTTCGAAGTCGCGAAGTGAACCGCCCGGCTGCGCTATCGCTGTGATGCCTTCCCTGATGCCCACGTCCGCACCGTCGCGGAAGGGGAAGAAGGCGTCGGAAATCATGCACGCTCCCTTCAATCCGCCTTTCAGGTCGTTTACTTCCTCGTCAATGGCCTTCTTCTGGGCTTCATCCTTGAGGACATTGTAAGGCGTCTGATGGCGCTCCCATGCGAACCTGTCCCGCAGCTTCGTGTAGGCCTTGTCGCGCGCTATTTCCGCCACGCCAACGCGGTCCTGCTCCCCCGTGCCAATGCCTACTGTTGCCCCGTTCTTCACGTATATCACGGAATTACTCGTGACACCCGCCTCAACCAGCCAGCCGAACACGAGGTCGTCATACTCCTGTGCAGTGGGCTCTCTGTTGACCTTGTATTCCTTGTCTTTATAAGTTGCCTGGGCCGGCAGGAAATCCTCCTTCCTGCGTACCTCGGGAACAAAAGACCACTGCGCAGCGATGCCGCCGTCCATGAGGCATTTGAAGTCCACAAACCGCTCTGAGGCGAATTCCTGAAGCTTTGAGATGTTGTTTACCTGCATGACTCGGAGATTCGCCTTTTCGGCGAACATCTCCATCACGCCTTCTTCAAAGCCGGGTGCTGCAACGACCTCTACATAATTTTCGCAAATGAGCCTGGCGGTTTCTTTGTCCACAGCGCGGTTAAGGGCAACGGCACCTCCGAAGGCTGCGAGCCTGTCAGCCATGTTCGCTTTGTCATATGCGTCAGGCAGCGTCTCCGCAACAGCCACCCCGCACGGATTGTTATGCTTGACGATGACGGCGCATGGCTTTTCCGTGAGATAGCGGAGGATATTCAGGGAGTTGTCCACATCAGTAATGTTGATCTTGCCAGGATGCTTTCCTGACTGGAGCATTTCCATATCGGAAGCCAGGTACCGTCCGGGAAGAATCGACTTCACTTCACCCAGCGAAAGGTTCCCGTTAACGAGTTTGTACAGGGCTGCCTCCTGGCCGGGGTTCTCGCCGTAACGAAGGCCTTTTTCGACGCCGTCGATAAGCCATGTGACTTTTTCATAGCACAGCGTCTGGCGGGAGTCTCCATCTATGAAAGAGATCTCCATGTTGGGGGTGAAATGATCATCCATAATTGTCTTGTAGGACGACTTCAGGTCTTTGGCTGTCACAGGTAACCTCCTGGCTGGTTTAGAAAAATCGTAAGATATTAAACGCCATAGCGGATTGCCACAATAAAGTGGGATTTTGGGATAAGAATTGACTGGATCGGGGGTTTTGATGATACTTTTAGCAGTTTCAAGCGAAGAGGGTAGCTATGGCAGATATTGAATTCAGTTGTCCGGGCTGCGGAACGGTTCTGGCGGCACCGGAGGAAATGTCCGGGCAGCTTGTTGAATGCCCAGAATGTGAGAATCAGATGGCTGTTCCTGGCGCCGAACATGCAGCCGCGCCGGCAGCAGCTGGGGACGGAAAGGTCTGTCCTGAGTGCGGGCAGGCAATGCCGGCCGATGCTGTTCTTTGCATGGGATGCGGATTTCACACAGAGCTGGGCAAGAAGATCACGACCGAATTCCAGTGAGCTTCCTCAGGGCATTCCAGAAACATATCCCAATACTGGCGCTGTCTGTCCTCCTTGTCGCTCTGGCATTGATTCTCTCCTTCCTTCCCGATTCTGCGAACTGGGCAAGGAACTCCGCGTTCAGGGTGATGCCGTATATGGTGATGGTCCTGTGTTTCATTTTGGGGGCGTGTTTTCATCAGACGAGAATCAGCTTCATAAGCATGTTCCTGACAGCAATGATGCTTCTCGTATCGCATGCGGCCTTCACGAAACCCGACGATGTGAGGCTCTACTCGATTATCTTTCTCTCCGCCATCTACTACCCGCTGCTCGTCCTGGTGTTCTACTATATGAAAGAGCAGGGGATTCTGTCGCCGCAGGGCTACCTAAAGATAGCCATAGTCCTTTCAGCGCTGATAGTTCTGCTGCTTGTTCCAAAGATCCCGTCCCTCACTGATGTACTCTCCGCCAGGTCCGGGGCTGCTGTCGTGAGGCCTGTTGCCGGTTGGCTCGGTGTTCCCCTGATGGGGCTCATAATATTCTTCTGCTCTCTGCCGCTGCTCTTTATTCCTCGAACTCATGAGGGCCCTTCTACGGGGCCGCTGCTGGCGGTGAGCATTATCTACGTGTTTGCGGGGCTGAGTTTCAGGAGCAGCATCTGGGGTGCGGCGGCCGGCAGGTCGGCGTTTGTCCTGTTTAATTCCGGGGCGGGCGTAGTGATGGTCTGGCTGGTGCTTGAGTCAGCGTGGCGGCATGCCAATATAGACGCCCTGACGCAGCTGCCGGGGCGGCGCGCCTTTCAGATGCGCATGGAGCGCCTGACCCGCGGCTATGGCCTGGCTGTTGTCGATATAGACCACTTCAAGAAGATAAATGACAAGTATGGGCATGACATCGGGGACCAGGTCCTGCGGTATGTTGCCTCGCAGATGCGCAAGTCGGCCGCGGGGCGTGTCTACAGATACGGTGGGGAGGAGTTTGTTGTCGTGTCTTCAGCCAGGGACATCAAGGAGCTTCAGGAGGATCTGGAAGGGCTGCGCGAGATGATAGCAGGTCGGCCGTTTGGTATCAGGGGCCTGGGCAGGCCGAAGAAGAAGGGTGCGGGAGGCCGCGGCTCGGGTGGCTCCGAAGGGATCAAGGTAACGGTATCCGTAGGAGTTGCAATTCAGTCTGAGAAACTGCCTGTTCCCGACGATGTGCTGCGGGCGGCGGACAAGGCCCTCTATCGCGCCAAGAAAGCGGGCCGCAACAAGGTAAGGGCGGCGCGATAGGCTGTGTCTACTGAATAAGCCCGTGCAGCTTCTTTGAGTGTTCAATGACAATATCCGAAATCGCAGGATCAAACTGCCTGCCGCTGTGCTTGCGGAATTCCTTTATTGTTTCCTCAAGCGAAAGCGGCTGGCGGTAGGGCCTGCCGGAAAGCATTACCTCAAACGCGTCGGAGCAGGCCGTGATCCTGGCCGCCACAGGAATGTCTTCGCCTGCCAGTCCTTGAGGGTATCCGGAGCCGTCCCAATTTTCGTGATGGGCCCTGACCGCATCGGCCTCGTCCTGAAGGAAGATAAGGCTGCGCACGATCTGGTATCCTGTTTCCACGTGTGTGCGCATGATGTCCTGTTCTTGAACGGAGAGGGACGCGGGCTTGAGGACGATGCCGTCAGGCATGGCCAGCTTTCCTATGTCGTGCAAGTAGCCGGCTTCTCTGGTGATGTCGCAGGTTCTGGCGTCAAGGCCGGCAAGTTCCGCTACGGCATACGACAGGACACCGCACCTGCGGGCATGGTCTACGCTTCCGGGCATGCGGCTCTCGAGAGCCATGAGCAGCACGTTGAGCATGGCCGAGCAGGACAGGTCCAGCTCGACTGCCGCGGCGCCGGACTTCTGCATGTCGAGGATTTCAACACCTTGCACATAGGGCTCCGTAACGAAGTCGCGGGGCTTGTCTACGGTCTGAAGCATGTCCGCCACCGTCATCGCAAGCTTCATCACGTCGTCGAGTCCGCGCCTGATATCGGCTGAGTCGGGCTGCCCGCGCTGGATTGCAAACTTCATCATCTGGGCGCGCATCATGATTACAGTAAGAGGCTGGTTAATGTTATGCATCAGGGCGCCGGTCAGTGCTTCCAGTGCTTCTTTCTTGTGCCGTCTTTCCAGGTTCTGGGCCTTCTCGCTTTCATCACTGACGTCGCTGACGATCAGGACTGAAAGTTCGCGCTCGCGTCCCGAGGTGACGAGAGAAAGCTCAAGATGCCTTAAGCCCAGTCGGGGCAGGTTTGCCTCTGAGCGGATTTTACGATACCCCCGCGGATTTGTCAGCAGGGCCGACAGGGCTTCAGTGTCCTGGATCCTCAGTATCGACTGGACGTCTTTAGAAAGGATTTCCGCGAACTCTGTGATGCCCAGAAATTCAAGCGTTGCCTTGTTCGCCCTTACTATCCGCCCCTGTTTGTCGACCAGAAGGATGATCTGCGGGTTGAGGTCGATCATCTCCTCGAGCTCGTTCTTTGCCCGTTCTATTCTTCCGTCAACTGCGTGCTCTTCGTTGCTGTCCGACATGCTGCTCCTTTCGCAGGGTCTTCTGATAGCAGATCGGGGGTTGGTGCTCAAGATTTACTTCTCTGCGGGGCAAAGGACATAGGGCTTGCGTCGAAATTGCAATGAGTTATGCTTCGATCCGTTATGATTATCAGCGGACTACTTTCGGAATGGGTCGAGTCAGTCTTTCAAGAGATGATTGGCGGCGATGTTTCCGGGATCAACCTCGAAGTTGTTCCTACGGCAAACCCCGAATTTGGCGACTACCAGTGTAATGCGGCCATGTCGCTGGCCAAGGTGCTGAAGAAGGCTCCCCGTGCCATAGCTGAGGATTTTATCAAATCAGCCGGCGAGCACTGCGCGGTTGACCGGGTCGAGGTAGCGGGGCCCGGGTTTCTTAACTTCTTTCTTAAGACGCAGTGGCTGGTGCAAAACGCCTGCGCCCTCGTAGCTGACCCGGCGCTTCATGTCCCTCAGGCAGGGAAGGGCAGGAAGGTTGTAATAGATTACGGCAGCCCTAATGTTGCCAAGCCGATGCATATCGGCCACACGAGGAGCATGATTATCGGAAGCGCAATAGACCGGATTCACCGGTGTGTTGGGTACGATGTCATAGCTGACAACCATGTCGGCGACTGGGGCACCCAGTTCGGGATCCTCATCATGGGGTACAGGAGCTTCCTGGATGAGAAGGCGCTTGACGAAAATCCCATCAAGGAGCTTGAGCGTCTCTACGTCGCCAGTTACCAGAAGACCAAGGAAGACGAAGAATGGCTCGCCAAATGCAGGTCGGAGCTTGTGAAACTGCAGAACGGGGATCAGGCAAACCTGCAGCTCTGGCGAAAATTCATTGACCTGAGTATGGGCGAATTCCAGAAGATGTTCGACCGGCTCGGCGTAAAGTTCGACCTTAATCGAGGCGAGAGCTTTTACAACGACATGCTCGAGGGAGTGGTTGACCGGCTGCAGAAGGCGGGAATGGCCAGGGAAAGTGATGGGGCGCTCATCGTGGAATTCGAAGAGGAAAGGCTTCCTGTCGCGATTGTCCGCAAGAGCGACGGCGGATTCAACTATGCCACCACTGATATCGCTACGATAATCAATCGTCAGGAGGAGTTCGCGCCCGAGAAAATTGTCTACGTAACGGACGAGAGGCAGCAGCTGCATTTCAGCCAGGTGTTTGCAATCTGCAGGCGGCTTGGCCTCCAGCTGAACCTTGAGCATGTCTGGTTCGGGCTGATGCGTCTTCCCGAGGGCACCTTCTCGACTCGCGAAGGCAATGTCATTCCCCTGGAGCAGATGCTTGACGAGGCGGAGAGCCGGGCCCTGGCGATAGTGGAAGAAACTAGTCCTGATATGCCCGAGAACCAGCGGAGGGAAGTGGCCCGCAAGGTTGGCATTGGGGCGCTGAAATACGCGGACCTGAGCCAGAATCCTCAGACGATGATCGTTTTCTCGTGGGACAAGGCCCTGGCGCTTGATGGAAACTCCGGGCCCTACCTGCAGTACGCCCACGCGCGCATCGCCAGCGTTTGTGACAAATACGCTGAGCGCTTTCCGGACAAAGACCTGGCCGATTACGATGTCAAGGCCGGCGATCCCGTCGAGCGGGACCTGCTGCTTAGGGTCTGCCGTTTTCCTGAAGTTGTCATGAAGGCCGCTTCGAATTTCCGCCCCAATTATATTGCTGAGTATCTTTATGATGTGGCTCAGGCGTACAGCTCCTTCTATCAGAACCTGCCGTTCCTGAAGGCGGAAGAAGGGGTGCGGGAAAGCCGTGTGAAGATCTGCGGCATGGTTGCGGCAGTTCTGAAGGCGGGGCTGGAGCTCTTGGGGATCGAAGCGCCGGACCGGATATAGGGCAGGCACTCCGCGGATTGCTTGACTGAGGGCGCCAAGATCCTGATACTCTTCGCAATGCAGGCACGCAGTAAATCCAAGCTCAAGAGAATCCTTAAGAGGGACGGCAGTGAAGTCGCATACAAGCGCGACCGCATCAAGAACGCCATCCTTAAGGCCAGTGCGTCCGTAGGCAATCCTGATGTGAAGCTCGCGGCTGATATGTCCCGCAAGGTGGAGCAGGCGCTGGTGGAGACCTACTCGGAGTCGGCCATGCCTTCAGTAGAGGAGATCCAGGACGTCGTGGAAAGC
>JBFIFS010000056.1:0-14698 GCA_041602695.1 Kiritimatiellia bacterium
ACGCTCCCGTGGACCTTCCTGGAACTGAATACCGGATGCTGCCGGCGATTGAGTCGCCTGAAACAAGGCAGCAGCTCCTGTTAGTCAAGAGCCATTGGGAGCGTTTTCGATATCATGGAGAGCGCGTCCTTTCTCTCGGGAGTGAGGACGACTTGGCGATAATTGTTGAGGTCAGCGGGCCTCTCCTTGAACACATGGACCATTGCGTACTCGCGATGCAGCAGTCGTCCGAGCAAAACGCCCGCATCCTGCGGGCGGCTGTTACTCTGGGATTGCTGGGGCTTGCGGCGCTTATTTCCTGGGCTTTCATCTATCAGATCAGGCGGGCGCGGCAGGCCGCGCGCCGGATAGAGACACTTGAGCGCATTCTTCCGATATGTTCCAGCTGCAAGTCAATTCGCCGTCAGGGCGGGAAGTCTTCAAAGGACGAAATCTGGGTGCCGGTGGAGATCTACCTGGAGGAGCAGCATCAACAGCTTCCCTCCCACGGGATGTGTCCCCGGTGTATGAAGGAGCTGTACCCGGAGCTGCCTCCTATGGAGGATGATGAGCCGGGGCAGTGAGCTGACCGGGCGTGAAAAGCTTTCCTGACGCTCTGTTCTACTTGAAATCTTATGCCGTCTGGATAATATGAGCTATGCCAAAGAAGACGCGAAAACAAGAGACGGCAGAAAGCATGGCGAAGAGACAGAGAGAAATTTCTGTCTCTGAGTTTTTTCTGAAGAACAGACACCTTCTCGGGTTCGATAATCCCCGCAAGGCCCTCCTTACAACAGTCAAGGAAGCGGTCGATAACGCGATGGACGCGTGTGAGGAAGCGGGCATTGTCCCAGAGATCAGTGTCGACATCCAGCAAACAGCGGAGAAGCGTTTCACCGTGTCCGTAACTGACAACGGACCCGGAATTGTGCGGGCGCAGATCCCCAAGATCTTCGCGAAGCTGTTATACGGTTCGAAGTTTCACCGCCTGAAGATGTCACGCGGCCAGCAGGGCATAGGTATCAGCGCGGCAGGCATGTACGGCCAGCTTACTACCGGCAGCGCGACAAAGATACTTTCGAAGACAAAGAAGCAGAAGCACGCGCATTACATAGAAGTTCAAATAGACACGCGCTCCAATAAACCGGCGGTGCTTAAGGATGAAGAGATCGAATGGCTGCCGGAGTTCTATCCCGTTGACCAGGACGGAATAGAAAAGAAGCCGGTCGCCTATAAGCACGGGACGTGCGTGTCCATCGAGATGGAGGCTTCTTATGTGCGCGGCAAGCTGTCGGTAGATGAGTATCTGAAGCAGTGTGCGGTGGTTAATCCCCACCTGAGCCTCCACTACCGAATCGGCCTTTTAAAGAAGGTGAAAGAAGAGGAGGGCGAAGGGAAGGGCAGGAAATCGGCAAATATAGAGCAGCTGGATAAGGGACAGTGGCAGAGCTTCCTCAGGGTGAACAAGGAGGTCCCGGCTCACACCCATGAGATCAAGCCGCATCCGCACGGCGTTGAGCTCGGTATGCTTATGCAGATGCTGAAGGACACCCAGGCACGCACTCTTCGCGCCGCGCTCAACCAGGACTTCTCGCGGGTAAGTTCCGCCGCGGCGCTCAAGATCTGCGAAGAGGCAGGGCTTAAGCCCAACGCGCGGCCGTCGCGTATTGCGCACCAGGAGAGTGAGGCGCTCTACAAAGCGATCAATCATACTAAGCTCATGCGCCCTCCTACTGACTGCCTGTCTCCGATAGGAGAGGAGCAGATAATCGCGGGTTTAAAGAAAGAAATCAGGGCTGATTTCTACACGGCGGTAACCAGGGCGCCTTCGGTATACCGCGGAAATCCTTTCCAGGTTGAGGTCGGGCTGGCTTACGCTAAGGCGGGGGAGAATCCTGAACTGCTGGCAGATGATCCTGTACGCGTGATGCGCTTTGCCAACCGCGTGCCGCTTCTGCACATGAGCGGGGGATGTGCCGTGTCGAAGGCGGTCTCAGGCACGAACTGGAAGAGCTACGGCCTGAGCCAGCCGAAAGGCTCCCTGCCAATGGGGCCAATGGTAATCATGGTGCACATGGCGAGCGTGTGGGTGCCTTTTACAAGTGAAAGCAAAGAGGCGATAGCCCACTATCCTGAGATCATTAAGGAAATGACCTTCGCCCTGCAGGAGGCGGGACGGCGACTGTCTGTCTTTGTGCGCAAGCGTCAGCGCGCGGCGGAGCAGGAACGCAAGAAGGACTATATCCTGATGTATATCCCGCATCTCGCGCTGGGTCTGAAGGAGATCCTGGACCTTTCCGATAAGCAGGAAAAGATGGTCGTAAACAAACTCAGCGACATGCTTGAGCGAACACATTTGGAAACGTAAGGAGCAGGAATGTCACCCAAGAAGAAACCAGCCAGGAAGAAAGCTGCGGCTCCTGAAAAGAAGGCCGCAGCGAAGAAGCAGGCGGCCGCGCCCAAGGCAATGACCAAGAAGGCGGCTGCGGCAAAGATTACCTCGATGGCCGAACAGGTCTACAATGACTCAGTAAAGAAACGCAGGAAGCCCAGCATGAAGTTTCCCGTGCGGTCGCTCTCAAACGTTAAGTACGATCCGAAAAAGGGCCACTTTGAAATCAAGGGCAAGGTCGTGACTCGGACGCTGTCATACAACACCGTGAAGACGTTTGCCCAGTCGGTAAGAATGATGGCACTCTCCAAGGACCTGATAAAGCAGGAGGACACGGCATCCAAGAGAGAGGCATACTACGTTTCCAAGAACTGGGGCGAATGCCGTTTCAAAGAGCAGCCGGAGTCTGACACGGTCATGGATGATGTCGAAGCGATGTTCTCCGTGAACAGGGAGCAGCTTGGGTTCATCCCGGAAGAAGACGGCGGGGCGGTGGCAGGCAGGCTGGTGATCGTGGACACTGACGCGGAAACGGGCAGGAAGGTCAAGGTCGACTGCACGAAGCTCGGGACGGGCGCGTACAGCATTCCGGCAAACGTTGAAGGATTCGGTTTTGAGACAAAGGCGAAGTTCATACTGGCCGTCGAGACAGCGGGTATGTTCCAGCGATTGGTGAAGCACAAGTACTACGAAAAGGCGAACTGTGTGCTGGTGTCGCTCAAGGGCGTACCGTCAAGGGCGACCCGTCGGTTTGTGCGGAGGCTTGCGGACGAGCACGGCCTCCCTGTCTATGTCTTCTCCGACGGGGACCCTTACGGGTACTGCAACATATACAGGACTTTGAAAGTGGGCTCTGGAAATTCCGCCCATATCAACCGCTTCTTCTGTGTCCCGCAGGCGCAGTTTCTCGGGGTCACGCCGCAGGACATCATCGATTACAAGCTCGATGACGCGACGCATCCGCTGGAGCCTGCTGACATCAAGAGGGCCAAGGACGCGCTTAAGAACGATCCGTTCGTCAAGCACCACAAGGAGTGGCAGAAGACTCTCAACCAGATGCTTAAGATGGGTGTCCGTATTGAGCAGCAGGCTTTCGCGAAGCATGGTCTGAACTTCGTTCTGGAGAGCTACCTGCCCGAGAAGCTCAAGAAGAAGCAGTTCCTGCCGTAAGAGAACGATGGCTCAGAGAGCACGGCGGTTTCAGGGCTCAGGTCTTTTTTTCTAGAGCGTAATGCCGAAGGCGAGCACGGCGCCGATTTCGTCACTGATGACCTTGACGAGTTCATCGGTCACCTTGCTGTTGACCTTCATGATGACCAGCGACCGGCCGGACCTCAGGTCATGTGAATGCCGCATGTCCTCGATGTTGAAGCCCTGCTCGGCAAGCTTGAGGCCTATGGCGCCGACTACGCCGGGCCTGTCCTCATAATAGACGCAAAGCGTGTGTCCGCTGGGCTCGAAGTAGAGCTTATCGAAGACGTTAACACGCGATATCATCAGGTGGCCTTCGGTAAGCGTTCCGCGTATGCTCATTCTCTTGAGGTTGGTGTCCCCGACCTCACCAAGAAGGTCAATGGTGATCGAGTTCGAGTATCCCTTGTGTTCTTCGACATCACGGTTTGCGTATTCAATACCCATTTCCTTTAGATACGCGTGTGCTGACTGGTTGTCCATCGAACGGTCGAAGTCATTGAAAACGCCGGATACGATGGGTACGAGCAGCCAGTTCGCGTACTGTTCCAGGTCTCCGTAGAAAGTCGTTTCGATGCGCTGCAGGGGTGTGTTGTCGCCAATCATGCGGCGACAGACGCGAGCCAGCGTGTTGGCGAGCCGACAGTAGGCCTCATCGAGGCCGTCAGGAATATCACGGTTGACGATGAAGCTTGTGATCCCCTTCGAGTCAAAATCAATGAGCTGCTGGGCCGCCCGTCGAGCGGCGTTTTCGTTTGCTTCATAGGTGTTTGCCCCGAGATGCGGCAGCATGAGGTCGGCAACGTCGGCGATGGACTTTTCGCCCGCCTCGTCTTTCGGGTAGACGTCGTTAAGGAAGCGCAGGTTCTTCTTTCCCTTCAGCTGCCGCAGGGCCTGTTCATCGATTATTCCGGCCCTGGCGCAGTTCACAATGGTTGCGCCGTCCTTCATTGCCGACAGCAGGTCCGAGTTGACCATGTGCCTGGTCTGGCTGTTTTCCGGGATGTGAAGGGAGATATAGTCGCTTCTTGCGAACAGCTGTTTCAGGTCAAGGAGCTCTACGTCGAAATCAGCCGCACGTTCCTGGGAAATGACGGGATCGAAACCAAGCAGCTCCACATTGAATCCTGACAAGCGCCTTGCGACAAGTTGTCCAATGTTGCCGAGTCCTACGATACCCACGGTCTTGCCTGCGATCTCGCGGCCCATGAACTTCTTCTTCTCCCATTTGCCCGCGCGTGTAGAGGCATCTGCCTGAACAAGGTGCCGGGCGTCAGCCAGCATCATGGCCACGACTTCCTCTGCGACCGCGTTGGCATTGGCGCCGGGCGTATTCATTACGTCAATGCCCTTTGTCCGCGCATACTGGTGGTCGACGTTGTCGTAGCCTGCACCCGCCCGGATGATCACTTTAAGTGAAGGCAGGGAGTCGATTATTGCCTGGGTGACCTTTTCGCTTCTCACGATCACGGCATAGGCGTCGCCGTGCAGGGCTGTAAGCTCCGATATGCCCTTCTTTTCGTCCTGGATGACTTCGTAGTCCCCGCTCTCCGAGAGCAGTCCGGCCGCTACCCGGTCCAGCTTAGTTGGTATAAGTACTTTCTTCATAAATCGATCAATCCAGACTTGAAACGCCGACAATAGTGGATTGAGTCGGAAAATCAAGACTTGCGTTAGCAGAAGTCGAGGGATAACTTACGGCTCTTATGTCCTTCAGGAACCAGCTTGTATTTCTTCTCTGTTTTGCAGTGTGCGCGTCCGCGAATGGCGCGCCCATGCGCGGCGGCGGGACCGGGCGTCCTGCGCAGCAGGAGGTGGAGTTCCGCGACTCACCTGTATTCATGCATCTTGCACGGAAGACACCAGGCTGGTTTGGTTCGCCCGAGACCGGCTCTTCAGAGAAGGAGCTGGCCCTTGCCGACAGCCTGCGGGCCGCCGGAAAGCTGCGCAAGGCTGCAAAGCGATACAACACCGTCGTCAAACACTGGGGTGCGTCATGCGATGCTCCCGTGGCCCAGAAGGCCTACGCGGACCTTCTCCTGGAGATGGAGGAGATGGAAGACGCGTTTGAGCAGTATCAGTACCTCGTAAGGTTTTACGCCGGACAGTTCGATTACGACGCCGTTCTTGAGAAGCAGATGAAAATCGCGAACTACATGATGACCACGCCCAGGGGGCGCTTCCTGTTTCTGTTTGTGTTTGCGGCCCCGGAGAAGGCCGTTCCTTACTACAGGCAGATTCTCGCCAATGGACCGAAGTGGAAACGCGCGCCGGAGGCACAGTTCAACATAGGGCTTATCAGCGAAGACATTGGGGACCTGGAGTCCGCGATTCTTGCCTACGACGCCGTGATGAACAGGTTTCGCGGTCACGCGCTGGCTCCCGATGCAGCGTTCAGGAAAGCCGTATGCCTTATGAAGCTCTGGCAGAAGACCCCGCGCGATGAGCGGGCGCTGCGGGATGCGCTTTCCGCGCTGGCCTCGTTCGCCGCTTCATACCCGGGGGACGAAGACTCCGACAGGGCCGTTGACCTGATCGCCGACCTGAAGGAGAAGCTGGCCGATATGTATTTTGACCAGGCGGAGTTTTATGAGAAAGTGAAGAAGAACGAAAAGGCGGCGATCATCGCCTATACAGAGTTTGTACGGCAATTCCCGGCTTCCAAGAGGGTTAGTGAAGCCCAGGAGAAGATCGATTACCTGAACGACAAGCAGAGGGCCAAATGATGAACAGGAAAATATTTGTTTTAACGAGTCTGGCAGCGTGCCTTGTCGCCAGCGGCTGCGGCTATCGCCTAGGCAGCTCGCTGCCTGCCGGCATAAAATCTGTCCATGTCCCGGCGTTCCGGAATACGAGCGGTGAGCCGCAGGTTGATACGCTTGCCACCTCGGCGGCGCTCCAGGAATTCCAGCGTGACGGAACGCTTGAAGTTGCGGATGCCTCGTTCGCGGACACCAGGCTGGACGTGACGATCACAAAATTCACCCTTGAGGCGGTGCGGTTCGATCGGGACCGCAGGAAGACAACCAAGGAATACAGGCTCCGGATTGAAGCGGAATTTGTTTTTAAGAAAGTTTCTACCGGCGAAGTACTCCAGAAACGAAAGGTTTTCGGCGAGACCCAGTTCGAGCCCTCCGGTGACCTCGCCAGCGCCAAGCGCTCCGCTATTCCTGCCGGATGCCAGGATCTTGCCCACCAGATTGTGAAGACAGTCGTGGAGTTCTGGTAGGGCGGCAGACCCGTGCAAAAAAGTACGGCTCGCTGTCTCAATTGAGAAAGGAGCCGTATTTCCTGATGATCTGCTTAGAGTGCCGCCAGTTTGGCGGTCGCGCGGGACTTCCTGCGGCTTGCGTTACCAGCCTTGATAACGCCTTTCTTGAGGGCCTTGTCCAGTCCAGAGACATACGCTTTGTACGCCTTGTCCGCTATATCTTTGTCGCCTTTGGCAACGGCCTCGAGGAATCCTTTGCTCAGGGTAGCGACCTTGGTCTTCACGCTCTTGTTGCGCTGCTGGCGCTCTCCGGAGGTTTTGACTCTCTTCGCTGCGCTTTTAATATTTGGCATAGCCTTTTACCTTTGTGTTCAGTATCTGTCTCAAAAAGCGCGCTAATAATAGCCATGGTGACGCACAGGTCAACCAGAAAAAGCCAGTTTCTTGGGCAGTATTCCGCCCCATGCCTGCCCGTTTCGGCTGGAAACGCGGGCTCTTATGATCTATTCTTGCCGTCAGTAATTCAATGAGACTGGGCGCAAGGGCAATAAAAGGGAGTTCTACATGAAGCCATTATTAGCGTTTCTGTGTGTCGCGACAGCCTTCTTAACCGCAACCGCCGGCAAGGCATTGGGCGCTCACGCCATGGAACCGGCGGTAAGCCGCGCCGATGAGGATGCCATGATAACAGTCAGGGGGCAGCTGGGCGTGTTGAGCGGAGAAGCGCACGAGATCGTTTACGGCGGAAAAGATTTGCCGGGCCTGGAAGATTACAAGATCAGCGAACTCATATGGGACCTTGAGCGCGTCGTTATGGCAGGCGCTGTAGTGTCTGTGGGAGGATGCGGGCCGCTCGTGCTGAACGTGGGCTTGTGGATGGGTGTCAATGAGGGTGTTGACGGAGAAATGTATGATTTTGACTGGCTCGATCCGTCCCGTTCGGACTGGACAGACCGCTCGCGCAGCGAAGTGGATGTCATCAGCGCCATCATGTTCGATGCTAACCTTTCGCTTGAGCTCTCCAGGGGCGACGGATACTCGCTGTCTGGAGTTGCCGGTGTAATGTATGACTTCTGGGAGTGGGACGACCGTGGGCAGGAGTTCACTTACACCGTGGACAGCTTCCGGGACACCACAGGGACTTTCGGGGGCCAGAACGTGATCGACTACGAGCAGACTTTCCTGATTCCGTACATAGGCGTCGAGGCAGCACTCGATCTCGGTGGACTGAGCCTCCAGGGGTGGGTGCTTTACAGCTCAGTTGTCGCCGCCTCGGACGAGGACCATCACATTCTGCGTGAGCTGCATTTCGAGGAGACTTTTGAGGGCGGCGAATATATCGCATATGGAGTGGCGGCAACGTTCGATCTCGATGAGAGGCTGTTTGTCCAGGGCTCATTTGAGAGGCAGGAGGTAATGGAGACCGTTGGCGATTTGAAGATTGTTGAGCTGGACGTTACCAGCAGCGATGCCGCCGGCATTTCCCATGAGGCCACCATGATTTCGGTATCTCTCGGCGTGCGGCTGTAATTCCGGCCGCCCCTCAATCTTCGGGAAAGATCATTGCAGCGCCGAATTCATTCTGGAAGTCCGGGCTGCTCGAGAGGTCTATATGCTCCGCTCTCTTTTGCAGGCTTGCTGCATACTCGGCTTCTTTCTTTGAAAGCAAAACTCTCTTGGCCCCGAATGAGGCCGTGTTGCCTACGAACCTGATCTGCTCAGCGGGTATCTGAGGCAGCATGCCGATCCTGCGCGCGTTGCTTCTGCGTATAAAATTGCCAAATGCTCCCGCCAGCAGGACCGTGTCCAGCTCAGCGGCATCAATGCCTGCTGTCTGGAGAAGGATGTTGATACCCGCCCGTATCGCGGCATTTGCAAGCTGCAGTTCGCGGATGTCCTTCTGATATAGAAATATCGCTTCGCCTGTGCCCGACTCGTCCTTGTCGGCCAGCATGAAGCCGCACTGCGAATCGGACTCAATGACGCGCCGCCTCAGGGATTCGGGGAGGCCCTCCGGAAGCTCGGCGGGCTCGAGTATCCTTCCCGTATCATCCAGTATGCCCTGTCGCAGCAGCATGGCCGCGGCGTCAATAAGGCCCGTCCCGCACAGTCCCGTTGGGGCTGCATTCCCGATCACGCTCAACTCGATGTCGCCTTCTTCAATGACGACCTTTTCGATGGCCCCCTTCGCCGCGCGCATTCCGTTGACTATTCTTGCCCCTTCAAAAGCAGGTCCAGCGGCCACGGAGGCGGCGAGGAGCCTGCCCTTGGCAGCGAGAACAATCTCGCCGTTGGTTCCCACGTCAACCATGAGGGAGGGTTTTTCGGACTCGGCAAGTCTGGTCGCGAGTATTCCGGAAACGGTGTCGCCTCCTACGAATCCTCCTATTTGCGGAAAGATGAAGCATTCGGTGTCGGGAGGCATGTTGAGCCCCAGGTCATGCGCCGACTTTCTCAGCGGCGCAGTGAACGCGGGCTCAAAAGGTATTTCGCCCAACCCGGAAGGGTCAATTCCCGCGAAGATCTGCTGCATAGCTGTGTTGCCTGCAAAAACTCCGTATGCGAATTCCTCCACAGGGACCCCTGACTGGTCCGAGAGTTTGCTGAGCAGGCTGTTGGCAGTATCACGCACGGCGCCCGAAAGTGTGGCAAGCCCGTCGTCCTCTTCACGGCACTTCTTGATCCGGGATACGACGTCGTCCCCGTACCTGGTCTGAGGGTTCACTGTGCTTGCCAGCGCAATGTCCCTGCCTGTTCTGAGATCGACGAGGGTGGCGACGATGGTGGTTGTCCCGATATCGAAAGCGACGCCCGCAGCATGCTCTGCTGCCGGGTCTATTTCGACTGGAGGATCAATATGAAGCGTGTCCTCGCCGTGTGCTGACAGAATTCTTTGGCTCGACTGGAAGAGCGCCGACTCTGGAATCTCCACGGTCATGTCCGAGTGAACCCGGAAGGAGCATGCCAGCCGGAATCCGTCGCCGATCTTTTCGCTGCCAAGCAGTGCGGCTTCGTGTTCCGGTACCGGGTCGCTTCCGTCGTGGACTATCCTTACCGCGCACTTCCCGCATTTGCCGGCCCCGCCGCAGGGAGTGTCAATCACACAGCCTGCCCTCGCGGCAGCCTCAATCAGGATGGTGCCGGCCATAACTTCTACGCTTCGGCCCGATGGCTGGAAAGTGACTCTGTATTCTTTTGGTAAGGCCATTTCGGAAAATCTCACATGCCGGCGCAGGCAGTCAAGTAACAACGGAATTCAGGGCCATTTATCCCGCAGTCAACCTTTGGGAAAGCTGTTTGTGGCGAGGGCAGCATGTGAGGTGGTCGTTTACCATTCCGACGGCCTGCATAAACGCGTAGCAGATTGTTGGGCCCACGAACTTGAACCCGCGCTTCTTCAGGTCTTTGCTCATGGCGTCGGATTCGAGGGTTGTGATTGGCACCTGGGCCAGGGATCCGCACCTGTGCACGATTGGCGTCCCGTCCACGAAAGACCATATATATTCGCTGAATGACCCGAGTTCATGCGCAACCTTCAGGTATGCTTTGGCGTTGATCTTGGCCGCTTCAACCTTAAGGCGATTCCGGATTATGCCGGGGTCCTTGAGGAGCGACTGCAGCTTGCGCCCGCTCCAATTCGCCATTACAGCAGGATCGAACCCATCATAGGCCTTCCTGTAGGATTCGCGCCTCTTGAGGACTGTTATCCAGCTCAGGCCGGCCTGCGCCCCTTCCAGGACGAGCATCTCGAAGAGTTTCACGTCGTCACGCTCGGGCACGCCCCACTCGTTGTCATGATAGGCGATGTAGAGCGGGTCGTCACCGCACCACGGACATCGCTCTTGCTTCTTCATGGCCAGAATGTAGCCCGGCGGAAGACGGAGTGCAAGGTATGAGAAATCTCAGAAGCTCGACCTGGCTTCCCTGTAGACCTTCGGTGCCACGCCAACGTACTGTTTGAACGCGCGCGAGAAATGGTATGGGTCATCAAAACCGCTCTCCACGCCTATCTCTGAGACCCGCTTCGCTGTAAGGCGCAGCTGGTTTGAAGCGTGATTCATTCTGGCTGCAGTAACGTATTTTGCAGGCGGCGATCCCGTGGCCTTCTTGAAAATACGTGACAGGTAGACAGGATGAACTCCCGCCACGCGCGCGAGGTCTTCAAGCGTCAGGTTGGCGGCAAGGTTGGCATGGATATGGGCGACAACGCTTCGCACCCTCGAAGTGGACTCGTCCCTGTGAAATATGTCCGACCATTCACATGTAAGGAACGGTGTGACGAATCGGGCTGCAATGCTGCACGCGCGGCTCAGTCCTGCCGGAGTCCCCGTACGGATATTGTCAAGAAGCTGCCTGAAAGTCAGGAAGGAGCCTTCGTGTGCGGGTGCCGAAAGGGGAGGGCTGCTGGCTTGCAGTATGTCCAGGCCGGGCTGGACATAGAGGTTAAAGTGGAGCCACGTCAGGTGCATCCCCTCCGGCGTGCTGTAGAACGCGGATGTCCCTGCGGGAAAGAGGTAGAAGCTGCCGGGATGCAGCGTATGCGTTTCCTGGTCCGTGCGTACCTCGGCGTAACCTGATCTGAGCAGGTAGAGCCGGGAGAAATCATCGCGTATCCTGTCGGCACCCCGGGCGCCCCATTCCGATCCATACCACTGGCTGTCCCCGCCCAGGAGGCGCCAGGTGAGCTTCTTTACGGGTGCAGTTACTATGGGTTTTGGAAAGCGCATTGGAGGGGTTCATGCTGGCGACGGCCTGACGACTCAGCATTGGTCGTCAGGAGTGCCACCCTTGTTAAGAGTGTCCTATACGGAACTTGTAGGGTTAAGCGGCCCGCCTGTTCGGCGAAGATCGCGCAGGAGGAAAGACGACGGCGGGGAAGCCGACCTTTCCATATTCCTGAAATATGTCGTTGCTTCACTTGTCGATGGAGGGGCATAGCGTTTCTTCATGTACCCAGGACGAGTGTCCTCACCACGCTCCAGGAACGGCGACGACGTTGGAGTAAGACCTAACAAGATTTCTTTGAGCATAAGTTAAGAATCTCCATTAAAAGGTTTATTTCGGATATTGTGGAAATATGCCATATAACGCAAGTATTTATTTCAATATTTTTGTATCGAATGTCTTTAGGAGGTTAGAAATATGCAAACGCATAAAGAAGCGCAGCTGAAGGTGTTTGCCGGGGAAAAGGCGGAGAAGATACCGCATTGGGAGCATTGGTCTTGTCCTGACGGTGCAAGTTACCTTGCCGGTATCGATTACTGGGAACATCCGCGTAAGTGCATGCAGAAGATAGCGGAGCTTTATCCGATGCTGGGGCTGGGAATACCGGCCAAGGACGATCCTATTCCGCGAATTGACGATCAGGACAACAAGGGGAAGGGAAGGTGGGGCGCTCATTACCGCGATCACTGGCAGCAGGAAGATGCCGCCAGGCGGTTCCCTGACGAAGAGAGCATGCTGTCTTTCAGCCCCCTGGAGCAGGGCGATTTCACGGGATGGAATGTAGTGGTCGATGGTGACTACTCTTCAGAGGAGGTCATATATGAACGTCTGAAGACGAGGTATCCGGAGGAGTGGGGCGACACTGCGCCGGAGGGCGAGCTTCCGATGGGGTGGTTTTACAACACGATGTTCATGTGGCCCCTGCTTGTATTCGGATACGAGCACTTCCTGTCCATATGCCTTGATCCCCGCTTTGAGCGGATAATGGACGAGTTCGCGGAGATCAACAGGCGCCTGTTCAGGGCGTATGCAAGGCTGCCGATAAAATACATGGTCTGCCATGACGACATAGTCCTTTCAACAGGGCCGGTATGCAGCCCGGAATGGATGCACAAGTACATCTTTCCCCGTTACGAGGAATTCTGGGGCATCCTGCGCGACGCGGGCAAGGAGGTGATCTTCATGGTCGACGGCTGTGTTGACGCTTTTGCCGAGGACGTGCTGGCCCTCGGCGCGCGAGGAATAATCTCTGAGCCGTTTACTGACTACAAGGCGATAGCTAGGCGGCATGAGGGCGAGGACCTCTTCCTCGCAGGGGAGGGGGACAACCGTATTCTCAGCAGAAATGATCCTGAAGAAATAGATGCGATGGTTAAATCCATGCTTGAGACTGCAAAGATGACCAACGGTTACATGTTCTGCATCGGCAATCATATCCCGTTCAATGTGACGCCCGAGGGCATCAAGCGTTATTTCGATCGCTGCCAGGAGTGGGGCTGAGGTACAGCTCGCAGCCGAGGTGTCTCCGGGTAAAGCGAACTTCCGCGGATCGCGCTGTATTTTTTGGATCTTTTTTTCCGAAATCCAGTATTGACAATCCGGTTAGGGAGCCCTAACTTCGGCTCTTTCTTTTTGGGTTCGATTTGCCGGCTGTTGTGTCCGGCTAACCACTGATCATAGAGGAGGATTGTCTTGAAGAGAGGGAACAAGCAGCGGCGGGAGCGTGGCCCAGGTATATCATTCAGGTGTATTTCTTTTTCGCTGACTGTCTGGATGGCACTCGCCCTGCAGTGCCTGGCGCAATCCGTCCAGGTCCCGGCTGAGGGAGTGGAGCCCGCGCACGGTTTTATGGAGCATCCGACCGAATCTGAAGTCAGCGTTAAATTTTCATTCGACAGCCTCTACGTGTCTGAAGGACGGGACAATCTCGATGGAAAGGGGCTTTTCGGCGCGGCCATGGAGTGTGCCTGGGGCCCGCTCAGCTGCGGGGCATGGTATGGCAGCGATACTGGTTCGGACTATGATGAGATGAATCTTCATGCGGCTTATACCGTCTTGCTGCGAGATTGGGAGGTATCACTGGCCTACAATCATCTCGAGTTTCTCGCGGACAATGCGAGCGATGAGGAGGTCGGGCTTGGAATAGCTTTCAAGGGGTTCGCTGGAAACGTTGTTGCGCACATAGACCTTTACTACTCACTGGAGGCTGCAGGAACGTTCTGCGAATCGGTACTGAGTAAAGAGCAGGCCTTATCGGATGGCATGACCTTAACGTCCGCCGTAGCGATGGGGTTTAACCTGGGATACATCGCGGAAGGCCATGACGGAGCGAATAACGGAGCCGTTTCATTGGAACTGTCGAAAGCTGTAGGAAATAGGCTGAGCTGGAGTGTTTACGCCGCCCACAGCTGGGCCATCGACCCTCAGCCTGAAGTAAACCCTGATGATGAGCTCCTTTCGGACAGTTTTTACGCCGGATTAACACTTAGCCTGGGCATCTGATCCCGATACCTTCGCCCTTTGAGGTCATGTTCGAATCAAAGCAGTAGTTTTGTCCCAGTATTCTTGACAGCGAAATGGTTTCTGATACATTCCAAATTCGCTTTTTTGTTGTTTTATATTAATGAGGGAGTGGTGCTGAAGGGCACCAAGGAGATGTAGAGAATGGCTAAGGGAAAGAAGTACGTATATTCATTTGGCGGTGGAAATTCTGAAGGAAAGGCTTCGATGAAGCTTCTTTTGGGTGGTAAGGGCGCCAATCTCGCGGAGATGGCCGAGCTGGGCCTTCCGGTGCCTCCAGGCTTCACAGTTACCACCGAAGGGTGCGACCAGTATTACAAGATGGGCAAGAAGAAGTTTTTTGCGACCATCAAGAAGGAAGTTGAAGCGGCACTGAAGAAGCTTGAAAAGACCACAGGAAAGTCTTTCGGAAAAGGCCCGCACCCGCTGCTGCTTTCGGTGCGTTCCGGCGCCGCGGTTTCCATGCCCGGCATGATGGACACTGTCCTCAATCTCGGACTGAATCCGGATACCGCTGCCGCGATGGTAAAGCTCACGGGTAACGAGCGTTTCGTAATGGACTCCTATCGCCGTTTCATCCAGATGTTCGGCGATGTGGTGATGGGCGTTCCGCACCACGATTTCGAGCACGAGCTGGATGCAGTCAAGAAGTCCCGCAAGGCCAAGCTCGACACTGACCT
>JBFIFS010000057.1:0-14499 GCA_041602695.1 Kiritimatiellia bacterium
ACGAAGCTCTGCTCTCCTGCGATACCCAAGTCGTGGAATGCGAATGTATTTGCGAGGTCTCTCCTGACATTCTCCGAGCCGAAATACGCCTCCTGCTCGACGCGAGTAAGGGCATTGGCGCTTTCCCACACCCTTATGCCGCCTGAGAACGCGGCAAGCACAACACCCGCAACGAGGCCTACAATCGCAATGACGACCATCAGCTCGAGCAGGGAAAAACCACGGCGCGCCTGGCTCCGGCTCATTTGGCACCGCCTTCTTCGGTGCTCTTCTTTGCGATGCGAATGTATGTTTCGTACTTATACATCCTGTTCGCACCGTCTCTCCTCACACCGAGCACTACGTGCCGAAGGTCTGCGCCGTTGACGTCGCCGAGCTGTGCAGAACTGATGTTCCGCTCCCATAAGAAATCGGAGTAATGGGTCGCTGCCCTTCCGCTCCAGTATCCGCTGCCTATATCGCTTCCTGCCGCGCCCCGCACGCGCAGCCTGTCAATTTCGGCCTGGGCCACATTGCTTGCCCAGATGGTGTCGCGCATTTCGCTAAGGGCCACTGTGGCGGTTTCAAAGGCATGAAGGACAAAAATGATGCCCGTGGAAAGGACTACCACGGAGACAAGTACTTCTATGAGGGTAAAACCCGCAGATTTCTTCACGCCATCAGGTGTCCGTTATTCCGGTTTGTCAGCGCTCGACACGTCATCATCGCCGCCCTCCGCGCCGTCGGGCCCGCCGGATATGACGTCGAATCCTTTCCCGCTCGAACCGGGATACTTGTAGATGTATTTGTTGCCCCAAGGGTCTATGGGGTCGCTCTCGAGATAGGCTTCACCGCCGTATTTCGGGTCGCCGGCAGTCAGGATGTCCAGCCCCTGCGAACTCGAGGGGTACTTGCCGTTGTGAAGGCGGTACATCTTCAGGGCCATCGAGATGTTCGCTATATCGCCCCTGGCTATCTTCTTCTTGGCCTCCTCCGAGGCCGGAAGCACATGGGGCAGGACCATTCCGGCCAGTGCCGCGATGATGATCACAACAACCATGAGCTCTATAAGGGTAAAACCGGAACAATTCCCTTTATTCATCTGCTCTCCTCCAGGTGCTTCAGCCACGCCTTTTCCAAGTTATCCATACTACTTATTGTGCCTGGGTATGTAAACCGCAAAGCATTCTCCACGGTCTTCCCTTTCTTGAGCTCGCCGCAGAATTTCCGAAACCTCTCCGAACCGTGCCTGCTTATCATGAAATCGACAATGCTCAGCGATTCCGCGTAAAACAGGGCAGGTCCCGCGCCCGAAAGCTGCTCAGGCCTCACAGTCATCAGTTTCCGCAGAGGGATCAGCTTTCCCTGCGCCCTGGCTACTGCCAGAACAGCCGCTTTCTGCCGCATGTCCTTCTCCTGAAGCTGAGCGACTCCTTCATCGAGCCATGCAGGGACGTCCTTGCCCAGCCCGGTGAACTCACGGAATATCAGGTGGCTCAATTCGTGGGGCAAGACGGTCGCACAGAAGTCGGCATTGGTTTCGAAGGCTTTGATCTCCCTGCCTTTCACCATCGCCTTGCCCGCCGCCCAGCCCGGAGCGTTCTCCCCTTTGATAAATGATTCCCTGTCAGGATAAAGCCATATCTTGGCGCGATCGTCCCACAGCCAGAAGTTGCCGTAACGCGTGAAGCCCAGCTTCGCAGTGATAGCGTCGTACAGGCGCTCGGCCTCGGTCAGCACCTCGAGGGCGAACTTCTCGTTCTTTGCGTACTTAATGACGAAGTGCTTGCCCTTGATCTCTTTCCAATCCTGCCCGGGCGCCGCAATGGCGGCGGAAGTCAGCGCTGCGGACAGGGCCGCAGCCAGGAGGAAAGATGTTGCGCCAGAGCTCAAAGCGAAATGCTGAGCTTGAAGATCGGGAGCAGCATGGCCGCCACAATGAAACCTACGATGCCGCCCACAACGAGTATCAGGATAGGCTCTATGAGGGACATTACCACACGCGTCTGCTGGTCGATCTCGGATTCATAAAAGCCCGCCACCTCTGAAAGGGCCTCGTCAAGTCGGCCTCCCTGTTCGCCCACGGCGCTCATGTTGACGACCATAGGCGGAACCGCCCGCACTTTCTTAAGAGTAGTCGAAAAAGGAGCGCCCTGGTTGACCGTCTCATCGGCCGCGTCCAGGAGCTGTTTCCTGATCACGCTGTTGACCAGCGCTCCGGCACTCAGCCTCATCGCCCTGTCGAGGTTAATACCTGCTTCTATCAGCAGTGAAAGGGTCCGCGAGAAAACCGACATCTGATGCCGCATTATGAAGCCGCCGAAAAGGGGCAGGTTGAGTTTCGCGTTGTCGATTGCAAACCGGCCCTTTTCGGTCGCGGACATCCTGCGGTAAGCGAGCCCCAGCAAAATACAAACCAGGACGATCCAGTACCAGTAGCCCGCGAACACGGAACTGATGCCCATCAGCGCCCTGGTAGGCAATGGAAGATCATCGAAATTCTTGAAGAGGGAAATGACCCGCGGCATGAAGAAGGTCAGAAGCACAAACACCGTGAGCATTCCGACGACTATCACAAGCGTGGGGTACGCAATGGCGGACTGCACCCTCCGCCTGACTTCGTCCTCTTTTTCCCGGGCAACGGCCAGCCGCTGCAGAATGATGTCGAGCTTGCCGGAGGACTCGCCGGCCCTCACCATGTTGACGTAAACTCCGGAAAAGAGGTCCGGAAACCTGGCAAGCGCGTCGGACAGCATGCCGCCTTCCCTTATGTCCGCTTCAATCATTTCGACAACTCGCCGAAAAGCCGGATTATCAGTCTGTCCCGCGGTCGTAAGCAGGGCGTTTAGAATCGGAACGCCGGATTTCGTAAGGCTCGAGAGCTGCCGGGTAAACAGTGTCACATCCCTGCGTTTGACCCTTCGCCTGAGGCGTATTCCCGGGGCGCTTTCATCGGCGTCGCCCTTCTCTTTCACCCAGACTGGTATCATGCCCCTGGCGCTCAGCTGCTCGACGGCCGCGGTGCGGCTTTCGGCAGCAAGCTCGCCCTCCTCCGTCTTCCCCGGGCCAAGCTTTGCTTTGTAAACGAATATCGGCATATGCTAAATCCACTCCAACGAGTTCGTCAGGCCATAGTGACGCGGAGCACTTCTTCTGCTGATGTGATCCCCTGCGCAGCCCTGCTCCATCCATCGTCTGAAAGCCGCTGCATGCCCAGCCTGTCGGCCTCCTCGCGCACCTCAGCTGCCGAGGCCTTCCCAAGGATCAGCTTCTGGACCTCCGGAACAAGCGGAAGGAACTCACATATTGCGACCCGCCCGCGGTAGCCCGTCATTGAGCAGGCCTTGCATCCGGCGCCTCTATACAGGGTGCGGCCCTCCTCCACGTAGCTCTCGCGGCACTTATCGCAAAGGGTCCTGACAAGCCTCTGGGCTATGAAGGCCTGCACGGTAGAGGTGACCAGGTAGGGGTCTACTCCCATGTCCACGAGCCTGACCGCGGCGCCTGCCGCGTCATTGGTATGCAGCGTGCTGAGCACCAGGTGGCCCGTCATGGCAGTTTGCACGGCTATCTCCGCCGTCTCCCTGTCACGCACTTCACCCACCATCATTACATCGGGATCATGCCGAAGCATGCTCCTCAGGGCGGAAGAGAACGTCAGCCCTATGTCCGGCCTGATCTGCGTCTGGGTGACCCCTTTCAGCTCATACTCAACAGGGTCCTCAATCGTGATGATCTTTCTGTCCCTGCTGTTCAGCCGGGTGAGGCACGCGTAAAGCGTAGTGCTCTTGCCGCTGCCGGTGGGCCCCGTTACAAAAATTATGCCGTGAGGACGGCTTATCAGCTCGGCGAGCATCGCGAGGTGGTCCTCGGAGAATCCAATCTGGTTCAAGTCAAACAGCATGCTCGAGGGAAGGATCCTGATGACAACATCCTCGCCGTGCATCGAAGGCACTACCGAGATTCTCAGGTCATACTCCTCGTGTTCGACACGCACACGGGCCCTGCCGTCCTGCGGAAGCCGGCGCTCCACTATGTTCATCCCTGCCATGAGCTTGATCCGCGAAACAATGGCCGGATAAAGCTTCATTATGTTCCTGGGAACGTTGGTTTCAAAAAGAACTCCGTCAATTCGCCGCCGAACGGAAACGTCTTCACGATATGACTCGAAGTGTATGTCCGTGGCGCGATCACTGATGGCATCGTGAATCAGCTGGTTTACCAGCTTCACCACCGACGCATCTTCGGCCATCCTGCCCAGGTCGTGAGACTCAGACGTTACGTCAATCGCGGGCGCCGACGTATCGGTTACCGCGAGGATTCGCTCAACAGTCTCAGCCCCGACCCCGTAGTACTTCTTCACCGCGGCGCTGATATCCGACCTGCTGGCCAGGGCGCGCTCGACCCTGTACCCCAGGTTGGCTTCAATGTCCTCTATCGCGGACATGTCGACCGGATTCGAGACCGCCACCGTCAGGACGTTCCCGTCCAGCTGCACGGGAACCACACCGTAATGCGCTACAAGCTTGGGCGACAAGGCCTTCACGGCCGACCGCTCGATCGACTCGTCCGCAAGAGACAGCATTTTGAGGCCGTGGACATCGGCATAGGCGGACAGCAGGTCTTGTTCCTTAATGACGCCCTGCGACAGCAGGAACGTATAGACCGGCTCATACGCCGCGCGGGCCTGTTCTACCAGCGCGTTCATCTGCTCCGCGGAAACCAGGCCCCGCTTTACCAGTTCATCCTCGAGCCTGACCATATTACACCCTGACTGATCAGCCTTCTACCTTGCCGATCATGTAGAATTCGTCTTCCTCGCGATCATCCACCTTGCCGTCAAGAATCATCTCCACGCTGTCCAGGGTTTCAGTTACCCGGACATACTGGCCCTTGCGGCCCGTGAACGATTCAGCCACGAACATGGGCTGCGTCAGGAAGTTCTGGAGCTTCCTGGCCCGCTCGTAGATCGTGCGGTCGGCCTTGGACAATTCATCGATGCCGATAACGGCCACGATCCTGCGCAGTTCGTCGTATTTCGTGAAGACCCTGAGCACTTCCTGCGACAGGTCGAAGTGACGCTGCCCGACGACGCTGGCGTTCAAATTCGAGCACGAAGATGACAGCACGTCGATGCCGGGATACAGTCCAAGCTGTGTCCGTTCGCGCGACAGCACCATGACCGCATCCAGGTAACTGAAGATGGCGACAACAGCCGGGTCAGTCACATCGTCCGCGGGAACGTAAACGGCCTCAAACGCTGAGACAGAGCCCTTGATGCGCTCATGCACGTCACCGACCTCCGAACTCAGCGTAGGCTGGTAACCCGTTTCCGAAGGCGTCCGGCCAAGCAGGGTTGATATCTCCGCGCCAGCCTGCACAAAGCGGAAGACGTTGTCCATGAAGAGAAGCACTTCCCTGCCTGACTCCTGGAGGTATTCAGCAAGCGTAATTCCGCTCAGAATCACGTTGAATCGGGCACCCGGCGGCTCGTCCATCTGGCCGAACGCCATCATGATCTTGTTCAGGATTCCGGCCTGTTCAAACTCATGGAACAGCTCGTTGCCCTCCCTGATGCGCTCTCCTATGCCGCAGAACACGCAGGCGCCGTCATGCTCTTCCACGATATTGTGGATCAGCTCCATGATCAGGACCGTCTTGCCGCACCCCGCCCCGCCGATGACACCCGTCTTGCTGCCCCGGACAACAGGAAACAGGAGGTCCACGATCTTTATTCCCGTTTCCACGGTTTCAGCCTTGGTCGAGGACAGATCATCAACGCTCATCTGTACCGCGCCGGACTCTTTGTGGATCGGATCCTTGCGCTCACACTCTATCGGCCCCAGCCCGTCGATCGGCTTGCCCATAACATTGATAATCCGCCCGAACAGCTCCTCGCCCACGGGTATCTCGATGCCTTTCCCCTGTGACGTTGCCTTCGCGTTGCGCTGCAGGTTCAGCGTTGACGCCATGGCAACGCACCTGGCGATATTGCCTTCCAAATGCTCCGCAACCGCCAGGATGATCTCACGCTTGTCGAATGCCGTTGTGACGATCGTCTCGTGCATGTCCGGCATGTCCTCTACACGCTCGAACTTCACGTCGACAACCGGGCCCTGGACGGACACCACTTTGCCTACCTTCAGCTCGGCAGCAACTGCCTCTGCTTCACTCATACTCACATCCCCCACTGGTTATTATCTGATTAAACCTTTACGCGGCTTCCGTGGCTTCCGCCTTCCGGGCCGCGGCCTCCTGCTCTTTGCGCCTTGCGAGCTTCTTCTTTTTCTTCTTCTTCTCTTTAATCATCTTGGCGGCGTGCGACTCCCTCATTCCCTTGTCGATAAGCTCATGGGTCGCCTTTGATACCTGGTGCTTGACCTTCTTATATTCCTTCTCCACCTTCTGGAGGCTGCCCTCCAAATGCATCGCGCGCGCGGAAAACTCGGCCAGCTTGCTGTCCTCAAAGACCTCGAACAGCTTGGACGTGACCCATGCGCCGGCGAGATACTCAATCATGTCCGAGAACGCGGACTCGACGACCAGCTTCTGCGAGTCTGCTATAAGCTTCTTCGCGCCCTTCAGGTGCTCGGAGATCTCGCTCTTCGCCTCGACATCGAAAAGCTCCTTGCACGGGAGCAGGTTGATCGAATCAATGGTCTGTGCCGTGAACGAAAGCGGCTTTGGATATGAGACAACCAGCTTCCCCATGCGCTTCGCCGTGACCTCTTCAATGATGTAGTCCTTTATCTCGACGGACTGTTCATAAATTGTGTCCTGGTTAATGCCGGGGAAGTACTTGAATTTCCGGCGCTGGTCGGTGAGTGTACCCGCCCCCTTGTCCCCAATGACTATCAGGGAGACTTTTTCGTTCGGAAGGTCGCCCTGCTTCTTCAAAGCCTCACGGATGACACCGGAGTTGAGGCCGCCCATAAAGCCGGAGTCAGAAGTTACAATGATGATTCCAAGCACATCGCTCATCACGTCCACAAACGGGTCTTCCACTTCCGTCAGGTTGACAACCCGAAAGAACCCGGAAAACGCGTCCATAAACTCGTCAAAACGCTCTTTCTGCTTTTCCAGCGTGTGATACTGCGCGCCGGCCACATTCTTCAGCGTTTCAACAAGGCCCAGCAGCTCCTGGTTGAACTCGAGGTCTTTTCTAAGCTCATTAAGCTGCATTCAGCAACTCCCGTCGGGTTACGCGCGCGCGTTCTTCTTGACTTCAGCGACCGCCTCGTTGAAGCGGTTGCGAAGGCTTCCGTCGATCTCGAGGCTGCCCAGCTTGAAGCTGATCCCGGCCATCAGTTCCGGATCGACGGTCTCGTTAATACTTATGGCCGCGCCAAACTTCTCGTTCAGTATGCCTTCAAGCCGCTTCTTCTGCTCGGGGTCCATCTCGCGGGCCGTTCTAAATTCCGCCTGCTCCGTATCCACGGTAATGGCCCCGGCATCAATCTCACTCAGCGCGTCCAGCAGCTCGGTGATAAAGGCCTTGTCGATGGACGGGGTGACCTTTTCGCTGAAGACCAGCTCAAAGACCTGCCCGCCGTATGTGACGGATTTCTCCTCCATGTCCTGCGCAAGCTGTTTCCGGAACTTCTCCTCATTGCCCCTGGCCTGCTCAATGATCTTGTCGGCCTCTTTCTTCGCTTCACCGACGACCTGGTCGCGCATGTTGTTGACTTCTTTCTCGGACCTCTCCCTGTCGGCCTGCATCTGCGCGGCGGCCTCCAGCTTCTTCTGTTCAAACTCTTTCTCGTGCTGCGCTATCTCCTGACGAATGCTCTCTTCCTTCCTGCGAACTTCGTCCTCAACCGCGCGAATCCTTGCAACAGCCTTCATCGTGTCGCTCAGGAGCATCTTCCTTATTACAACTATGAGCGCCACAAGCACCACGGCGTGCGCAACAATGATGGGTAATAGAAGCTTCAGTATATCCATTGTCTCTCTGTCCCGTTATCTGTCCTTAGTTATCCTCTGCCGAAAAGCTGGAAAAGAATCAGCAGCGCTATGACCGCTATCGACTCCGCGAAAATCAGCGCAATTATCATCGCCTGCAGGATCTTAGGCGCCGCAGACGGGTTCCTTCCAAGCGCACGAATGCTCGCATAGCCGATCGCGGCTATCACGGCCGAAGGGCCGATGATCGTTACGAACATCACAAGAAAAATAACAAAACTGTCCAAAACCAGCTCCTGCTTCCCGCGCTACTCCTCAACAAGGATCATGCACTCGTTGTTGTCAAACTTCACCATTCCGCGCTTTATCGGTATGCCCTTCCTGCCGTCAACCACCACCTGGCCCGGCCTTAAAAGACTCACGATCGGCGCGTGAAAATCCAGCAGCTCAAATTCCGCCATGTCACCCGGCAGGAAAAGGCTCTTCGCCTCTCCTTTAAAAAGCACGTGCTTAGGGTTAAGTATCTGAACCTGCAAAAATCATCCTTCCGGCTGGAACTCCGCGAGAACCGCTTCCAGCGCCGCATCAAGGGCCTTGCTGCTCTCGTCAGTCAAATCACCAGTCTCTTCCAGGCGCTCCGTCAGCCCGGCGTCCTTTTCCTTCACCAGATTGAAGATCGTTTTGGCAAGCCGCACTTTGTCGGGCTGCGCAAGGTCCAGGAACGCCTGCTTTTCAAGCGCGTAGAGAAGCACTATGTCCTCCGCCACGCTGGCAGGCATGAACTCGCCCTGCTGCAGGATCGCCTCAATGGCTTCACCTTTCTTCATCAGGGCCGCCGCCTCGTCCGACAGGCCCGACGACAGCTTACTGAGCTTCACGACTTCGTTGTACCGCGCATACTCGGAGCGAACGTTCCGGCCCAGCACCTTAAGGGCTTCGGGCTGGGTCCGGCCGCCGGTAATAGATATGGATGAACCGATGTCTATGGCGGGGCGCATGCCTTCGGCAAATATCTGCGCGCTAAGGACCACCTGCCCGTCACACATGGAAACAAGGTTTGACGGAATGTAGCCTGTAAGGTCGCCCTGCTGCGTTTCCGCGATGCCGAGAAAGGTCATCGACCCGTTGCCGTCACCGTATTTGTCGTTGAACCTGCCGGCCCGCTCCATGAGCTGCGTCTGTATATAGAAAATATCACCGGGGTAGGCCTCGCGTCCCGGCGGCCGCTCGAGCAGGAGCGAAAGCTGGCGGTAAGACCAGGCGTGCTTAGTCAGGTCGTCAAAAACCACCAGCACGTCCCTCCCCTTCGCCGCGAAATAGTCACCTATTGACGCTGCCGAGAACGGAACAATGTACTGCTCTCCCACTGGCGAGTTATCAGTGGCCACCACCATGACTGTTGAGTCCATCATCCCGGCCCGGTGAAATGCGCTTGCAGCCTTCTCCAGGTTGGCGAGCGACTTGCCGATCGCGCAGTAGATGCAGACCATGTCCCGGCCCTTCTGGTTGATGATAGCGTCAAGGGCGAGCGCCGTCTTGCCTGTCATCCTGTCGCCCAGGATCAGCTGCCTCTGGCCGCGGGCAACGGGAATAAGGACATCTATCATCTTCGTGCCCGTCGGCATGAAATCACATATCGGCGCGCGCTCCGTGATAGGCGGGGAGTCCCTGAATACAGGAGCCATGTCCTTGGATTCTATCTCACCGGCGCTGTCGCACGGCGTGCCAAGGGCAGTCACCATACGGCCGAGCAAAGCGTCACCCACGGGAATCTTGAACGGCTCACTTATGCCTTTGATTTCTTTGCCCATGCGGAGCCGGCCGGGATCGCCAAGCACGAGGGCCAGGACGTCTTCTTCATCATATCCCATGATGATGCCCTTCACCCCGTCACCCATGTCTACGATCTGGCCGTTAAGGCACGTAGGCAGGCCATCGATACGGACAATGATCTCCTTGATGTCCTTAATCTTTCCGGTCTCTTCGACCTTCAGCTTAAACAGTGGTATGGACGAACCGATCAAGCTGCTCATCAAGCGCCTCCTTAATTTCGTCAGTGAGCTTCCTGCCTGAAATGAGAGCTTCGACCTGTTCGGGGCAGTTCTGCCTTATCAGCTTCACGAGCTGGGCCAGCTTTACCCTCACCTCGGCCGGGCGGGTGGTCTTCAGGAAGCCGTTCTGGAAGGCGTAAAGGACAATGACCTGCTCTTCCATCGGGCACGGACAGCTCTCATCCTGCTTCAGGAGCTCTTCAAGGCACTTCCCCTGCTGCAGCCTGGCTTCGGCCTCGGGAGACACGCCGGCCTTGATCCTTGTGAGCTTCTCCAGCTCCTTGTAGCGCACGAACTCAAGTTTGAGCATGCCGGAAATCTTCTTAACGGCGTTCCACTGCACCTTGCTTCCAATACGGGAAACAGAAAGCCCCATGTCAATGGCCGGCTTGAAGCCCTCTCCAAAGAGCGAAGCATTGAAATAGATCTGTCCGTCGGTCATGGAAATGATGTTCGATGGAATATATCCGGCCACATCGCCCTGCAGCGTCTCGACAATCGGCAGGTGCGTCATCGTCCCGCCGCCCTTCTCGGGCTTCAACTGTCCTGCCCTCTCAACAAGCTGTGAGTGAATATAGAAAATGTCTCCAGGATAAGCGTCGCGGCCGGGCGCCCGCTCGAGAAGTAGTGAAATCTGCCTGTAGGCCCAGGCGTGTTTGGTGAAATCGTCGAACACCACCAGGACGTCCTCTCCCCTGTCCATGAAATACTCACCCATGCTGCACGCAACGTAGGGACAGAGATACTGCTGCCCCATAGGGTCCGATGCTCCGGCCACGACCATCATTGAGTAGTCCCAGCAGCCCTTTTGCTCAAAGGTCTCAATGACCTTGTTCATGGCGGCTTCAGACTTGCCGATCATGCAGTAAATGCACTTAATGCCCTTGCCCTTCTGGTTGATGATCGCGTCAAGCCCAACGGCAGTCTTTCCGGTCATCCTGTCACCAATAATCAGCATGCGCTGGCCCTTGCCGATCGGGAGGGTCATGTCCACAATCTTCACCCCGGTCTGAAGCACCTCGTCCAGCGGAGTCCGCTCCAGCACGCCCGGAGCCTTCGTGAAGATCGTGTGCGCCGCCGTCTCTTTGATCGGCCCGCCGCCGTCAAGCGGATGGGCGAGGGCGTTAAAGCGCCTCCCGATGAAATCCTCTCCAACAGGAATCTTGAACTCGTCCAGCGTGGTAGTAACGCTGTCGCCCGGCTTGATGGGGTTGCCCTCATTCACAACCAGAACGAGGACGTAATCCGGGTCGAATCCGACAATCACTCCTTTGGAGGACCCGCCAATAGTCACCAGCTGGCCGTTCATACAGTTGGTCAGGCCGGTTACGTTGACAACATCCTGCCGGATCTCCGCTACAACGCCGTGCTCTTTAAGCTTAATAAGATCAAGTTTTAACGCCATGCAACCTCTCTATAAAAAACAGAATCCGGCCCTGCTCGCCCCGGGCGGAAGCGCCTTCATTCCTTGCCCTCGCCGCCCTCGGAGTGGGTTTCGACGTCGTCAGATCCACCCCACCAGCGGAAGAAGAATACTACACTCATGAAAAGCAGAAAACCAAGTATTATGTAGATGATGATCCAGGTGGTCTTGAAGCTGGGCGCCTTCGCGTTGAATCCGAGCTTCTGGTTCTTGTTAACAGGCTTGAGCGCCGCGTTGATCCTGTTGAGCTTCGCCTCAAGAAGGTCTATCCTGTCGGCCTGGTCCCTGAAGTAAGCCACATAGTCAGAGTCGAGCTTCTGCGGCCCCTGTTCGCCGGCAATAGCTGTGAGCTCGCCCTGGATCCCCGCGATTGCCGTTTCGATAGACTCAACTTTCTCCCGCTCACCGACCCGGGCGAGAATGTCGCCGCCCATCTCAAGAAGACGCTCGATTCTCGGCGCGTTGATGTTCCACTTGTCGCGAATCTTGACGACAAACGTCCTGCTCTGCCCCGCTGCAAGCTCAAGATCATTTGTATAGACATAGGTCGTTCCGGTCTTGGGGTCCGCTTTCATTGCCAGCCCCCCGGCATCAACAACGTCATCAAGGGTTATCTCCGCTGGAAGCTCCCTGATAAGCGGGACTTTCTTGTCCTCCTTTTCCGACGGATTGGTAATCTTGATCCTGTACAGCGCGATCCTGTAATCCTCCGGCGCCATCTCAACATCGCGGTTGGGCGCGGGGATGTCCTTTACGCTTCCAACCAGCTCGCCCGGGTCCTGCCCGCTGCCAAGCACGAGGTTCTCAAGCGAGCCGACTGCCTCCTTCACCCGCTCCAGCGCCAGCATGTTGGCTTCAAATACAGTAATGTGCTGGCTCACCGGCGTGCCCGGCTTGATCCTGTTGTTGTCCTGGGACGTCTTGATCCGAACAAGAGTTTCCTCGGCAAGCGACTGAAGCCCCTCGGCCTGCTCAAACTCAGGCCTTCCCTGCAGCAGGCCGGCGAGGTCCCCGGCCCTCTCCTCAAGCAGCGCTATCTCCTCTTCGGGAATCAGCCAGATGTCCTTGATCTCTACCTCAAAGGTGCGGGTCTCTTTAGGACCGAGCTCGACATCCTTGAATACGTAGTACGTGTCCGTCTTGATGTCATAACCCAGCTCAAGGCCGCCCAGGCTGATGATCTCATTGGTTCCAACCCTTTCAGGAAGGTTGGCCCTGATTTCGACGGTATCGACCTGGTTGCTCATCCGGTTTCCAGCACGGATCTTGAGCTTGACCCTAGAAGCCGTCGCATTCTGGACTGTACAGAAAATCCCTACAAACACTGCGAAAGCTATTGCGCGGATTGGACGAAACATTGATTCCCTCTCCCGATACCTTCAGTTACACCGGCGCGGCGGTGCCAAACCGGTAATGGATATTAACAATAAACGCCCATTTCGCAAGAAAAACCCATTTTGCGCACGCCGCCCAGAATGAGGCAGAAAAGGCCTATTTCGAGAGGAGTCGGGCGATGGCTTTCTTCAGCTCAACGGCAAAGAAAACCAGAATGCTCAATCCGGCTGCAGTAAGCAGCCAGCCGCCGGAAAGAGGTACCGTCCTGAACAGCTTCTGCAGGGGCGGCACATACACCACGCCAAGCTGAAGCACGATTGTAATACCAATGGCCAAAATCATGTATTTGTTGCTGAATACCCCTACTTTCAGCAGCGAATCCCTCGTAGACCTCTCCGCCAGGGCAAGGGTCAGCTGGGAAAAGACGAGCAGGGTGAACAGGATCGTCTGCCACTCAGAAGCCGCCCCGTAGCCGTGCCCTGAATGATGACCATGGGATGCGGAACTCGGAATGTCCTCACCCGAGCACTGATAAGTGGTGACCGGTTCCTGGTCACACCACGCTGCCTCCCGGCAGCCGTCACCTGACACCTGAACGACAGATTCCCCCTTCTTCCATGCCGTATATCCCGCACCAAGGCCAAGGCCGGCCATGAGAAGGCCCACAAAGAGAATATGAAGCCCCGTGCCGCGGGCAATGATCGGAGCGTTTGGGTTGCGCGGCTTGCGCTTCATCACATCGCTCTCGCCGGGCTCCAGCCCAAGCGCGAGGGCCGGCAGCCCGTCCGTCACGAGGTTCATCCAAAGGATCTGCACCGGATAAAGGGGGATCGGCATTCCCAGCAGGGGCGCCGCCATCATTACAAGTATCTCCGCCCAGTTGCTCGCGAGGATGAATCGCACGAACCTTATAATGTTGTCCAGGATGATACGTCCCTGTTCAACGGCATGGACAATCGTGGCGAAGTTGTCATCCTGGAGGACCATGTCAGCGGCCTCGCGCGAAACGTCCGTCCCTGTAATGCCCATGGCCACTCCAATGTCGGCCTCTTTCAGCGCGGGCGCATCATTCACGCCGTCTCCGGTCATCGCTACCACGTGGCCGTTCTTCTGGAACGCGTCAACAATACGGAGCTTGTGATGCGGGGCAACGCGCGCGTAAACGGAAACGTCCTGCACCCGCCGTTCAAGCTCTTCCCTGCTCATCGGCTCAAGCTCGGTCCCCACCAGCGCTCCACCGGGAGACTCAAGGTTGAGCGAGCCGGCAATGTTCTGGGCAATCAGCGGATGGTCGCCGGTAATCATTACGGGCCTTATCCCTGCCTGATGACACTCCTCCACGGCGTCTATGACCTCCTCGCGGAGCGGATCGATCATTCCGGCCAGGCCTGCAAAGACCATCTTCTCTTCGACCTCACCTTCATCATATTCCCGGAAGGCCATTGCCAGCACACGAATGCCCTGCTTCGCCAGATCGCCGTTACGCTGCTCTATCTTTTCTCGCTGCGCCGGAGTCATCGCCTCTACGGCGCCAGACAAGTACACGCGGTCGCAGCAGTCCAGAACGCTGTCAGCCGCGCCCTTCATGAATGCTATGCGGGGCTTTCCCGCCGCCCATGACTGGACCTCATCAAACGGCAGGACTCCCTTCACTTCATGGACCGTAGTCATCCTCTTGCGCTCAGAATCGAAAGGCCTTTCGTCGACCCGCGGCATGGCGCCTTCGGCGTCCTTCTTCTGAAGCCCCGCCCTGTTCGCAAGGGTAACCAGCGAGCCTTCAGTCGGATCACCAAGGACTTTCCCCCCGGC
>JBFIFS010000058.1:0-13963 GCA_041602695.1 Kiritimatiellia bacterium
AGCCAGGAGCGGATGCGAAAGATTCGAGTATTTCAGTCAGATGCTTACGTGTCCCTGGACTATATGAACCAGACCGGCCAGGTTTGCCGCATCCTCGGAGGGCGGGTGACCTCCGAGCCCGTCCCGATCGAAAAGGGAGAGCCGCTGGCTTCTGAACTGGAATCCTTCGTCGAGTGCGTTGCGACCCAGAGCGAGCCGGTGGTTTCCGGCCGGCACGCCTCGGAGGCGCTGCAGCTCGCCGTCGAGATTTGTGACCGTATCAGGAAAAACCACTCATGACCGAAAAGGCCGCGCCCCGCTTCATGATCGTTGCCGGAGAAGTGTCCGGTGATATGCATGCGGCGCGGCTGGTCCAAGCCGTAAAGAGGCGGCTGCCGGACGCGTCCTTCTTCGGTACCGGCGGCAGCAGCATGCGCGCGGAAGGCGTGGAAATCCTGCAGGACATCAAAGAGATGGCGGTCATGGGCTTCTCGGAAGTGGCGCGCAGGTACTTCTTCTTCCGGGCACTCTTCGCCCGCCTTCTCAAGACCGCAGGGGAACGCAGGCCTGACGCCGTGATCCTCGTCGACTATCCGGGCTTCAACCTCCGCCTGGCAAAGAAGCTCCACGCGATGAAGATCAAAACCATCTATTACATCTGCCCGCAGGTTTGGGCCTGGAACAGAAAGCGCATACCGGAAATGGCCGCCAACCTGGACCGCCTTCTCACAATATTCCCGTTCGAAGGCGGACACTTTGAAGGCACCGGCCTGAAGACGGATTTCGTCGGCCATCCGCTGGTAGAAGAGACGGACAAGGCCCTCGCCGCGGAGCCTTCAGAACTTTCATGGGATTCCGGGAAACGCGTGGCCCTACTGCCCGGAAGCAGGAAACACGAAATAGACCGGATCCTGCCGGTACTCCTTGAAACGGCGGAATCCATAAAGACGCTCGCACCGGACGCATGCTTCATTATCGCCGCATCATCGGGATCTACCGCCGAATACATTATGGAGAGGCTCCCAAACGGCACGCCGCCGGCAGCAACCAGGGTTGTGGCCGGCCAAACCCGCGAGATCCTGCGGCAGGCCAACGCGGCCGTAGTTGCGTCGGGCACTGCCACGGTAGAAACGGCACTGATGGGCTGTCCGATGGTGGTCGTTTACAAGGTGTCGCTGCTGACTTACTGGATCTGCAGGGCGCTCATCAAAATAGACAACATCGGCATGGTGAACATCATCGCGGGCAAAACAATCTGCCCTGAGTTCGTGCAGTTTGACGCCAGGCCCGACAAGATCGCGGAATCTATTGCAGCCCTGATTACAGATACGCCGGAGCGAAGGTCGATGCTGAAGGAACTGGCCGCAGTAAGAGAATCGCTGGGCACAGGAAACGTTGAAGATCGTGCCGCTGCCGCGATTTGCGACGAGCTCGGGCTCTGAAACTAGAACTCCATGACGCCCGTGGCCTGTGAGGCATAGGTGACCTCAACGGAAACCGTTGAGCATCCCCTGGAATCAAGCGCGGATCTGGCCCGCTGCATTGCCTTATCACGCTCATTGCAGTCAGAGCTGATGTGGGCCAGGTAAACTGCTTTCAGGGCAGGCGAGGCTATCTCGCCGAGCAGCTCACAGGCCTGGCTGTTTGACATGTGGCCGTGCCTGCCCCCTATCCTCTGCTTCAGCGACCAGGGCCTGCCGGAAGCCTTAAGCATCTCGCTGTCATGGTTTGATTCTATTATTATCACCCCGCAGTCCCTGAGCTTCTCCCTCACTAAACCGGTTACCATCCCCATGTCGGTGACAATGCCGATTCGCGACGACCCATCAGACATACAGAAGCCGACGGGATCGTACGCGTCGTGCGGAACAGAAAACGGTTCGACTGTCAACCCGCCTATTTCGAAAGCCTGGCCTGCCTCAAACACATTCCATTTCAGGCCCGCCAGCTTACCGACTGCGTTGATTGCCTCGATGGTCGCGGAATTCGCGTAAAGAGCGACATTCCTTTTGCGCTGCATCACGCCGATCGCCGAGATGTGGTCCGCGTGTTCATGGGTGATGCATACAGCCTGTATCGCCTCAGGATCAATACCCGCTTCAGCCAGCCTTCGATCAGCCTCCTTGCAGCTGATGCCGGCATCTACCAGGATATGCGACTCACCCGCTCCCACATATATGCAGTTCCCGGAACTGCCGCTCGCCAGCACACAAACTCTCACAAAATACTCCTGAAGTTACTCATTCGGAAATGTACCAGTCCTCCTCACATCCCTCAAGCAACTCCTGTTCCTAAAGTATTTTCTTGAATAAAACGCGCTTCGCGCGGATCATTGAATGAGAAAGCAATAACTATGCCAAACCAAAGCCTATCGTTATCCCAGTCCCAGCAGATGCAAATGATCCTTGCACCTCAGCTGAGGCAGTCCCTTGAGATGCTGCAGATGCCGATCCTGGAGCTGCGGACGCTTGTGCGCGAGGAAATAGAGCAGAACCCGACTCTGGAGGAAACGCCAACGGAGCAGGAGCAGGTGGAAGTCGAAGCGAAGGCGGGCGAAGAAGCCACGCGCGACGAGACGGACCAGCTGGACTTTGACGAACAGTACGAAGCCCTTGCCAGACTTGATGAAGAGTGGAAGGACTACATGTACCAGAACTCCAGCTCCTACGCCTATAACCCTGAGGCGGCGGAGAAACGACAGTTCCTTCTCGACTCCCTCCCCCAGCAGGAATCGCTTCAGGAGCATTTGCTCAACCAGCTAAACCTGGCCGGGCTTCCTGAGAATGACCGCCAGATGGGCGAACTGATAGTAGGCAGCCTTAATGAAGACGGCTACCTGACGGCATCCATTGAAGAAATAGCCGAGTCGGCCAGCTTCGAGCTTGAGCACGCGGAGGAGATCCTTCAGATAGTACAGGAATTCCATCCGACCGGAGTGGCGGCAAAAGACCTCCAGGAGTGCCTGCTGATCCAGCTTGAAAGACTCGGTCGTGTTGACAGCCTGGCGGCAGACATAGTCCGCGAGCACCTGAATAAACTCGGCGGGAGGAAATATGGAGAAATTGCCAGGTCCCTGAAAGTGGATTTAGAGGAAGTTCAGCAGGCCGCGAAGGAAATCTCCAAGCTGGACCCGAAGCCCGGCCGGATCTACTCGGCAGAGGTAGCGACATACGTGCTGCCGGAAGTAGTCGTCCAAAAAGTCGATGGCGAGTACGTAATCATACTCAATGACGATCAGCTGCCGCACTTGCGAATAAACAACTACTACCGAAACCTCCTCAGCTCGACTGCGACGAAAACCGAAGTAAAGAGTTACATAAGGGAGCGGATCCGCTCGGGCGCGTTCCTTATCAAGAGCATACATCAGCGACAGAAAACCATACACAAGATAGCCTCGGAGATTGTTGAGTCACAGATGGACTTCCTGGAGCACGGCGTCTCCAATCTTAAGCCGCTTACGATGGCGGAGGTGGCGGATAAAGTTGGCGTCCACGAAACTACGGTCAGCCGGGCCGTCTCAGGAAAGTACATGCAGACACCTCTTGGACTTTTCGAAATGAAGTATTTCTTCACGCCGGGCATAAAGACCGCCGACGGCTCTCAAGTCTCGAACATGACTGTAAAAGACATGATCTCGACTATGGTCGCGGCAGAGGACCCCAGCAAGCCGCTTTCCGACCAGGAAATCGTAGAAGCCCTTACAGAAAAGGGCATCAAGATAGCCAGAAGGACAGTAGCGAAATACAGGCTCGTGCTCCGCATTCCTCCCTCACACATGCGAAAAGGCTTCTAGTAAGCGCTTCGCCCGCATAGAATATCTTTCGGCTGGATATGGATATTCTAAGCACAGTCTCCCGGCGCCTGGGCCAAAGCCTCACTGGTATCGTCAGTGACGCCCGGCCGCTCGCCCTTCCTCATCTTCCGACATCTGCTGTCGCTTTCCTGGCAAAAAGCGTTTACGAAAGCAGCGGGCAAAATGTTCTCTGCATAGCGCACGAGCCTGCCCTACTCGCGGAACTGCACAGGGACCTGAGACTGCTCACGCCCACTCAAATGCCGCTCTACTTCCCTGCCTACCACGTGGTAACTGAAGGCAGAAAATCTTCCCAAACATTTTCAGAGGACTACATATCCGCCGGGCACAGGCTCGCCACGCTTAGCGCGCTCCAGGAATCCGGCCGTCCCCAGCTCATTGCCGCATCCGTTCAGGCCCTGATGCAAAAACTGCCCGAGCCTTCCCAACTCTTGCAGGCAACCCGCGTTCTGAGAACCGGGCAGCAGTTCGAGCGGGAACGGCTCGTAGACGATTTGCTCGCTGCCGGATACGAGTTCTGCGATGAAGTGCTCGAACAGGGGACGGCGTGTGCCCGGGGCGGCGTCGTGGACATTTGGCCGGCTGCGGCGCCATGGCCCATACGCGTCGAGATAGCGGGTTCAGACATCGAGTCTATCAGGCAGTTCGATCCCGCCGATCAGCGTTCTCGCGGAAAACTCGATACCGTAACCATCCCTCCTCCAACCGAAAGGGGCCTGCAGACAACAAAACGCACAGCGTCCTTCGCGTCCTTTTTGCAGGACGGCCTGACAGTCATATGGATGGATATGGTATTGGCCGAGGAGCATGCCGCAATGTTCACGTCTACGGCTTCCGACGAGACGCCGACACTGTCATTCAAGAAGCTTGTAAGGGAGCTTTCCGCGCGCCCAAAGACACGAATTATCAGGGCCGGGGATGAGACAAGCGAGTTCGGCGAGTTTGACTTCAGTGCCGCCCGGCATATTCTCGGAATTACGCCGTCGGCCCTGCATGCTGACGCGTTTGAGGAGACACGACAGGCTGCCGCGAAGAAGCTCAGCGCCCTCGTTGACAACGGCTACAGGATTGTTCTTTCCTGCAGCTCGAAGGGCGCCGCGAACCACTTTTTTCAAAAATCCCTCATCGAACGCGCCGCGGTCGCGCTGCATGACGGCCCCCTGTCGAGCGGGTTCGGATCGGAAGCAGAGAAAGTCCTGATCGTTTCGGAAAACGACCTTCTGCCCGCAAAGGGTGTATCAGGATTGCGCTATTCACCGTTTGGAGACCAGCAGTCGGCCGCGGGTCAAAGCGGATTCCGGCCCGCGGAGATTACAGACCTCGAGCCGGAGGACCTGGTCGTACATGCCGACCACGGCATCGGAATCTACAAAGGAATTAACGAGATATCCATGGCCGGCCAGCTGCAGGAGGTCCTGTCGCTGGAATATGCCGACGGCATGATGCTGCATGTGCCGGTTTCTCAGGCCCACCTGCTGAGCCGGTATGTTGGACTTCCACATCACAAGGCCAGGCTTCACAAGCTCGGGGGCAGGCGCTGGAACAAGGAGAAAGAGGCTGCATGCGAGTCGATAATGGACATGGCCGGGTCCCTCCTGGAACTTCAGGCGCATCGCGCCGTGCAGCCCGGTCACGCCTTCGCGAAGGACAAGCCATGGCAGCGGGATTTCGAGTCGTCCTTCCGCTACCAGGAAACGCAGGACCAGGTGAAGGCCATCATGGAAGTCAAACGCGACATGGAGGCCCCCCACCCCATGGACAGGCTGATATGCGGTGACGCCGGTTACGGAAAGACGGAAGTAGCCATGCGCGCAGCCTTCAAGGCCGTTATGGACAACAGGCAGGTGGCCGTGCTTGTGCCAACGACCATCCTTGCCCAGCAGCATTTTGATACCTTCTCCGAGAGAATGTCCATCTATCCTGTCAAGATCGCGATGCTCAGCCGATTCTGCTCGCGCGCGGACAGAAACCGTGTCCTGAAAGAGATGAACGAGGGAACTGTCGATATCATCATCGGCACTCACGCCCTGCTTCAGCCGAACGTCTCTTTCAAAGACCTCGGGCTCGTGATTATAGATGAAGAGCAGCGGTTTGGAGTGGAACACAAAGAGCGCCTCAAACACATGCGGAAGCTTGTCGACGTTCTTACCATGACGGCCACGCCTATTCCCAGGACCCTTTACATGAGCATGACCGGAGCCAGGGAGATGAGCCTCATTCAGACTCCGCCAAGTGAGCGCCGCCCAGTCAAAACGGTAGTAACAAAGAACACCGACTCAGTAGTGCGCTCGGCAATCAACAACGAGCTTCACAGGGAGGGTCAGGTGTTCTATCTCCATAATCGGATAATCACTATCGAAAGGGTGCTTAAACGCCTGGCCGGCCTGCTGCCGGAAGCACGCATAGGCGTAGCTCATGGACGCATGCCGGCACACGAGCTTTCGGAAGTGATGCACGCCTTTGCCAGACGGGAACTGGACATTCTACTCTGCACCACAATCATAGAAAGCGGCCTCGACATTCCCACCGCCAACACGATCCTCATTGACCGCGCGGACCGGTTTGGAATAGCCGACCTTTATCAGCTGCGGGGAAGGGTCGGACGTTCGACCAGGAGGGCGTACGCTTACCTCCTGCTTCCAGAGCGCGGAAGGGTGGACTCAGACGCGAGAAGCCGGATCGGGGCAGTGAAGACCTATTCCGGCCTGGCGGCCGGCTTCAACCTTGCGCTCAGGGACATGGAGATTCGCGGAGTAGGCAATATCCTGGGCGCTGCTCAGAGCGGCCATATAAGCGCCATAGGCTTTGGCCTCTACTGCCAGCTCTTGAAGCGCACCGTTGACCAGATGAAGGGAAAGAGAACACTTGCACCTGTAAGCTGTATGCTGAAACTCGACTTCATATCCTTCACGTTTGCAAGCACGGAGCGCGCGGTTGCCGCGATCCCGTATACATACATTGAGGAGGAGAAGATCCGGCTCGGAATATATAGGAAGGTCGCCGAAGCCCTTTCCCCCGCAGATGTGAAGGACTTGCGGAATGAGCTGGCTGACCGTTTCGGCCCTCTCGCCGTTGAAGCCCACAGGCTTCTGGCCGTTACTCTTCTCAGAATAACAGCCAGCGGCAAAGGGCTGTCTGGAATCGAAACCCGGGAGGATAGGCTAATGCTCATGAAGGGCGGAGATTACATAAAGACAGGCCGGCTGTTCCCGCGACTGAAGAGCAAGGACCCGGACAGGAAGCTCAAAGAGATCCTTGCGGCAGTGCGCAAGCTCGATTCCTGAGCCGGCTAGACGTTGAACAGGAAGGAGCATATGTCGCCGTCCTGCATCACGTAGTCCTTTCCCTTCAGGTCCAGCTTTCCCTGGCTCTTGACTTCAGCTTCGCTGCCTGCATCTACGAGGTCATCATATTTTATCACCTCGGCCCTGATGAAGCCCCTCTGCATGTCCGTGTGGATCTTGCCTGCCGCCACCGGTGCTGTTGCCCCTTTGCTTACGGTCCAAGCCCTCACTTCGTCCTTACCCATCGTGTAGAATGACATCAAGCCAAGCGCGTCGTAGACCGCGCGGCTCATTCTGTCGACGCCCGACGACTTAAGGCCTATGTCCTCAAGGTAGGCCTGCCTCTCTGCGTCATCCTGTATCTCCATGATTTCCTTCTCGATGAGGCAGGCTATGGTAACAGGATCAAAACCATCCTCATGGACATCCGTCTCGTCTACGTTGTAGATCCAAAGGAACGGCTTCAGGCAGAGGAGCCCCAGGCTCTTCACCGCTGACAGCTCTCCCTCGTCCAGGCCTTCAACGGGGAGCTCATCGGCCTCAATGGCGGCGCGGCATTTGTCAAGCGCCCGCTCTTCTATCGCCTGGGCCGGAGTCTGGCCGGCCCGCTTCTCCTTTTCCATCCTCGCGAGGCGGTTCTCAATCATTTCAAGATCTGCCAGCAGCACCTCCATCCTCAGCTCCGCCCTGTCACGTTCAGGATCTACGGAGCCAAGCGGATGGTAAACGGAGTCCGAAGCAAAGGCGCGCACAACTATGCAGAGCAGGTCCGCCCGCCTGGCCGGCTCCAGCCAGCCGCGCTTTCCCTCGCCTTTTGTTACGGCTGGACAGAGCGAGTACGAGGTCTCCGCGTACTTGGTCTTCTCCGGCTGGCAGATCTCCGAAATTCTGTCCACCCTCGGATCGCGCACAGCAGCGATTCCCTCAAGCGTTTCCGACTCCTGACGGCCTTCCGGTATGGCGCGGCCCGTTAGAAGCTGAAACAGTGTACTCTTGCCGGACTCCTCAAACCCAAGCAGGGCTGCCTTCATGATCCATTACTCCAAAAAAATAGCCCCGCCTTTAAAGCAGGGTCTTGTTAGGTTCCTTATGTCCCGAGACTCAGCCCTTGATCCACGCTTTAGCCATCGCGATCGACTTGTCCAGCCTGTCGCGAAAACTGTACCCTATCGACAGGAACGCTATCCCCAGAAACGCCCACGTCTCGGGCTCGGGAATTACGTCAAAATTGTCCAGGGCATAGATCTGGCCGCCCACCCCGTCAAGATATGTGATCATTATTCCTATCTCATCCACATCTGCCAGGTCTGCGCTGAACTGCGCGGCCGTCGTCCGCCCATCATCGATATTGTACCAGCCATCGGAGAAATCCAGCCGACCGGATATCTGGGACCAGCCGCTGGCTGTAACCTGTGATGTAACGTCCAAGTGCCATTCGTATTCGTTGCCGCCCAGGTCCGACATTAGATATATGTCCAGCTGGGCCGGCACCGCGCTCTGGTTGTAGAAGTCGAAAACCACCGAAAGGCCTCCGATGGTATAATCCATGTTTCCCGCAAGGCCTGGGCCCTGAGTATAAATATAATCGATACGGTTATTGTCGGACGCTCCGCCTGTGTCGCGCAGGACGCCACTGTAGCCGCCGAGGGTAGAAACCCAATCCAGGGAGCCGTACTCCGTACCCCCAAAGAAGTCCCTGATCAGCCATCCGCTAGTGTCCGTGTCCCACGTCTCAATATTGGCAGAAGCAGCCGCGCTCCCTGCAATTGAAACCGCGCAAAGAAAAGACAGCAGAAGCTTTCTTACAATGAACATCAGGGCTCCCGCCTTATCTTGTAGAAATACGGGCCGCCCTCAGCACCTGACGCATCGAGGTGCGTCATGTAGCCTGTGGTGGCGGCCGGAATCGAGACCGCGCCCTGCAGGTCCTGGAACTCTTCCATCAGGCTGGCGGAACGTATCACAGTGTATGATGAGCCGGCAACTGTAGGCCATCTAAGCAGAACTCCCGCCTCAGTGATGCTGACGATCTCCGCAACGAATATTGAATTCGCGTACTCATCGTCATTCTCAGACATGATCTCAACAAAATCAGCCATGCCGTCACCGTCACCGTCCTGGGCTTTCTGGGTTTCTGTCAGCTCCGCCGCACTGGTAACTCCAAACTGGTCCTTCAGGGCCTGCTCCAGAGGGGTAAGTGTCGCAGGCGTCGTGCCAAAAGTCTCTCCGGATATAATGAATTCTGAAATCGTATAGGAAATCGCCTCCCTGTTGGGCTTGGCCAGACGCACCCCTATCACCTCTACGCTCTGCAGGTCCGCCGCCCACATTGCATCCAGGTCGCCGCCGCCGTCACGCGTCCAGCCGGAAGACCGTTCGAAACTCACCTGGTTAACCACGACCTGGCCGCCAACAGCGGATGCTGAAACTGATTCGTTTCGCCACACGCGGCCGCTGCCGCTGCTGCGCAGCACAAGCTGCACGAGGACCGGCGACAGCACCGTGCTTTCGCTCGCTATATTGAACGAAACCGCGTCAACCCCCATCTCGGTGTAGTTGCCCGAAAAGGCGGGGTCGCCACTGGAGTTTCCAGCAACAACCGTGACCGCGTCGTAACGCGGTATAGAGTTGCCGGACTGCGCCGGGAACGACACCGTAATGGCACCGTTCTGGCCCTGGACAAAGGAGACCGCTCCGTTAATGTCGGTGGTCGAAGGCGAGTCGGAAAGCAGGTCCCCACAGATACCGGCAATGGCGAATGCCGTCATCATGCAGATCAGTAATGCCCTATACGCCGTTTTCATCTCTATTCTCCACTAACATACCAGTACATGCCTGTACCACGGTGATAATACCAGAACGCGTCATTCAGGTTCAGGGCCGTGGTAGCATCGGACGCGCCCTTCTTCCACTTTGATCCGTTGTAATAGATCCAGGTGTTGTCCTTGAAAATCATGTCTCCAACAACTGAGTTGGAGAACCCGTAATTGTTCACGGCATCGTTGGGGTACCTTGTCGAGTTGAACGGTGAGGCCAGCTGGTTCCACCCGTCGAAAACACCGACCGTGTTCGTGCCTGAGATGAAGACGTTAGACGACATGGACACAGAATTGCTGTATGGATAGAAAGCCACCGCGTCCACGCCCTCGAAGCGCTGTATCTGCAGGCCCATGGTCTCGCTAAGCTTCAAGCTCGTCACCTCAGCGCCGGACTCCTTCTGCCACGCGCCGCTGTTTATGTAATAAACGTTGTTGGATCCGGTGTAGACATGAAGCTTGTCTCCTTCTTCAAGCTCCCTCCTAAGGTCTGACCCGACCTGCCCGTCAAGCCTGTCATCGTCACCAGTGTAATTATACGGAGGCATCGAAGCGTCATTGAACTGTCCCGCCAGCCTGTCGTAAGCGACCGCATTTGACAGTGCGTATATGCCGGTATTGGTGTAAGCGAGGGAGGCGGCCAATATGTCCACGTAAGCCGCTGCATCATCAGATCCATTGGTGACAACAATCTTGGACAGCGACGTAGCCCCGGCGGCGGCAGTATTAAAACTGAAGTTCGTGCTGTGCGCCCTCTTCATATGATCGCCGAATGAAGCGTTAGTGCTGACATACAAATCATATTTGTCGTTATCGTAATCCAGGTGCACGGCAAAACCCATCCATTCATTAGTGGCGACTGCCGTCACAACATCACAGGTGATCCACGCGGTCGCATCGTAGGCAAGAAGATCTCCATTGGTCATCACGGCGAAGCCGGCGACCTGACTTGCACCCAAATCAGAAGGAACCTCCTCAAAAGGCTGAGGCTTCGAGTAGATTTGCACCCAGGCATTAGTTCCCTGCGCGCCGGCTATCGAAACGTTCGCGCTGCCCTCGCCGAGAGAGACAGCCTTGCTGCCCTCAACGACATCAGATGTCTGCAGCGATGCCGTACCCGCTATAGTCATCCCGCGCCACGTTCCGCTTATGGACCCCGCGGTGCCTGACTCGAATCCGTCACGATACGCCAGGTTGATCAGGTAGCTGTTGGGGTCGGTCGGGTCAGTGTTCTGGTTGTATTCCGATGTGCTTGATCGCCCGTCGCCGTCATAGTCATCCCCGCCGCCCTGCACGTACGCGTATACAAAGTAATCTATCTCCCAGTAGTCCGGCATGCCGTCTGAGTCAACATCTCCAGCCAGCAGGTTATTCGTGCCCTGTACGCTGCCGTCCGGATAATTGGTGTCCACAAGAAGGGCGTCCAGGTAAGTCTCGTTCGAGACACTCATCGCGCTCATCTGCGCGACACTCGTATTGATGAAGTTAATGTTATCATCAAGAAGCTGGTCGTTTACGATCAGGGCCCAGGTCTTGTTCGCATAGTTATGTACTACGGTAATCCTGTGCCACCCCGTATCGTTTACCGGCGTGGCCGCGCCGCCCCCAACGGTAGTGTCGAGAGTGACCCAGTTGGTAGTGGGCCCGTCCTGTACAACAGCATAGAAACTGTCATTGAAGTAGAACTGCGAAGAAGCTGCCGTATCAACTTCGGGCGCCTGGGTACGTGCATTGATCTTGGTAAAGAAATCCGTCCATACAATCGATGAAGAATTGTTGATCTTGTTGCTGAAATTGCCCTCATTCGGTACGTACAGGCTGTTAGCTCCATCGTAAGCCGCGCTGTCCACCACATAGGCCGAGGCGTTTGTGCCTGTATAAAGATGATTGGTTCCATCCAGCACAAACCCATTGGTCAGGGACTCAAACGATTCATACCATGCCAAAGCATTAGTAGACGGGGCCGCAAATGCGCCTGACGCGCCAATAAATGCCGCTAAGCAACCCGCTAAAAACACGCTCCGCATGAAACGCCTATGTCCAGATCGAAACATTCGCTTATTCCTTCGATAATATAATACTAAATAGGGATGGCAGGGTCAATATTGATTCTTGGAGTGATATTGCGGACGGCGTGTTAAAACAGGAGCGCTAAGACGCTCTACTCCAACACCTTAACAAAGCGGTCATCTTTCCAGAGCCCCTTAAGGCGGCGTCCGTCCGGATAAATGCACAACCCTTCGCCGTGCTTCATGCCGTCTCTGAAGGCCCCTACATACTCGCCGCCGTCGGCAAAGATGAAGCGACCGGAGCCATGCCGCTTATCTTCCTTGAATTCCCCGACATACTTAGACCCGTCGGAGAAAACATAAACTCCCCGGCCGTTCCTGAGGTCATCTTTGAACTGGCCTTTGTATGAATCGCCATTGAAATATGTCAGGACACCGTTTCCCTGCTTTACGCCCTCTTTGAAGTCGCCGGAATACTTGTTTCCGTTGCTGTAGAACCTGGCGCCCTTGCCTGTGACTGTGTCGTTTCGGAACTCACCCACATACTTGTCACCATTGCTGAAGAGCAGGCTGCCAACGCCGTCACGCATGTCGTTCTTGAACTCGCCCACATACTTGTCCCCGTTGGCATAGACATAAGTTCCCTTCCCCGCCTTAAGATCGCTGTCAAAATAGCCCTCGTAGTGGTCGCCGCTCTTATAGGCGTATTCGCCCCATCCGTGAAAGAGCCCCGCGCTGAACGACCCCTTGTACCTGTCTCCGTTAGGAAAGGTCACGACGCTCACATCTCCCCGGTCCAGCGGGGGAATGGGAACGGCCACCCTGACTGGCTCGGCAAGCGCAATATCAAACTGCCCGTCGATTTCTTCAGCTGCAATCTCGGGAACTGTCGTATGTTCTGTCACCGGATCGTCATCAACTTTGATGTCCTGTACGACGGACGGCCCTTCGGGGCCTGGCTCCGTAGAGGCGCCTCCCGGGTCTGTACCCACGGACGGCGGGCGCGGCCTCACTTTGACCGGTTCATCTTCCAGCCGGGACTCCAGCTCATCCAGGCGCGCGAGCAAGCTGTCGATAGTGGCTTTCTCCTTCGAAGTCCGGGACTCGACCCAGCGCCCGAACCGCTCGAGGTCGGTCCTGATGACCCTGCCCTCTTTCACGATTTCCTTTTCGGTGTTCCGGATCAGTCCTTCGATCTCATCGCTGCTGGAGTACAGCCGCTCCAGCCTGTTCGACAGCCCAAGGACCTCTGAGGCGTAGGCAGCCGTCTGCGCCTGAAGATTCATGGCCGCTTTGGCCGCGTTAGAGGAGTTGTTGAGGACATGCATGCCTATGCCGGCGAACAGAGACAACACCAGAAGAATGACAAAAAGGAATATTGAACTGAGCCAGAGCAGTGCGCGACGATTGCGCTTCCTCTCCACTTCCATGAATTTCTGGACGACCTGGACGGTCATCACCGGATCCAGCATCTTGGGCAGGTTCTGCCCATAGGCTTCGCCGGAGACATTCTCCACAATCGGGTCAAATTCTATGTCGTAATCCTCAACCATTACTAATCGCCCTGCTGATGATTAACCCTCGGCAGCTTCCGCGGCAGGCGCCTCCTCCGGCGGAAGCATGATCCGTGATATGATCAGGGATGCTGTTATCTTGCCGCCCGTTTTTGCCGGCGCGACAGTCATCTTTTCCACCCGGTAAACCACGGGAGCGCTCTCCAGGGCGCCCACAAATGAAACAAGGGCCTCCATCGTTCCGTCACAACGCGCCAGCTGTACTGTGTACTCCCGCCATGGAAGAGACGGATCAGCCACCGGCTCTCTATGGGATGGCGGATCACAGTCAAGCCCAACATTCCTCGCAAGCTCTTCGACTTCCTCTTTCATGTCGGCAATAGACTCCGAGTCAGAAAGCGACTGTCCAAGCATGGATTCTATTCTTCTGTAATCCTCAGCAACAAGAGTCTCCGACATGATAAGTTTTCGAGCGTCACGAACTCGCGTCTCGAGCGGCCTTCGCTCGCGCTCAAACTCCTCAAGCCCGGAAAGAAACCACCAGGAA
>JBFIFS010000059.1:0-13924 GCA_041602695.1 Kiritimatiellia bacterium
CTGGCAGTACGCGCTGTGCAGGAACAGGACCCGGAACGCATCTTCCAGGCGATGGCGATGGATCCGCTTTGCGCCATGTCCTGCACTCTCGACCAGATCCGGGCAATGACGCGTGAACTCATTGAAGCGCACAGGGAGTATATCCCCGTCCTTGCTGGCAGGGAACTTGCCGATCGGCCGGTCATGTATACGCAAAAAGCCGAGGAAAAAGAAGAGCACATCGATCCCGGCGAAGCGGAGCTATAAGACATCTGTTCGCTCAGAAGTATTTCAAGGCCCTGGAATGCGGCGCTACTCAGGTTTGATACGGTAGAAGCCCGTGTTTTCGGACGCAGTTGTGTCCGTATGATCGGTCGTAGCTCCGGCAGCGGGCAGGTCGGTAACCACATTGACCCAGGATCCGCTAATCGGTGACGAGAGCCTCTGGACCGTGTACGATCTCGGGGGCGCAACGCCGTCCTGTTGAGAATGCCACTCCACGATAGGCTTACCGGAGCCATCGATCGTAACAGATATAATGCGCAGGTACTGTGAGGCATTCGTAGGACTTGTACCCATAAGGAACTCTTCAAGGTTTGATACTCCGTCAAAGTCGGCGTCGCCATTGGCATCACTCGGATCGGCATTGTTCAGGCCGTGGGCAGCCTCCCAGTTGTCATCCATCTCATCGTTGTCATTGTCGAGCATGGGAATGCTGTTGGTGACCGTGATCGTGACGGTGTTACTGGCCTCCGCGATAGTATCATCCGCCGTCAGGCGCAGGACATAGACACCCATTTCCTTGAAGCCCGCGACCGCGTTCGTCGCGCTGGCGTCATCAAAGGTAACGGGGCCAGGTCCGCTTGCAACTGTCCATGCTGTCGTCAGCGGATCACCATCACCATCACTCACCACACCTTCCAGGTTTGCCGATGCCTCAGCACTGCTCGGACCGTTACTCTTGTAGGTATGACCTCCGGGCAAATACCCCTCGAGTCCCCATTTGTGGGCCAGGTATCCCTCAAACTTCTCGCGCGTAGCCACGTCCACTGTCCCTGTGACTATGATGAACTCCGCAATGTCACCGCCGTAGTGCACATGGTTGACAACCTTGCCTATGCGGCCTCCGCCGGACATCGTCCCAATGACACCGGCACTTCCGCGCGTGCCTTCCGATCTTCCGTTTGCAAAGATTTCCTTGTCAGTGCCTGATGTCCAAAGGTAGTTGAGTAAGTTCGCGTTTCCGGCCTGGAAGTTCGTTGATATCGCGCCATTCCAGTCATTTCCCCAGTAGTTCATGCGATAGCTGGCACTGTTTATGAACCCAACGTGCAGGCTGTTTGCTCCGGCCGAGGGCCCCGCTGCGCCATAAATATCGCTGTACACGGTGGTTTTCGTGACGATAAACGCAGAATGAGTTACCGCGGCAAGAAAATCGAGGTCAACGTTCAAGAAGTCGTCCGAACCATCAAAAGTCACAACATGCTTGCCGTTGAGACCGGCAGCCGTGTCCGTCGGCTGGCTTGCCGCAGTTCCCTGCGTAGCGTTCCTGTTGTTGCCGCTCTTGTCCTGCCAAGAGGCGACGCCATTTCCGTTGAGCGTCAATGTGCCTGCGTCATCAGCATCGAGCCACAAAGACAGTCCTCCGATCTCCGTAGGCGACCAGGTTCCACCCGTCATGAGGACGGTCTGGTTCGTCCCGGCATCCACTACCGGAGTGATATTGTCGTTGTCCGTTATCGTCACGGGAACACCGTCGATTGCCAGGTTGTCGAAAGCCGCGTCACCGCTCGTAGAAGTATGCGTGATGGTGCCCGCATGCGTAAACTCATGAGCGCCGTCATCAACAGCCGTAACCGTGACTGTTTGCGTCTGGTTCCAGTTCCCCGTAGTAAACGTTAAGGAGGCCGGATCCACAGTAACCTGGCCGTTCGTGGCGATATTGACCGTAACGCTCGCGGTTGGCGGGCTGCCCAGGACCAGCGTGTAAGTATCAGTAGCGCCGCCCTCGGCGACAGCGGTAGAACCGCCAGACTCAGTCACGATAACACCGGAGCCGCCCGTATAGTCACCACTGACAGAGACAGTATCGATGCAGACGCCGTAACCCCACTTGGCGTTCCCTTCGAACGCGATCTGACTGGTCGCACTCTCGGCTGGAAGTGCTATATTGCGCTCTACCCAGCCGGTGTCATTTGACCACCCCCCGATGACCTGCCATGTTGAGCCGCTGTTGGTGCTGAAAAACACAGTAAGGAAGTCCTGGTCCGGGGCCCACTCGACCTGGGCATGCCAGAACTTAAGCGTAAGGTTGTCATAACCCGTTGTATCGAAAACAGGCGTTATCAGTCGGCGTTTGTTATCCCCATTGTCGGCGCGGTAGAGGGTCATATTGTTTGAGCCGCTCTGTGCGGATGAGGGATTACTCCCCCCGCTTGCCCCGCCACCGCTTTGGACTTTCCATGTTGCCGAGCCAGAGATATTCACCTCGGTCCAGCCGGCTGGAATGCTCCCTGAATCATCAAAGTCCTCAACAAGAATCGGAGGGACAGTGATCGTAAAGTTGAGCAAGCTGGTATCGGTCTTGGCCGGCGTCTCCACGCTGCTGACGCGCATCTTGTAGTTAGTCGCAACTGTCTGGTCTGAAGGAACTGCCCAGTCATAAGCCCCGTCATTGGCTGTTGAAGCCGCCAGCGTGGAATAGAGGACATCATTCTTAAGGAGCTCTATCTTGACGTTTCCTCCCATGCCGGAGAGCCATGTAATAGTATTCGTGGTACCCCGTACCCAGCTCTCCCCGCCATTTGGAGAGGTAAGGATCACGCCGTCGGCAGGGATAATGTTACCGTCGATCACGTATTGCCCTAAAGAGCCGTAGGAGGTATATCCGCTTACGGATGCATTGGTCGGTGTTCCTGCGCCGACCGGCCGGAGCACGAGATAGTAATCGCCTGATGCCACGGTCTCGCTTATTGCCGCGTCTGCCGTGGCGACCGGATTGTTTGACGCAATGAGAGTGAAGGTGCTGTCATAAAGCTCAAGCTGGATGTCGAGGTTGCCGCCCCATGTTCCAGAATCACACCTGTAGGGATTCGCAGTAAAGCTTATCGTGCCTGCACCGGTAGTGAACGCGAAGTAGTCGGGGTTGTCCGTAGTCTCTACCAGGCCCGTCTGGCTGAATACCGCTTCAGTCCAGACCGTTGCCGCGGGAAAAGTGTCACCGTGATCGTCGGGGATGTAAGGAACGCGAGCGCTTATGACCGACAGGTCGTCCTGTGTGTGCGGCTGCTCCTCCACGACGTATTGGCTTCCGTCCCAGCTGACCTTGGCGGAATTGTAATACTCCCCTTTTGACCATTGGGACATATTCCGTCCATACCCGGTGCCCATTATCGGCCCCCAGGAAGGCGCTGAAGCGGTTCCGTTATGCCCCCCGTAGTACACACGCTTATCAGAGGCCCCGTCAAAGAAACCGTCGTGCGACAGCCCCATATTGTGCCCCATCTCATGAGACGCTGCCTCAGCAGTGTTGACCGCGCTCGCAGGTGCCACCCAGGCCGGCTGGTAGTTAGGGGAATAAGACCCACCTCCGTAAACACTGACATAAGCGATTCCACCAGAGCCCTTGTGAGGACAGTCCACACCATTCCTGTCAGTCGTCGGCGTGATAAGGAGCCAGCCCACCTTATCCTTGTTCCCGGTGTAGTTGTCAGGATCAAAGGCTACGTCGGTCGTAACGTCGACATCGAAACTTGAGTAGTCTTCGGATATTCGCTCCCATATTCGGCGTATGTTGTCCTGCTCAGCGTCCGAGAAATTGTTCGAATCAGTATCCGTGCTCCAGGCGCCGCAGTCCCACAAGGCGACGCTGCGGGAACTGTTCCACGACGTATTTGTGACTATTGCACCGTTGAAGTCGATGTAGATGACATTGGGCGCTCCTGGCCTCGAATGGTAAGCAGGCGGATTAGTGATCGATACCGAGGCCCTGGCAACGACTGGGGGCTGCGTCTTGGGGTCTCCCGCGGCCGCTTCAGCTGCCGCCGGCTCTTCACTGTGCCCGCAGCCCAAGCCGCATTTGTGCAGAGAAGAGTTATCGAGTTTCTCACCATCGAGGTTGCCGTGCTCATCAGCGCATACGTAGTAGACACCGCCCTCATTATCAACCCGCAAATACAGCTCCGCGTCAAAGTCTGGAAAAGTAAAGGTGTGCAGCCACTGCATAGCCCTTCCCCTGGCCTGCGGAGGCAGCTGCTGGAGCTTGGCCTTCAGCTTGCCTGGCGGAAGCTGCTCCATGGTAAAAGGATTGCCCTTCCCGAAACTGCGTCCCCTTCTCGCAGGCGCCTCGTCCGCATTGCCTTGGGCAGCGGCGTTCGCCGCGGCCAATAAAAAGACCAGAATTGCGCCTCTGACGTAGCCTTTACGCATATCCATGTCGCCTTAATCTCCTATTCATTAATGCACTCACTAATTATTACAGAAAAGGGCAGATAATTCAACTTCGATTCCGCCGAATTGGCAATTATCGGAAGAATGCCGCCAAACTGAAGCCATGCATTATAAGGTTCTGAGCATGAAGTCCTTATAAATCGAGCAAAAGCATAAAGAGACGCACCGGACCCGAGGACACATGGGCCGCGACCAGTGAGCTCTGCGAACTACTTGTTGAGCCCCAGGTACTGCGTTGCGAAAAGCCACAGATTTGAGCGGTAAGCATTGCTGCGCTCATACGAAACGTACTGGACGACACGCCACAAACATAAGTAGAATCATGTGGGTAAAATGAGGATTAGAAGATGCCGCAAAAAATGACAAGAGACTTGGGACTATGGCACAGTTTCGCCATATGCACTGGAGCTATGATAAGTTCCGGCCTTTTCGTGCTCCCCGGCATCGCGGCCCGCGAGATCGGCCCCCTGGTGATCTTCGCATACCTGCTTTCCGGCCTCTTCCTCCTGCCGTCCATGTTCTCGATGGCAGAGCTGGCCACTGCCATGCCGCGTGCCGGAGGGACATATTTCTTTATCAGCCGCAGCCTGGGAAGCATGTTTGGAACCATCGAGGGCGTCGGTGACTGGCTGGCGCTCTCCCTGAAGACGAGCATAGCCCTGCTGGGCTTGGGCGCCTATCTTGCCGGGTACCTTCCCCTCAACATGACGGCGATAGCTCTCATTTTCTGCGTTGTCTTCACCGCGGCAAACCTGATCGGAGCTAAGGAAGCCGCAGGCGCCCAGCTCGCAATGGTCTTAGCATTAGTCGGCATACTCATATTCTTCGTAATACGGGGAATGCCGGCCATCGAGCCGTCCCGGCTCCGCCCTCTCGCTCCCATGGGTTTCTCAAAACTGCTGCCTACCACCGCGTTTGTATTCATCAGCTACATAGGCCTCACGAAGATAGCCAGCGTATCCGAGGAAATCCGGCATCCGGAAAAGAACATACCTCTGGCCATGATCCTTTCGCTGATTGTTACGATGTGCCTGTATGGGCTCGTTGTCTGGATTGTAGTTGGGGCCCTGCCGGCTGCCGAGCTTTACGAGAGCAAGACCCCTCTAAGCGACACGGCCGCTGTAACAATTGGAAGCTGGGGCGCACACCTTATTTCGTTCGCCGCCATCCTGGCCTTCGCAACCACGGCGAACGCCGGCATACTCTCAGCGAGCCGCTACCTCCTGGCAATGAGCCGAGACCGGGCCATCCCCCACTCTATATCCCGCTTCTCAAAATTCAAAACCCCGAGGAATGCCATTGTCCTGACTGCTGTTGTTGTCACGGCGGTGATGCTCATGACCGGACTCGAACAGATCGCCAAGATGGCAAGCACGTTCCAGCTGCTGGTATTCGCCTTCGTGAACGTGGCAGTCATCGTAATGCGGGAAAGCAAGATCCAGAGCTACGACCCCGGGTTTAAGAGCCCGCTCTATCCATACATGCAGATCGCGGGCATATTCGTTTCAATTATCCTCATACCGAAAATGGGCGGCTGGGCCAGCACATTCGCTACCGGCCTCGTCGCTCTGGGCGTTATCTGGCACTACCTCTATGTACGTCACCGGGTCAGCCGCGTGGGAGCGGTGGCAAAAGTAGCCGAGCGAGTTGCTGAGAGGCTCCTGGAGCGAGACGCTCAGGCACTGGGCCTCAAAAAAGAACTGCGTGAGATCCTGAAAGAAAAGGGGCTTCGAAGGAGTGATCCCTTCGCACAGGCCGTCCATGAAGCGGATGTATTGGAGATTGGACTGGAGTCTGATGCTGAGGAAGTGATCCGCCGCGGGGCAGCAGTGCTCGCATGCAGAAGCGGGATTGACGAAAAACTCATACTGGACGGCCTTTTGGAGCGCAACAGGCTGGGCGAAACCCCTGCCGCCGCCGGCGTGGCCCTCCCCCACCTTCTGCTGGATGAGGTCGATGATTTCTATATGGTCGCCGCGAGGATCGTACACGGAATGGACTTCGCTATGGCTGACCAGGGGATTCACGCTGTCTTTCTGCTTCTGGGGAGCAAGAAAGATCCCGGCCGGCATTTGCGCTTTCTCGCGGCCATCGCCCGCCGCGCGGAGGACCCCGAATTCATCAACCAATGGATCGGGGCAGGAACACCGGAGGAAATGAAGGACCTTCTTCTCCTCGAGCCGCAGGTGTAAACCCCGCCTGCACTTGCCCTTGATCTTGAACTGGCTGGCTCAAATGCCTATATTGAAACCATGTTCTGGACGATAGTCTTTACAGTGGCCTCACCAATTATACTGCTGCTTGGCGGAATTATTGGCTGGAGCATGCTTGACCAGTACCGGAGAATCAGGCGCACGCCTCTTTCCCTCGTTTCGCAACTGCATGACGGCGAGGTCTCTGTTTGCGGCACAGTGCAAATGTTTGTCCCCCAAATTGCACCCTTCAGCCAGACCGAAACCGCCTACTGCGAAGCCAAGGCGCAGACCATGGAGTTCACTGAGGACGGCAAAGTAAGGCCCAACAGCATGAACACTGTCTATAAGACCAGGACAACCTTTCCCTTCTTCATCGAGGACACCTCCGGCAGGATCCTGGTATCACCCGCCGATGGCTTTATAGATATTGTGGATACCTTCCGGCATGAAAACTACAAATGGATTTACCGTAAGGTTGAAGTCAAGATGCCGCCAGACGGAATCAGGGAGACACTGGATGCTGCCTCTGTTGTCTACAGCCACTCCGACGGCCCGCTGCCCATGGAGTTCACGGAGGCCAGCCTCGAACCAGGAACCCGCGTCTACGCCGTCGGTACATGCTCATCCAAACAGGAGGACATCGATCGCGCCCTCGAAGGCATCGATCTCGAACCGGGCGATGACGTCCCGCGTGTCCTTGCCAGCCCCAAAAAAGGAGACAAGCTGTACCTCGCTCCGGGCGACATTCTCTCCGTCTCCAGCGGGCTCCTGCGCTTCGCGCTGACAACCATTTCCATATGCACTGTCGTCGCGGTCGTCCTGGGCCTGATAGCTTTCGCCCGCTGGACAGGCTAGCGCCCTTACCGGCTGCCCTCGGGCGAGGACAAATCTTGCAACCGAAGCGACAAGTCGATAGCCTGAGCTCCATGAGCCCGAAACAGTTCACCGCCGCCCTGCTTATAGCACTGCTTGGCAGCCTGTTCATCTGGTTTGCCGCCCCTTATAATAACTTCATCCTGTCGAACGCGTTCATTTCGGACGACTTCATGCCTGTAGGCGCGGTCGGAATCGTCCTTCTGATAGTACTGGTCGTGAATCCCCTGCTCCACTGGCTGGCGCCCCGCTTTCGGCTTAACTCCGGGCAGCTCGCCCTGATATTCGGCATACTCCTGGCAGCGAGCATCACTCCGGGCCAGGGCGGCCTGCGCCATATTCTCTACCCAATAGGCGCTACGCCTTCGTTCGTAAGCAGGGATGACGGTCTGGCGGAAGCCTACGAGGAGTTGAACCTGCCGCCCCAGCTCTTTCCTGAGCGACTTCAGGCGGACGCGGATGTTCCCGCTTCCGAACACTTCATAGACGAACTTCCGGACGGAGAACCGATCCCATGGGCAAAATGGAAAGGGCCGCTGCTGGCCTGGGGCGGATTCTTCGGACCTTACTGGCTCATGCTTACCGCGATGGCCCTTATAGTGCTGCCGTACTGGCGCGACACAGAGCGCCAGCCGTTCCCCCTGCTCCAGGCGCAGCGGGCGTTAATCGAGGGCACTGGCGGCAGGGCGCTCCCCCCAGCCCTGTCTAACCCCCTCTTCTGGCTTGGCTTCGGAACCGTCTTTCTTCTCCACCTCCTCCTGGGATTCCACCAGTACTTTCCCACGCGTGTTCCGGCAATAAAGCTCTATTTCAACCTTGCTCCTCTATTTACCGAGGTCCCGGCGCGCTATCTCCCCTGGTTCATCAAGTCGAACCAGATCCACTTCCTGTTCCTGGGCATCGCCTACTTCATGCCCAACAGGGTCGGGTTTTCAATCTGGTTCTTCCAGCTTGCCTACGCCATTTTCATCATGCTTAATCTCGCATACGCTCCTCCATTTGACGGCCGCGTGGTCCTTGACCATCGGCTCGGCGCGTGGATCGCCATCCCGTTAGGCATTCTCTGGATGGGCAGACGACACTGGGCCGCTGTAATGAGGTGCGTCTTCAGCCGCCCCCGAAACGACGAAGAGCTGCGCAATAAAGTTGGAGGTACCGCACTGCTGGCCGGCATGCTCGGCGTGCTGTGCTGGCTTCTGTGGGTCCGCGTGCCTTTTCTATGGGCGCTGGCCCTCGTTGCAATCCTTTTTCTTTTCGCACTGGGGATGACCCGCATCGTGGCGGAAACGGGAGTCCCCCTCATGGCCCCCGACTCACGCTATGTTGTAACGCTCGCCAACCTCATACCCGTTGCCTGGCGAACCGCGGCAGGCATGTATTTCAGCGGCATCATTGGAATAGTTTCCGGACACCTGAATAGAATCTGCGCCACGACCATGCTGACCCACTCACTCGGACTTGACCCGAAGGCCGCGCCTCGCCGCCATATCAGGCTCGCAGCGATATTTCTAACGACCATCCTTCTGTCCGTTCTCATCGGTGGCGCCGTGCAGGTCGCCCTGACCTACAGGCATGTAAACACGCTCAACGAGGCGCGTGACGTCATGGGCCACGGCGGTGCCGGCTATTTCCGGGCCTTTGCCGAGCCGCTGCTCCGCAATTTTGTAACCGGCAAAGTAAGTACACGCGACTACAACCAATGGGGTCATATCCTCTTCGGCGCGAGCCTGGCCGCGCTCTTGCTCACAATGTGCTACCTCAGCCCCAAATGGCCAATCCACCCCGTAGCCCTGCTATTCGTTGGCAACTGGTACGCTCACCGCATCGGCTTCAGCGTCTTCCTGGGATGGTCACTAAAGACGCTGATGCTTACCTACGGGGGAGCTCGCGCCTACAAAGCCGCCCGCAAGGTCTTTCTTGGATTCATGATCGGCGAAGTCGCAGCGGTGGTGCTGTGGGCTGTAGTCGCAGCGGCAGTTGCCGCCCTCGGCCACGAATACCAGGTCGTTCGCATCCTGCCCTTCTAGACTGCAAGCGGAACGCGGCGAGAAGGAACTACTTCTTAACGATGATGGTCTTCTCAGCCTTGATCACACCGAAGAAAGCGTCCTCCGGGTTGGTTACGCGTACGGCCAGCTTCTCACCATTCTCGACTGTTTCAGGGATACTCACCGAGTATCGGCAGGTACCGCCTCAGCCATAGGCCATGTTGCCCTTGGTCAGCGGCTCGTCCGGACTTCTCTCCGAATAAACCTCCACCGCAGGCCCGGGCTTGGCCCGGGCAATATTAAACCTCACGCCGCCATCAGATACAATTCTCTGGTTTACATTTATCTTACCGCCAGACTGGCTGACAGAGAGCTGCGACCTGGGGCGAGTGAGCTTCAGAAGCTTGTCTTCTTTCAGGTTCAAATTGCGTACCGTGTAGCCAACGCTCTTCGGAGTCAGCTTTATTGCGCCTGCCAGGTATTTTATGACAGCGGGCGGCACCTCGACACCCTCCGCCGGATCAACACCGCCCATAGAAACCATGCTGTCCTGCAGGTAAAGGCGCAAGTCGTGCTTTATCCCCTTCTCTTCGGTGATCTCGGCGTGATCGATAGTCAGCCTTCTCATCTCCCCGTCGTATAGAGCGACCTCCAGCTTCTCGCCATCCGGGGCGGCCAGGCTGTACCAGCTCTTTTCTACGAACAGCAATGTCTCCGGTTCAAGCGTACGCACGGGATCCCTGGATCCCTCTGCGATTTTTCCATTACCGTTACCGTCAAAATAGACCTTGTCCCCAGCGTCAAGGCGTCCGCTTAAATTGCAGTCGCATGCGATCCATTGGGCGTCCTTGCCGTTAAGGGACGCCACTCCCGTCCTGCCCTGTTTCGGCCTGAGGCTGAAACTAACCTGCCCCCCGTTCTGCGAGACGTGTGCGGTGAAAGCGATTTTTCTGCCATCCGCCTCTATTGCAAAATCTTCGCCGGCCTTGTTTGCAGGCAGAGGATACACCTTGTCATCAGTAAGGTCCCTGTTCCGGTTCAGGTCGATGATTATGCTGCCCCAAGGCCCCGCATTCTCGCTTCGAGTTATGCAGGCCAGGGTGTTCTTGCCCGCCAGCGCGGGAAACTGGCCACACATGACGCCCGCAGCCTCCGGCAGCTTCACATTCTTCTTTAGTGAATTCGAGGTCCTCGAATTGAAATGTGTCCTGTGGGTATGCACCCTCGTGAGCTCAGCGGGCAGGGCCGGCGGTTCGGAAGGCGGCTCTGCCTTGGCGGGCTGTTTCGGCGTCTCGGATTTCACCACGGGGTCAGCTGCAGGCGCCTTCGCGTCCTCAACTGCGGCTTTGGCCTCGACTCTGGGCTGGGCTTTGGCTTCAGGCTCCGAATCATTGGCCGGCGTGTCGGACGCTGTGTTGCAGCCGCACATCGCTACGGCAAGCGATAAGAAGGGTAAGAGAGAAAATCTGACTTTCATAATCCACCTCTGGCTTAGAACTCCGACTCATAAAATCCTAGCACGCGTTCGCCCAGGTGACAAGCACCCTCATAGGGGAATCCCGCACGGCAGCATTATGCCTGTTCCTGCTCTGCCATGTTCCACCTATCCTGTTGCGTAACGGGTTCCTGAGTGATAACCTTTTAATGGAGAGGGGGAGATCAGGATGCAAGGCAAGAAAAAGCGTTTTATTGAGATTCTGCGGATAGAGCTGGATGACCTTCATGATGATATCGAAGCACTGGCTGAACACTGCACAGAGCTTCGCCGGGCTCGTGAGCTGTCCGAAATCGGATACTGGGGCAATCTGGGCGTGTTGAAGAACGAGCTTCGCGGAGTAGGCGTCTTCGCCCAGATCATGAACGATGCGGATCCCGATCAATACGACTCACTGGAATCCCTCGCGCAGGATCTGGAAGACAGGCTCCTCGCTTCTATAGAAAAGTACGGCATGGTTCCGGCCATAGACGTCCTCATTCGACGCAAGATAGACAAAGTCCAGAAGTTCGTCGAAGAGCAGTCGTAGAATGCTCCTGGAGCTTGATCACCTGGCCGCCGGCTCATACTCAGAGCTGATTTGTTCCGGCTTGTCCTGCCAGTCGAATGAAGCCAGACAGCACATCAGACCGACTGAACAGCATGCCACGCAGACCCACATTCCTTTGATAAGGCTCATTTCATCTCCTCCTTTGAACATAGAGACGCCTGCAGCCGCTGAAAGCTTCAGAAAAAGATAAAATATTTCTTTTTGAATCCGGCGCCGTCAGACCTCTCCTCATCCGATCATCCCTTGGCGTCGACAAGGCTGATGATCTTCTTTACGGTCACAACAAGACCCTTCTTATCATCCTCCTTCATCCTGCCTTCGCAAAGGAGCTCAACGTCCTTGCCCCTCCATTTCCTCAGGTGGATGCCGGATATCGTTCCATCCCTGTGCTCAACATGCGAGCGCGGCAGCGGCACCTTAACGAGGTCACGCGTAACAATGTAGTAATCACGCACGCTCTTTCCCTTCCTGAAGCTGACGTGCCGTGACTTAATTCGCCCCCTGATTTTCAGGACTTCTTCACCGCCCTGCATCTCGATTGTTATAGAGCTTGAACCCGCCCACGCACTCGTGCACAGGCAGCTCACCATGATTACAGTACCGAACACACTTCTCATCTCCCGCCCTCCACTGGTTTAGTTCATCCAGCATCATCAGGCACACGCGCGCGCTTGCCTATAGGGATAAGCCCTACAAAACAACACGCCGATCTTTGGGTTCATTTTCTGCTTCTATCGGTCAAGAATGATACTACACTCATGACAGGAACGATTTACCCCGGAAGGAGGACGGCAGTGAGCTTTTTGCGCGCAATCTTCGGCACCTCACGAAATGAGATTTGGGAGCAGATAGCAAAGGAACTCGGCGGCGAATACAGGGACGGCGGCGTTCTGGGTAAAAACATGCTGAGGGTCCGTTCCGGAGACTGGGAAATAACGCTCGACACTTATGCAGTTGGCGAAGGCGACACGCTCGCCACGCACACACGAATGAGAGCGCCCTTCATCAATAAAGACGGCCTGTACTTCAAAATATCCAGGGAAGGACTGTTCGCGCCGATCGAGAACCTTCTCGGCATGCAGGACATAGCGGTTGGCGACGAGTACTTCGATAAGAATTTTCTCATCAAGGGAAACAATGAAGAAAAAGTTAAGATGCTTCTGAAGTCGCCCAAACTGAAGACACTCATAAGAGAACAGCCGGAAATCAACTTTCAGATACGGGATGACGACGGCTGGTTCGGCAAAGTCTTTCCCGACGGCGTGGACGAGCTTTATTTTGAGTGCTACGGAATACTGCGCGACGAAAAGAAACTGAAAGCTCTGTTCGACCTGTTCAGCACGACACTTGAGCGTCTTGTTCAAATAGACTCAGCCTACGAAAACGATCCAAACATTGAGCTTTAGATCTATCGAGGAGCAGAAGATGAGCAAAGTGAGATTATACGGACTTGCATATCCCAAGAACAAAATCAGCGTCTGCGCCACTGACGAGGAGAACCTGATTCTTCACCCCAAACACACCTCTAAGCACAAGCTCATGGCTTACGGCGGCGAGGACATTTTCGACTTTGATGACCAGGAATCCGAACTTCCCATAGGAAGCAAAGCCATAATGATGAGGTTGTCGCACGTTGAGTCCCGCCAGCTGATTCTACCGGACGAGAGCAGCATCGCCACGGTCAGGACAGTGTCCACGATCTCCCGTGAAGAATATGACAGCGTCTACTCTGACCAAAAGGCAATCAGCGATGCGCGCGCTGAGGCGGAAACAAAGATAAAGTCTGTGACCGTCAGAAAGATGACAGAACTTAGGCGCAAGTTCAAAGAAGAGGAACAGCGGGCCATTGACGAACTTGACTCCGTCCCATCACTCGACGACATGCTCAAGTCACGATTACGTACCGTTGAGCAGCCTCAGGAACCCGGCCCGCCGGCTCCTGAACTTGAAACATGACTCACTCCTCGGGGGTAACCTTGCGCAGGTCCTCTTCTGAGATATGCTCGCAGTCGGCCAGCTTTGACCTGTCCTCCCGCAGCGCAACAGCGTAAGCCATGCAGGTTGGGAAACCGCATTTCTTACAGTTGCTCCGAGGAAGCATCTTCCAGATATCCAGCGCTTTGGGCATCGGGGCAAGCCCCTCTTCGTTAGGTGTTATTGCCGACTTCCTGCTCCAGGTGTCGTTTATTCTCGCCACCAATGCCTTTACATAGTCTTCAGCGTCCTCGTCGTCCTGGAACGTACTGATCGCTATCTCGTGTGCCCTGAACGCGTGACGCTTCCTTTCTCCTTCCCACAAGAGTATCCCGTCCTTGTGTCGGTAATCGAGCGCCCCCTCCAGCACTGCGTTCAGGTATGGCAGAACCTCGCTGATGTCATCCTCAAACGAAACAAA
>JBFIFS010000060.1:0-13834 GCA_041602695.1 Kiritimatiellia bacterium
GACTGCCATATGTCTTAGTGTATGTACCGCCGGGGCTGTACTTCTGCACCCTGAACGCGCCCGTATCCGAGACGAGAATATTCCCTGTCGAGTCGATATCAATATTGGTGGGCGCAAACAGCTTTGTCTTGTCGCTCCCGTCCTTGAGCGGAACATCAAACATGAGACCTCTTGAAATCTTGTCATAGACTCTAACCGAATGGCTTTTCAGGTCTGCCACATATATCTTGTTTCCGCGCACCTTAACATCGGAGGGCTTCATCTCCCCCTGCTCGCCCACAGATCCTTTGTACACGTAGTTCGAGCCATAAATCATCACGTTGCCCGTTCCGGAATCAGCAACGTACATCGTTCCGTCCCAGTCCACGTCCAGATTGATCGGCTTCTTCAGTGCGGTGATATTTCCTGAATGAAAATAGCTCCAGTCCCCGGATTCCAGGTCTACGATATGAACGTTCCTTCCGACCGTATCGCATACATACAGCTTCCCGTTCTTTAAAGCCAATCCGTAAGGCTTTGCCAATCCCGGCTGCGGCGGAGGCGCTCCGATCAAGAACGTCAGAAAAGCGTTCTGTTTCTTGCCCAGGTCAGCGGGGTTCGAAATCTTCTTAAGGAACTGAATGCGGGCCACTTCGGCGTCCGGCGGAAAGAAAACAGGGTCCAGCGCGGCATTCTTCGTGGCGCAGCCGGAAACTAGAAATAATGCACAGCACCCGATCGCGTGAATGACCGGCCTGCTCCAACGTCTGTCTTTTAGATTAATTACCATCATCCGACTCACTAACGTTAAAGGCGATTCTTGACTCCACAGAGGCTAGCTTCATACAGAAGAACCGCAAGCCCGAAATGCTGGACTTGCGGTTCTCTGAATCCTCGATTGCATCAGCCGCATAAGGCCTGATGCGAAAGCGGCCTATTTATCATGGCAAGTGAGGCACAGCGCGCTGTCTGCATTGCTCATTATAAGCAAGTTCGTAACGCCGGTTGTTCCGTTGTGCGGGTCATGACATGAAGCACATTCTACCTGAGTGCCGCCTACAAGAAGATTCGTAACATTGGCGTCATTCTTGAGCTCAGTGTCAGTAGACGACCAGTAGTTGAAGGACACGGGGTGGTCATTGCGTAGGTCTGTATCAAGCAGCTTCGATCCCGTTATGAAATACGTTCCTGTGGCGCCACCAAAGGCATCAACGGCGACACTTCCGTCGTGACAGCTCAAGCATGCAAGCGACGCACCGGAAGGCTGGCCGGGAACCACATTCATCGTGGTACTGGTGTAAACCTGGAATGACCCTGCGTTGGCTGTGTTTGTGTGGCCCCAAAGAGGTATAGGCTGAGTAGCATTAGCGCCGTGAGGCACATGGCACGGGCCGCACACATCTTCTTTAGTGTTCCACGCCTGTCCTGAAAGGTCATGCCCCGAATTAAGAATAGCAGCGACCACACCAACCGCACTGGCCATCAATATACCCGCTACAACAACTACTACCATCTTCTTATTCATAATTTCACTCCCGCTACTTACATGTGATGTGCTTACTAAGCCATCCACCAAACCCATTTGAATGCTAATATTATGAACCCGTGATCGATTTTACGCAATCGGACATATCTCCGATAAAAGGGACGGGCAGCAGGTAATGGACGAGGCCAGGCATCTCCAAATACATCCAAAAGTGCATTTTTCAAAGAAAATCACAGGGATGATCGTGTACTCAGGCGCCGGAGTCATGGAGTCAGCAAAGCCGGGAAATTAAGGGCACAGACAAAACTACGATTAGACATATCGAGTAAGCGCTGCCCTGGGGCAAAATAAGAGGGCCGGGATTGAATTCCCGGCCCTCTCTCAATTCGTTGTAATTACTGTTGTCTATTTCGCGGGCACAGGGTGCTTGATCTTCTCTACTGCCTGCTTCTCGTCAAACCCGACCTTCTTGCCATCCGCGGTAGTGTAACGCTCGGGGTTCCATGTCGCGCTCGTCTCATTGTGGCACTTCGTACAGCTCTTCGTAGGCGGGAATATCATTCCTGCCGCGATGCTCTTCTCCCTGTCCTCCATGACGCTCTTGCTCTTGTAATCCTTGCCTGGCCCATGACAGGACTCACAAGTCACGCCTTCTTCCACGGCTATTTTCTCCACAACCTTGCTTTCCGTCCAGTTGTATGCCGTGGAATGGCACTTAAGACACTTAGGGCTGCTCTGCGGATCTTCGACCCCATGCTTCTTGCCTACCGCCTTGGCTTCATCAGTGCCCAGAACCTTATAGGCATTGGCGTGCGGGCCGCTTTCCCATATGCCGAACTGGTTGCCGCTCTTCTCGCTCTTGTGACACATCTTGCATGATTTCATTCCGGCATACTTCGCCGCGTCACGCTCTTCCGCAATAATCGTTCCGATCAGCGTGCCGAGCAGCGCGACCGCAATTATTCCTGCTATACCTTTCTTCATACCTATTCCATCCTTCCTGTTTCTTTGCGACAGCGCAGCCGTCACAGACTCTTAAAGAAATTGTATGCCCAGGCGAGTACGCCCAGCGCTATCAGACCCATCCCCGCCGGCATCGTGATTACCATGACCCAGGGAAGCTGGGTGAAAAGGCCTATGCTGAGAAAAGCCACTCCGACTATCTCAAGGAAGATACCGCAGGGGATGAGCTTTTCCGGCTCGAGGAATTGTGCAATCTTTTCTTTCATCACTCTGCTCCTTCTTCTTTTGCAGGCAGCACATGGGCCACATCATGACACTCAAGGCATGACGTCTTATCGGCGACCAGGTCTTCCAGGTCATCCTCATGCGTTTTCCTGAAATTCTTGGCAGTCTCATGACACCTCAGGCAGTTCACGTTACTGTAGGGCTTGTGCATCTTTACGGGCATCTCCACATCACCCAGATACTCAAGGTAGGCCTCGTATAGGCCTTTCATCTTGGTCTTCGTGAACCCGGTGACCGGTGTGTGATCAGCATGGCACTCGTAACACGCAAACTTCTGCGGCACGCGATTGTTCTGGTAATGCTGGGCCACCAGCGAATCCTCGTCATCGGAATGAAGGCTCTCATAATAGCCATCCATGCTGTGGCACTGGATGCAAAACTCAACCTTTTCCATCTCATGAATGTCGTGAACTGCGACGGCTAGAAGCCATGCTCCGGGCACCAGGACCATTGAAACCATGAGAAAGATCTTGCGACCCTTGGTCTCCACCTTGCCCTTAAAGGAAGCGGCAATCAAAAGTAGAAGCACAGTGACAACTGCACCCGCAATAAGCAATGAACCCACACTCATATAACTCCCCCGGCTGAACCCAGCCTCTTAATCTCCTTCAACGAAAATCTGATTATAGGCAAAGTTTTTCTGATATCCACACAAATTTGAATCTGAAACCATACCATCTCATTGCCTGGCCTCACACTAATTATGCGACATTCTGGCCGGTCGGCATATGCGACAAAACTCCGATAAAAAGGACGCTTGTAAGCTCAGGAGAGTTCGTGGCCATTTTGTGGCGCATTCCCTGCCGTCTGGGCAGATTATGACTTGTTGAAAAGAAGGCTATTTGACAAAATTTAATTTCGATTTGTTTGTTTTTGTTAAGGGAGTTCAGGAGACATATGCTGGAAGCAGTTATATACGGGGGCTTGGCATGCTACTGTCTGGCGTCTTTACTCGCCGTCATACTGCTGGTAAGGCCCGCACATTTCAGTGACCGATGGGTACTGACGTTCTCGTCCGCTGGATGCGTGGCTTTTGCCGCAGCACTCCTCATAGATGGTTTATCCACGGAGCAAATTCCCCTTTTTGGGCGTTTTGAGGCAATAACCTGTTACAGCATTGCGGTATCAGTCGCATATGTACTGCTTGCGACGCGGGAGTCCATGCGCGGCCTGTCGGCTTTCGTACTTCCTTATGTGACTGCCCTGCTGTTTTTGGCGGGCACACCATCGCCATTTCTTGTACCCAACCTGCCCCCCTATGACACGGTCTGGCTTGCTGTCCACGTCTCGACGGCGTTCATCGGATACGGAAGCTTTACCGTTGCAAGCGCGGTCGCAGCATCTTACCTGCTTCAGGATTTCAACCTGAAAAACAAACGACTCGGCCATGTTTTCGAACGACTGCCCTCGCTTGAAACCGCTGACAGGGCGATGCGCAGGCAGATTGCGTTCGCATTTACAATCTTCACGGTTTCAGTTCTTACAGGAGTGCGGCTGGCGCATTTCGCATCATGGCAGGCCGAACTTCTAAAAGACCCCAAGATAATAACAGTCTTGCTGACATGGCTTCTCTACGCGGGCCTGCTGGCCTTTTGTGCTTACTCGAGAAGGCACGGCAAGCGCATAGCCCAACTCATATTGATTGGCCTTTTCTTCGTGCTGTTTTCCTTTCTTGGAGTCAATGTCATCACGAGCAGCACACATGATTTCAGCATTGATGACCCTGCAGGGGAGACGACCGGGCAATGAAACTCTCGATGACAGGCATAAACTTTCACAGCGCACCCGTCGAGTACAGGGAGCGCGTTTCCTTTACGGAAAAGCGGGTGATGAAAGCCCTGGAAGAACTCTCGGAGTCGATCCCCGGAACCGAGGCGGCAATCCTTTCCACCTGCAACAGGACGGAACTTTATGTAGCATCGCACGACAAAGAGTTCAGCAAGGACGAGCTTTCTGAAGTCCTGCTCCACCTCGCTTCGGACAGTCATCCCGAGGAAATCCATGCGTTTTTTTACGGAGAGACCGGTATTGAAGCTGCCGAACACCTCATAACAGTGGCATCGAGCCTGGATTCTATGGTCGTGGGTGAAACCGAAATCCTTGGACAGGTAAAACAGGCATACATGCTCGCAATAGAAAAGCAGCCTGAGTGCAAGATGCTCCACACGGTCTTTCAGCAGGCGATAAAGGCCGCAAAGCGGGTCCACACAGACACCGACATCTCGCGCGGACGCGTTTCTGTCAGCTCGATAGCCGTCGACTTCACCAGAAAGATCTTCGACCACCTGTCTGACAAGACCGCCATGATCGTAGGCGCCGGCGAAACCGGCGAGTCCACGTTGAGCAGACTGGTCGAGAAAGGCGTAAAGAACGTTCTGGTCGTAAACCGCTCGGTGGACAAGGCCGAAGCTCTTGCCCGAACCTACGGCGGGCACGCGGTGCCGTTCGACCTTCTCGAAGACTTCCTGCCGCAGGCTGACATTGTGATCAGCTCAACCAGCGCGCCCCACTGCGTAATAACTGAGGAAACCGTGCGTGATGCGATAACTAAGCGCAACGACGTGCCAATGCTGTTTATCGACATAGCCGTGCCCCGCGACATTGAAGAGAGCGTAGGCACGATTGAAGACGCCTACCTGTACAACATCGACGACCTCCAGAAGATCGCCGAAGAGAATATGGCCAAGCGCTGGGACTCAATCGAACATGCGAAGGTCCTGGTTAAGGAGGAGGCGGCTGAGCTTCGCGATCTCTTCGACGAGCTCGACTCTGCGGTCCTGACCAAACAGCTTGATGAATGCGTCAAGCGCATCCGCTCAGCGGAGGTAGAACGCTTCCTTGGCAAAAGCAGCCTGTCCAGCCTGCCGGAGCAGGAGCGGGATGAGATCAACAAGCTCGTACACCAGGTCGTCTCGAGCATTCTCGCAGACCCCAAGCGCGCCATCAAGAAGGCCGAACAGAACGGCAGCTGGTCTGAATACAGCCATGTAGTCAAAGACCTCTTCAGGCTGGAAGGAAAGAACGAGAAAAAATGAGCACAGGGAAACACGTAAGAGTTTGCACGCGCGGGAGCCTCCTCGCTACGACCCAGACCCAGTGGGTGATCGACAGGCTGGCCGAAAAGAACCCCGGCGCATCGTTCGAGATGGTCATAATAAAGACTTCAGGTGACCTCTTCTCGCAGTCAAACCAGTCCGGATCGGCACCGCTTGACAAGGGCATGTTCACCAAGGAGATAGAAGAGGCCCTCCTCAACGGGAACGGCGACATTGCCATTCACAGCCTTAAAGACCTCCCTACGGACCTTCCGGCAGGCCTGAAGCTGGCAGCGACGCCCGAGAGGGCAGACCCAAGGGATGCCATCATAGGCCCTCCCGACATCCTGAACAGGCTCCAGGCTGATCCATCATCTGTGAGTGTCGGTACCAGCAGCATCCGCCGCAAGGCGCAGCTGAGCGCAGCTTTCCCAGGCTGCGTCACCAGGGACATCCGGGGCAACGTCGACACGCGCCTTCGAAAAGTATCCGAGGGCATCGTAGACTGCATAATACTCGCCGCATCCGGGCTGGGCAGGCTCGGGCGCGGCGGCGACATCACGGAACTGCTTGATCCGGAAATCATGCTGCCGGCGCCGGCGCAGGGCGCCCTCGCGGTTGAGACGCGCGAAAACGACCCGGAAATAGCGGAGATAGTCGGAACCATCAACAGCGCGACCACCGCAAGCTGCATCGAGGCCGAGCGAAGCTTCCTTCATCAGCTGGGCAGCGGCTGCCGCGCGCCCGTCGGGGCCCTTGCCGCTATAGAAGGGACCCAGCTTGTGCTGAAGGGCCGCGTGATTTCAGCAAGCGGCGACACAATTTTTGAAGCAAAGAAGGACGGCCCGGCCGAGAGTGCTGCTGATATCGGCAGGGAACTTGCCGAGCAACTTATTGCCGATGGAGCCGGGAAAGTCCTTGAAGCCTGTAAGGTCAGTTCATGAGCGATAAAGCGAAAACAGTATATCTGGTTGGTGCGGGACCCGGCGATCCGGGCCTGATCACTGTTAAAGGCAGGGAATGCATCGAAATGGCTGACGTGCTTATTTACGACAGCCTCGCGAACCCATTGCTGCTCGAATACGCGCCCGAATCCGCAGAGCGCATCTATGTCGGCAAACAGGGCGGTAACCACACGATGAAACAGGAAGACATCAACCAGCTGATCGCCCGAAAAGCTAAAGAAGGCAAGACTGTTGTCAGGCTCAAGGGCGGCGATCCACTGGTCTTCGGGCGCGGCGCCGAGGAAGCGCTCATACTGCTTGATGCCGGCGTGCCTTTTGAATTTGTTCCGGGCATAACTTCAGGTATCGCGGCCCCTACATATGCCGGAATCGCCCCTACATACCGCGAAATGAATTCCGTGCTGACTTTTGTGACGGGACACGAGGACCCGACGAAGGGCGAAAGCGCGATCGACTGGAAGGCCCTCTCGGCGTCCCAGACGCTCGTTTTCTACATGGGGATGAAGAACCTGCCGATGATTGCGTCGCGGCTCATTGATGCGGGAAAGCCCGGGTCAACACCGGCCGCCGTAATACACCGCGGCACTCTCCCCGCACAGCGGGTCGCTGTCGGCACCCTGGAAACAATCGTCGACGAGGTAAAAACGGCCGGGCTTAAGCCTCCTTCAATAATCCTGGTTGGCGAGGTGGTCCAGCTCCGCGATCAGCTTTCCTGGTTCGAGAACAGGCCGCTCTTCGGCAAAACCATATTGGTCACACGTTCACGGACGCAGGCAAGCGACCTGGTGACAAAGCTGAGGGAGCTGGGCGCCAACGTGCTCCCCTTCCCGACCATAAAGATAGAACCACCGGAAGAGACGGCCCCTCTCGCCGAAGCCGCCGCACACCTGTCCGCGATGGACTGGATCGCGTTCACAAGCACCAACGCCGTAGACAGCTTTTTCGGGGAATTGAAAAGAGCAGGCAGGGACGCACGCGCGTTCGGCCCGTGCAAAGTCTGCGCTATAGGATCAGCGACTGTTGCGCGGCTGGAAGAGAACGGGGTCCTTCCTGACCTGGTGCCCGACCGCCAGATTTCCCAGCGGCTCTTTGAAACGCTTAGGGACAGGAATGAGATACAGGGCAAGCGATTTTTGCTTCCGAGGGCGGACATTGCTCCCCCTGAATTCCCGAACAGCCTCAGGGATGAGGGCGCCGAGGTACTGGAAGTCGTTGCCTACCGTACCGTTCCGGCCGCACCCGAGCAGGCTGCCATGGATGCCATCTCTAACGGAGACGTGGACATAGTCACGTTCACCAGCTCATCGACCGCTCACAATTTCGCTGCCCTTGTCAAACCGGCGCTCGGAACCATGCCGGAAAGCATCAGCTACGTGAGCATTGGCCCCGAGACATCGAAGGCCATGACTGACGAGGGCATGAAGATTGCAATAGAGGCGGAACAACACAACATTAAGGGCCTTGTAGAGGCCATACTAAGCAAGTTCGGGAATGACTGATTATGATAGGAATCTCAAAACTTTACTGCGGCACCGTTGAACCATCTGACGCTCTCAGGTATGGGCGCGACTCAGGCAAACTGCCTTCTCATCTGCTCCAGTTCTCCAAGGACAAGAAACCCGTGGTGGTCTGGAACGTCGGGCAGCGCTGCAACCTGCGCTGCGTGCACTGCTATTCACACTCACACAATCAGGAGTATACCGGCGAACTCAGCCACGAACAGGGCTTGGCCCTCATCGAGGACCTTGGCAGGTTCAAAGTCCCGGTGCTGCTCTTCTCGGGCGGCGAACCGCTCATGCGTCCAGATATCTTTGAACTGATCCAGCACGCCAAGGACAATGGCCTGCGGGCCGTGATATCGACCAACGGGACACTCATCACGGAGGAGGTCGCCAATAAGCTCAAGGACTTCGGCCTGTCATATGTTGGAATCAGCCTGGACGGACTTGAAGCCGTAAACGACAAGTTCCGCGGAGTGAAGGGCGCGTTCGCCAACGCGCTGAAAGGCATAAAGAACTGCCAGACCGTGGGAATAAAAGTTGGACTGCGCTTCACAATCAACAAGCAGAACGTCGACGATGTGCCCGGCATCTTCAAGCTGATCGAAGCCGAAAACATCCCGCGCGTCTGCTTCTATCACCTCGTATACGCGGGACGCGGGACGAAGCTGGTCGAAGACGAGCTTTCCCACGAGAAGTCCCGCGAGACCGTGGACTTCATAATGGACGAGACCCGCCGGCTGCACGACGCCGGAAATCCTGTCGAAGTGCTCACCGTCGACAATCACTGCGACGGGCCCTACCTCTATATGCGCCTGCTGAAAGAAGACCCCGAGCGGGCAGAGCGAGTCATGGAGCTCCTCAAGATGAACGGCGGCAACAGCACCGGCCACGGCATTGGATGCGTCAGCTGGGACGGAACCGTTCATCCGGACCAGTTCTGGCGCCACCACTCCTGCGGCAACGTGACTCAAACACCCTTCAGCGAAATATGGGGGACGCCAACGGACCCCCTTCTCGCACAGCTGCGCGACCGCAAACCCCTTCTCCACGGGCGCTGCGCAAAATGCAAATGGCTGGATATATGTAATGGAAATTTCCGCGTGAGAGCTGAAGCCATCACCGATGACATCTGGGGCGAAGAACCCGCCTGCTACCTGACGGACGAGGAGATCGGACTATGAACTATCCGGACATACGCCTGAGACGCCTTCGGGCCCTGCCCGCGCTGCGCGAAATGGTGGCTGAAACACGACTGAACGTCTCCGATTTTGTCATGCCGTATTTTGTGAGGCCTGGCAGCAAGGTCAGAAGCCCCATCGCGTCCATGCCCGGCAACTTCCAGCTTTCCGTAGATGAACTTGTAGAGGAGTGCAAGGGCGCCCACGAAGAAGGCATCAGGAGCGTAATGCTGTTCGGCATCCCCTCAAGCAAGGACGCTGTCGGATCAGGGGCATACGCGGAGGACGGAATAATCCAGCAGGCGGTGCGGGCAGTACGTGAAGCTGTTCCGGAACTGATCGTGCAGACCGATGTCTGCCTCTGCGAATACACTGATCACGGCCACTGCGGCGTGCTCAAGGACGATTGCGTGGATAACGATGCCACTTTGGAGCTTCTCTGCGAGACCGCGCTTTCCCACGCAAAGGCCGGCGCGCACCTCGTGGCTCCGAGCGACATGATGGACGGACGGGTTGAAGCCATACGAATGGCCCTTAACAACGGGGGGCACGAGGACACCATCATCATGGTACATGCGGCAAAATATGCCTCCGCCTTCTACGGCCCTTTCAGGGACGCCGCCGAGTCACCCCCGCAGAAGGGCGACAGGCGCGGATACCAGATGGATTCCCGCAACTCGCGCGAAGCCATGCGTGAGGTCGCCATGGACCTCTCTGAAGGCGCGGACATAATCATGATCAAACCCGCCCTCTCCTATCTTGACGTGATCCGCTCAACACGCGACTTCTGTGACGCGCCCATCGCGGCATATAACGTCAGCGGTGAGTTCTCCATGGTGAAAGCCGCCGCCGCCAACGGATGGATAGACGAGAAGAACGTGGCACTTGAAATCCTTACATCAATCAAACGGGCGGGGGCTGACATCATAGTGAGTTACTGGGCCCGCGAAGCCGCAAGATGGCTGAAAGAGGGCTGACAATAAAATGGATAATGACCTGAGACTTGTATTCTGGGAGCTCACAGCGGCATGCAACCTGAAATGCCAGCACTGCCGCGCCGAGGCCCAGGAAGACGCCGTTGCCCATGAGTTGAACACGGAGCAGGTAATTTCCGTTGCCCGCGATATCAGGAAGGCCGGCGACCCTATCGTCGTGCTGACAGGCGGCGAGCCGCTTTCGCGGCCGGACTTCTTCGAGATCGCCGATGCATGCTCAACCATATTCTCACGCGTCGCTCTTGCGACCAACGGAACGCTCGTTACCGATGAGCTCGCCGCCCGCATCGCCGCCTGCGGGATCCAGCGTGCCAGCATAAGCATAGACGGGGCAACAGCCAAGACACATGACGACTTCCGCAGGCTGCCAGGCAGCTTCGAAGATGCTTTCAGGGGCTGGGAGGCGCTGAGGCGGGCGAACGTGTCAGTACAGCTGAACGTAACGGTTGCCCGCCACAATGTTGACGAGCTTGAGGACATCCTGAAGCTCGCAATCGACCGCGGCGCGGACGCCTTCCACGTGTTCGTCCTCGTCCCAGTGGGCTGCGGCGCTGAACTAAGTGACGACATCCGCCTGAATGACAAGGAGATGGACAAGGTGCTGCGATGGCTTTTTGATAAATCCGTCGAGCTGCGGGGCAAGATGCACATCAAGGCCACATGCGCTCCCCAGTACTACCGCATCATGAGACAGGTTTCGAAAGAACGCGGCATTTCCATGCAGCCGAAGGGGCACGGCATGCACGCGACGACACGCGGCTGTCTCGCGGGAAGCGCCGTCTGCTTCATCTCAAGGGTCGGCGATGTACAGCCATGCGGATATCTTCCTGTAAAGGTCGGCAACGTAACACAGCAGAGCTTTGAAAGAATCTGGAACGACTCCTCCGTCTTTAACTCCCTTCGAGACCCTTCGCAGCTGAAGGGCAAATGCAACGCCTGCGGCTACCGAAAGGTTTGCGCCGGCTGCAGGGCCAGGGCCTATGCAGACACGGCCGACCTGCTAGCCGAGGATCCGGACTGCGTCTTTGTTCCAGGTTGAGAGATGGACCCTAACTCAAAACGCTTCCGTGATGAAAAGAAGACCATGCTGGTCATGCTCGAGCTCTACTGCCGCGACAAACACGGCACAGAGGGAAAACTATGCCCGGCCTGCAGGAACCTGCTCGACTACTCAATGGAGCGCCTTGAAAAATGCCCGTTCGGCGCGACGAAACCGACATGCTCAAACTGCCACGTTCACTGCTACCGACCCGAGATGAGGGAACAGGTCAAGCAGGTAATGCGCTACTCGGGCCCTCGCCTACTCAAAGGACACCCTATACTGGCACTCAAGCATGTCGTCCATGGAATCGTACATAAACCTAAAACGAAGAAACAGAATGCCTGACAAAGATATTGAATCAAAACTGATCTCTGTGCTGCAGCGGGACTTCCCGGTGCAATCTCATCCATTTGAGTCTATCGCGGAGCAGCTTGGCAGCTCACCGGGAGATATCGTTGCCCTGACCCGGAAGCTTTTTGACGACGGAAAGGCGCGCCGCTTCGGCGCGGTTTTCGACTCGCAGGCCCTTGGCTTCAGCGGCACACTGTGCGGTGTCAGTGTACCTGCGGAGGAGCTCGAGAAATGCGCTGCTGTTGTATCGGAGCACCCGGGCGTCACTCACTGCTATGAGCGGGAACACGCGCTAAACCTATGGTTCACTCTTACAGCGAAGGCGGAAGAACTTGAAGGCGAGCTGGAGGCGATGGGCAGGAGAATCGCCCCCTGCAAGATCTACAGCCTGCCAGCCATAAAGCGCTTTAAGATCCAGGTCACCTTCAACGCTGATACTGACGACCTCCCCAGGCCGCAGGCGAGCGCTCCCACGGGAGACACCGATCCATGCGATCTGCAGCCCGGCGACGAGGAGATCGTCCGCCTCTTTCAGGGGAACATTCCTGTCTGCGCTGAACCGTACGCGTGGGCCGCGTCGCAGCTCTCCGTTACGGAAGAAGACCTTATCTCTTCACTGCTGCGACTTAAAGATGCAGGGGCCTTAAGGCGGGTATGCGTTATCCTGCGACACAGAAAGATAGGCTTTACTGCGAATGGAATGTGCACATGGAATGTTGACAGCAGCCGCATCGCAGAGGCCGGCAGGCTTCTCGCGGAATGCCCTGAGGTCACACACTGCTATGAGCGGGTTGTATATCCCGTCTTCCCATTCAATCTTTTCGCAATGGTGCACGCGAACTCGCGCGAAGCGGCGATGGAGATATTCGCAAAAGTATCAGAACATGCGGGACTTTCGGGAGGACAGGTCCTGTTCTCCACCCGTGAATTCAAGAAGGCCAGTATGGTGTATTTCGCCTAGAACACGAAAGGACAAAACCTGCCATGCAGATTGATCGATCCAAACAACTCTGGAAAGAAGCGCAAATGGTCATCCCCGGCGGCGTGAACAGCCCCGTGCGCGCGTTCGGCGCGGTTGGCGGCCAGCCCGTATTCATGCAGTCGGGATCAGGAGCTGAGCTCATAGATGTAGACGGCAACAGGTATATTGATTACGTGACTTCCTGGGGCGCCCTCATACTGGGACACGCCCACCCGGCCGTAGTCTCAGCGGCACAGGATGCCTGCAGTACCGGAACAAGTTTCGGAATGCCAACGGAGCTGGAAACCCGGCTGGCAGGTAAAGTTGCCGACGCATATCCCGGAATTGACCAGATCCGGATGGTAAGCTCAGGCACGGAAGCGGTAATGAGCGCGATTCGCCTCGCACGCGGCTTCACAGGACGCGACCTGATTCTAAAGTTCGATGGCTGTTACCACGGGCATTCGGACGGGCTCCTCGTAAGCGCCGGCTCAGGGGTAGCGACTTTCGCAATCCCCGGCACACAGGGTGTGCCTGCAAGCTACGCGGAAAAGACCCTTGTTGCCCCCTACAATGATGAAGCCGCGATTACTGAAATCTTTGAGAAAGTCGGCAGCGACATAGCATGCGTGATAGTCGAACCGGTAGCAGGAAACATGGGGGTCGTAGAACCCGGGGCCGCGTACCTTCAGCACCTGAAGACTGTCTCCTCCAAGTTCGGGGCCCTGCTGATATTTGATGAAGTAATAACCGGGTTCCGACTCGGACCTTCAGGAGCACAGGGCCGCTACGGGGTCACTCCCGACCTCACAGTGCTGGGAAAGATCCTGGGCGGCGGATTTCCTGCCGCGGGCTACGGCGGGCGCCGGGAAATCATGGACGCACTGGCTCCAAAAGGTCCGGTGTACCAGGCCGGCACACTCAGCGGCAACCCCGTTGCGATGGCCGCGGGAATCGCAATGCTCGATGTAATCGCTTCAGATCCGCCATACGAGCGGCTGGACTCCCTTGCGGCACAGCTTGAGCAGGGCCTTGGCGATGCGGCAAGCGAAGCCGGCGTTCCCGTTCAGCAGAACAGAGTGGCATCGATGC
>JBFIFS010000061.1:0-13759 GCA_041602695.1 Kiritimatiellia bacterium
ACCTCGCTCAGATGCCCCTACTCGCCACCTATCCTCTAACCCCTATCCTCTAACTTCTAGCCTCTAACCTCCATCTTCTATCCTCTATCTTCCATCTTCTATCCTCTATCTTCCATCTTCTATCCTCTAACCCGCCCTTTTCTTTTGCCCTCCCTGCCCTATTCCTATAATTTGAATTCGTACTTGAAACACGAAAGGACAACATGAAGACTCTTAATGTTGGAATCATAGGATGCGGAACAGTATCGGGAACACACTCCGAAGCCTTCATGCAGCTGCCGGACATCGAGCTGAAATGGGCATGCGACCTCCTCCCCGAGAGGACCGGGAAGATAAAGGAGAAATACGGATACGACAACACCACCCTCGACTATAAGGAGCTGCTGGCCGATCCCGAACTAGATGCCGTCTCCGTCTGTACGGACCATGCCTCCCATGCCGAGATCTGCTGCGCTGCGCTCGAAGCGGGAAAACACGTTCTCTGCGAGAAAGCACTTGCGGCCCACTCTGAAGGGCTCGACAAAATGACCGCGGCAGCCAAGGCCCACCCAGAGCTCGTCTTCTCGGGAGTCTTCCAGCACAGGTTCGACGCGGCCAACCAGTACATCAAGCGGCTCGTAGAACATGACTCGTTCGGAACTGTACTTTCGGCGGGACTGCGTATGTACTGCCGGCGCACCAATGAATACTACGAGGCCGATGAATGGCGCGGCACATGGAAATATGAAGGCGGCGGCGTAATGATTAACCAGGCAATCCATTACGTCGACGCCATATCGTGGCTCATGGGCGGCGTCGAGAAAGTCAGCGGAACATACGCAATCAGAACTCACCAGGACGTTATCGAGACGGAGGACACAGTAACCGCCTCGCTCAAGTTCCGCTCTGGCGCCCTTGGCATAATAGAGGCGACCTCCTCCAGCACCCAGAACTGGCATCCCGCGTTCTGGATTCACGGTACGCACGGCTGGCTTGAGATGTGTAACGGCCGGCCGCTTCGCGTCCAGTTCCAGGACAAAGCGTTTGAAGAAAGAGTCTCCATAGACCTGGCAGTGTGCCGCGACCGACCAGGCGTACAAACCCGGAAGAAATACTATGGAACTGGCCACACGGCACAGATAGAGGACTTCGCCAACGCTATAAGGGAAGAGCGCCCGGCATTCATTCCGGCCATACAGGCCTGTCACGCCGTGGATATTGTCTTCGGCATCTACGAATCACACAATACAGGCGCGTGGGTAACCCTGCCTGACCGCGAGGACTAGCTGTGCCTGTCTCGTACTTGACGTTGCGCGTTCGTTCGTCTTCCTAATCATAATCTTGCTCGTAATCCTAATCAGAGCAGAGGGATTACGATTACTAGAAGGATTATGAGTTTTCAGGAACGCGCCGATGTCATTCCGAGCGAAGTCGAGGAATCTCACAGTTTGCCGTAACGCATCTGCCTTTAACTCAGGCCTCAGGCCTCAGATCTGCCTCTACTTCCCCCCTTCCTTCGCCGCCTGCTCCTCCAAAAACTTCATGGCGTCCCGGGTACGCCTGTAGACGTCCTCTGCCCTTAGCGTCTTCGACAGTTCCCCGCGCTCCCTGCGGTCAAGCTGCCCGGCCTCCGCAGGGTTCTTGCCGGTTAGACCCATGTACATGTCGACTATCGTCCAGTCGTCACTGCGCTGGGTCGCGAAGGGAATGTCGTCATTGTTCCTCGCCTTAACGTTAGCCAGGGGGTTTCTTCCCCACGCATAGCGGAAATGTACCGGCGCCTTTACGTGTGGACTCGAAAGAACAATCACTTTGCTGTCGCGCTGGTCTCTCCCGCGGCCGTCCTTGCCGGTAATAAGATGCTCCGCCTTGGCAGGCTGGAATGTTCCGTCCTTGCCGGCAATGGCAAATCCCAGCATGGGGCCGTCGTTATACGCAGTTACCGCGTCACATCCCTTGAGCAGGATCCTGCCGTCCTCGACAACCATCTCCTTGTAGGTTGGCGGCTCCCACTTTATCTGTCTGCCGAAGCCATACTGCGTCGCGAGCGCCCAGCGGGCGATGCGTTCACCGACAGGAATCTTAATCTGGGGATGATACCATGAGCGCCGCTGATCAAAGCTGCTCGCGAACCCGATGTTCTCGTCGCCGGCCTTCTTAAGGTCCAGGAAGGTCTGGTACTGTACCGCGCGAATGTATGTGCCTTCGTCCTCCATCCTTGATACGTAATTGTCAAGGTCCTGCGGTTCACCCGCCGTGCAAAGCGAGATGATTCCGAACGGCATCCCCGGGTCATTGAAGGCGGCGCGCCATGCTTTGATCATTTCAGGAAACACCTGGTAATAAAAGATGTGGCCATTCGGCTGCATCGCGTTGTTGAAGCCCTGGTGCCATATAGCGCCTTTCGCGGAGATTCCGGAGACGGGGGCGATCATGCTGGCGTAGCAGTTACCCGGACGGTTCTGGTCCATCGCGGGCCCCGGGCGCAGGTCTGTCGGCTCCTTGCGGTCAGCCGGTACGTCCCTGCCCTGGTCCTTCATGCGCTTAACCCATTCGTGGTGCTTCTTGATCCTTTCCTTGAGGTCTTCCTTTGGGTCAAACTCAGCTACTTTCCTGTCCCATTCCTCAAGCTTGGCTTTGACCTCTTTTGTTTCGATTTGTTCCAGCACCGACCGCGGAGTCCAGGTTTCAACCGTCGTGCCGCCGCGCGAAACGTCTATCATGCCTATCGGCACCTGCGTGGCCATATGGAGACGGCGCGCGAATACGTAACCGATCCCGGAAAAGAGAGGCACTGTCTCAGGTGAGCATACGTCCCAGTCACCCCTTTTGTAATGCCTCCCGAACCACCCGCTCCATTCATGAACACGGGGAAAACTCTTCTTGGCGTCAGCGCCGTTGCCGTGCGGAACAGTAAGAAGCCTGATCTGAGGAAAGTTCGCCGAAATGATCTCCAGCTGGCCGCCAACCAGCTTGGCGATCTCAAACTCCATATTGCTCTGCCCGCCACACAGCCAGACATCCCCGACAAGAACGTTTTCCAGCGCCAGGGTCTCCTTCTTCCCCTCGATCTTTATCTCCCCAGGCTCGGAACTCGCGGCCTGCGCCGGAAGCTCAACGGACCACGCCCTGTCCTCGCCGGCTTTGGCCGTCGCGGATTCGCCCGCAAAACTTACCTTCACCTCTTCACCCGGTTCGGCCCAGCCCCATATCTTGATCGGTTTGTCCCGCTGTATAACCATATTCGACTGGAACAGATTGTTTACGCACAGGCCTTCGCCTATGGCGGGCACTTCAACCAGGTCCTCGCCCTTGACGGGTTTGGGCTTCTCTTCCTGGGCCAGGCTCAGCGCGGCCAGCAATGCGACAATCAGAAATGCACTCACTTTTCTCTTCATCTGCTTTCTCCTGTTGTAGAGAGATTCCTCGCCTTCGCTCGGAATGACATACGCGGGCGCTGCCATCCTGTCTGTCATCTCGCGCCTCGCCATAGTTCGCATGGAACGACGGCGGGAGCTTGCCGAGAGATCTCTCCTTTACACGGTTACGATGCGAACTGAAAACTATACGCTCCGGATCCGATCTCAACTAATGTTGTGTTGTCGCTGGATTCAATGACGCGAACACCTTCAGCGTCGGCGAGAGCGGATCCCCCCTCTTTTATCTGCCCTGCTTCGCCGGCCGGAATACTGACCCGTCCTCTGCAGTTGGCAGGAACCCGCACCTCCATGGTTACAGTTCCTCCCTCCCGCTTCCAGCCGCAGGCCACCTTGCCCCTTGCTGTCTCAATTGAGGCCTTGGCCCAGGGAAGATTTTCCGGAATGTATGGCTGGAAAAGAATCTGCTCGAAACCAGGCGCCGACTCGTCAGGCCTGATGCCGGCCAACCCCCAATAGAACCATTCGTCGATCGCTGACCCAAGCGGAGCGTGATTCAGTGACCCGCCCTCACCATCCCAGCGCTCACAGCTGGTGGTCCGGTCAAGCCGCAGCATATAACCCCAGCTGGGGTAATCTGTCTTTGTCGCGAGCTGCCAGACAATGTCGTCTCGACCGGCCTCTGACAAGGCCTGGACGGCGAACTTCGTGCCGGCATAACCGGTCGTCAGGCGCCGCTGACGGTCTCCGACAAGGCCGGTCAGGAACCGGCTGACCCTGTCACGCTCTTCGTCCGGCACCAGGCCAAACGCCAGTGCCCAGGCCTGGGCGCTTTGCACACCCCCATCGTAATAACCGGCGACAGCGTCGTAGAAACGCTCGTTAAACGCCGCCTTGATCTTTCCGGCCAGCTCAGAGTACATTCCGGCATCTTCATCCCTGCCGAGCACCTCGGCAATCCTGGCCATGGTTGTCACATCGAAATAGTAGAACGCTGTTGAGATCGACAGCGGATGGCCGGCCCAGTGCCTGTACCCCTCAGCGGTTGCCAGATGGTCGCCCCACTGCGAGAGCTGCAGGCAGCCGTGTTCTTCGGGAGAAGAGAACCTGTGCTCAAAGCCGTCATGCCAGCCTATGGTCGCGTGGATCTGCTCCGTTGTCATCGGCCGCACTTCCCTGACTCCTGTTTTCTCCAGGTAACTTATGTATTTCTTCAGGTAAGGGTAGCTGCGCTCAAGAATGCGCGCGTCCCCGTAGTGCAAGTACTGCCACCAGGGAATGGCAACAAACGCCGTGCTCCATACAAGGTCTTCCTCCATGCCGGCGCGCGGCGCGATCATTCCAACAACTCCGGTCTCGTCCTGCATGTCGCAGAAGTCCTTTATCCACTTGCTGTAAAGCCGGGGCATCCAGAGGTTATACATCGCCTGGTGCGCGCACCCCCAGGCGTCAGCACCCCAGCCCAGCCGTTCAGGCCGCTGCGTGTCATCAGTAGGGACGCCCATCTGCACGTTGCACATCTGGGACTGACGCGTACAGGTGTGGATCCTGTTGATCAAGTCATTGCCGCACTCGAAATCACCGACAGGAGCAACAGCGGTCCTCACAAAACGGCCCTCTACAGTTTGCAGGTCGGGTTTTCCCGGACAGCCCCTAAGCTCCACATACTGGAAGCCGTGAAACGTGAACTGAGGCTCGTAGACCTCAAGCTCTCCGCCGCGGCAGATGTAGTGGTCCTGCTGCCTGGCCGCGTTGTTGCTCGAAGTATTTATCCTTCCGTCGTCATACCGGGCTTCGCCGAAGTGCAGCTGTATCTCGTCACCGGATGATGCCCCCTTCACGGAAAGCCGTACCCACCCCGTTATATTGACGCCCATATCGTATACATAAACACCCGGTTCAGGCTCCGCCATGCCGACAGGTGTTATCACGTCAGTTACGAGCTCCTGCTCACAAAGCATGGGGGTAAGTGCGCCGCCCGGTGCGGCCACTTCGTTTGCCTGCTGCCAGGCCGAGGCGTCAAACCCGGCTATGTCCCAGCCAGGCTGTTCTTTGCGGGCGTCATAGTCCTCGCCGTCATAGATGCAGCTGGAGACGACCGCCGACCAGTCGGCCTGCCAGGATCCGTCCGTAACTACGAGCTCCCGGGTCCCGTCTTCCAGCTCGACCTCGAGCTGGAGGATGCCCCGCGGTGATCCGTACCACTGGTATTGCCATCCCCAGTAATGCTTATGCCCATTGAAAAAACCGTTTCCAAGCACAAGGCCCAGCGCGTTTGGGCCCTGCGTAAGCTGCTCCGTCACATCATAAGTGTTATAGACCACCGTCTTGCGAAACTCGGTACGAGGGGTCGACAGGACGTCCTGCCCCACCTTGGCGCCGTTAAGCCGCGGCGTGCACAGTCCAAGCCCGCACACGAAAAGCCGCGCCCGCCTGACCGGTTGGCCCAAAGTAAACTCTTTGCGAAGCATAGGCGCCCGGAGCTCCGGCTCGATCGCTTCAAACTCAGGGGAGAGTATGCCTTTCCCTTTCCGGGCATAGTGGTCGGGATTGGAGAACGGCTCATCGGCATCGCCCATGCCTATCCATTTGGCCTGCCAGTCTGACTCGTCGAACAGGGCCGTACCGAAATATTCCGGATCGCTGAACCCAGCAGTCTCGCCGTTCTCATCCCAGACCTGCACGCTCCAGAAACAATCCATGTTGCTCTGGAGTTCAGATCCCGAGTAAACGATATTTACCGACAGCGCGCTTTCGACCTTGCCGCTGTCCCAGAGATCAGCCTTACCGGGCTCGAGCAGGCTCCTGTCGCTCGCGACCAGGACTTGATACGCGACCTGCCTTCTCCCTCTTCCCTCCAGCGGAACTTCCCACGAAAACCGCGGCTCTTTAGTCCCTATGGCCAGCGGTGCCTCGCTGTACTCAACCCTTTTCTTCATTTCAGTCTCCCTCGGGAGGGACGGCATTCTGCCGTCCTGGTCCGCAGCATGCAAACCCTCCCGCAAAGTCCCATCCTTTTCCTGGAGGAACACGGCTACCACTTGTCCTGCATAGCCCATATAGGGCGATGCACGGAGGCCGTCCTCAATATCACAGCTCTATCTTGTCACCCTCATACAGGTAGGGCGCTATGCTGATCAGCTTGTCGCCTTCCGGCGGATCTTCCATTTCTTTGATCTTCTTTATCGTAGCCTTGAGCTGGTTGTGCAGGTCCTCAGGGGATTCGGGCCGCCGCTTATTGCGCTTCTCCTCCCAGTAAGGCACATATGCCTCGAGCGTCGGAACAACACTCTTGGCGTGACCGCCATACTCCAGAATCGTTTCAAGAATCTTCGGCATTCGCCCGCCCTTGCCATGGTCCTTCTGGTTGCGCACATACCAGGCCGTCAGGTCGAGCCCCTCCTTGACGCGCTTCTCCGCCATCAACTTGATCCCGTTCATGCGGACACCCGAAGCGAACATTATGCCTGAAGGAGCTATCTCCTTTGTCGCGCGGTATATGTCACCCCACATCTTATTGAGTTCATCTTCCGTGAACTCGTTGTATACCCATGTGCATGTGGACCTGGCCCATCCGTTTTCGTTGGTAAGGATCTCCCTGACCGCCTCTAGAAGGTCATTCCTGTCAACACCCTCCAGGCCGTATTCGACGAGCAGCCCGCGCCTCGGCTGGGCGCGCCCGTTATAAAACAGCGCGCGTCCGATGTCATGCTGAAGCACGCGGCGCGGATCATCCGCTGTGTGCTTTACCGCCATCTTGAGCAGTACGGGTATTGCCGGCTTGGCCGCTGCAAGCAGCCCCTTCTCCTTGTCACGATTGACAAGCGCGTTGATGGCATAGGTCTGGAAAGTGACGTCCGACTCCTTCGCCATGAGGCTTATAAGTCTTTCCGCGGCCTCCTTGCTTCCGAACCCCGCGTTGCAGAGCGCCTCTGCCGCGCCGTATCGCTCATATCTGTTCTCACTCGCAAGCATAGGCATGAGCTGGTCAACAATGTTAAGTTCTTTCTCCGCAAGGGCCTTCGCCCCAATAGAACGCGTGGGCGGCAAAGGGTCCTTCAGGAGCTCCTTGATTTCGGGAACAGTAAGCTTCGCCCTGGCTGCCGCGTCGACATCAAGGCGGCCATGGGCAAGGATCTGCTTAATGCGCGCCTCGGTCAAATGGCTCTCCCTGGGCGTCTCTTTTCCCGTTATGAAAAGCTTCCTGCGCGGCACGCAGAGCTCAAGCAGCCTGGAGCCAGTACTGTCCCACTTTGCCTTCGGCTTTCCTTTTTCATCCGAGGCCTCGCCCGCGTTGCCCTGGAAAACCATGCGGCCGTCAGGCTGGCGTTCCAGCGTAAACGCCCAGTTCATCTCATTCATGTATGTCTGAAGCGAAAGATCACCGCCTCGCGCGGCACCGACACCGCCCCATAGATGGCTCCAGAAGCAGCCGGTATGGCCCGCCTCACGCCCCCCGGCAGACGAAGCAAGGACCATGTCCGAGAAGAAGCTTGCGCCCTTCCTGTTGCCCATAAGGTCAAAGAAGACTGCCGCCGATCCCGACTTGCCGTTGTCGTCGTACCACGAGTTCGCCGCACCGTGATCGCCATACGGAATAGTTCCCTTCTCGATGAAATAGCTGAAGAAGTTGTTGCCGCGCACTATCGCATCGCTAACTTCCTTGTTCTTCACGCCGCATTTCTCCGCCAGGGGAAGGACGATCATAAGGGTCAGGCCCTGCTGGTTGATCGCGCCGTACCCGCCAAGATGACCATGCAGCTTGCCGGCATTTTCAAACGCCGCGTAAGTGTGCCCCCACGTGCCGGCGCCGCTCTGCCCCATGGCGATCTTCGTCGCGTATTCGTTTATTGTCGGGAGAACATACTCGTCGCCTGTCGCAAGAAAGTATTCGCAGAGAAAGAGCGTCTTGTATGACCAGTGCCAGCACTTCATCGAGACATGTTTCTGCACGCTCAAAACTTCTCCGGGAACGACGGAATCATGTGCCAGCTTCTTTACCTGCGGCATCAGGTCTTCACGGCCCGTAGCCAGCATGCCCAAACCATCGATATAACCTATCCAGCCCGGCTTGATCTCACGCGTCTTCATGTACTCAGAAGCAGCGTCGATGATCTTATCTGTCTTTTCGCAATTGAAGGGCGCTGTCCTGCTGTAGCTCCCCAGGACTGGAAGCGTTATCTGCACATCGCCCGCGTCCCCTTTTCTCCATACCAGCAGGGTCAGCTTCCCCTCGTTCTCAGTCTTCTCAGCCTCGTTAATCGCTTCTGCAAGCGCTTTGCGGGCGTCTCGATCGAATTTCTTTCCGCTGACACCTACGATTACATCGTCGACTTCCAGCTTGCCGGCCGCGGGCCCATTCTCCTGGACCATGGTGATAAGTATCTGGCGCGCCTTGCTGCTGGCACCCTTCCTGGTGGAGTCACAGAAGACCCAGCCATTCGCTCCGATCGGACCCAGCGCCCAGTCCTGGCGATCGTCGACTTTCCCTCCAGCCGTCAGGTCCGGCGGCTCTTTATGAAGGAATCTCTTCGGCCTTGCGCCTTCAGCTTTCGGCATCATGGCCATCACACAAAAGACCAACATCCCTATAGCAACCAGTCTCTTTCTCATAGTCTTTATCTCTCCTTAAATCAGGTCTTTGTCAAAGCCCGCAGTCTATCACTTCACCCACCAAGACGGCAGGACAATTATTGCCTTTTCGGGAGGGACGGCATGTTGCCGTCTTGGTCAGCAGCGCAGCCCGAAGGGCAATTGCCCCGGCTTACCGGGGAGCGCAGCGGCAATGCTGGCGCTCCCAGTCAAGGCATACAAAGCCTCCCGCCCTCTCCTCTTCAGGTCTCAGGTTTCAGGTGTCAGGTTTTCTTTCTCAGAACGGGTTTCTGTTGAGCTCCCCGCCCCACTTAAATTCGATGCCCTCTTCTTCCGCCAGCCGCTCTTTCTCCTTCTCCATCACTGCGAGGACCTTATCGAGCATGTCGTCGAATTCCATCGGCTCGGGATCATCAAGCTTCTCAATCTCTGCCTGCAGGCCTTCCAAAGCTTCTTCAACCTGAGCAAGCTGTTTCTTGAGCCCTCTGTCGTTGACGGCTTCTTCCATTTCTTCAGGCAGGCCCGGCAGGCGTAGCACGCGATCAATCAGCCAGCTCCATTTGGCCCTCCGCGCCGGGGAGTACCTGTCGCGTCGCCAGTAGCGGGTGGGAATCTTGTGAAGGGCTTCACGACTCAATGCAGGCGCAATCTCTTCTGCCTTCCCCGGATCAAAGGCCGCCATCAGGTCCTGCATGTTCTTCACGGTTTCCCGGAGCATGCCTTTAGGGTGCGCGTAGCGCTTGGCCAGGTTCTCATACGACTCGGCCACCGCCAACCTTAGTCCCATTTCATATTCGCGGTTCTTCCGCTCATGACCTGCAGCGTAGCCTTTTTCCGCTTCGCTCGGGCCGTCACCCTCACCCGCTACGGCATCCGGCCCCATCACAGGCCAGTCGTCGCTGCGGTAAGGAGGCATCGGGTCCTCCCAGGAACCAAGGTTCCCACACGGAAACCCGCCCCACGCATAGCGCACTGCAACGGGCTCAGATACCATTGCATGCGAAAGGGTCAGCCCGTCTTCTGGAGACCTGCCCCTGGCGATTCGTGCGCGATACCAGGCGCGGTCTTCTCCCGCGATCTCAAAACCGGCCGGCGGCTGCTGATCATTGGTCCATGGCACGGTCGGCTTGCCCTCGATCCAGTTACCGCTCTTGAGCTCCCTCCGCGCAAACACGACCTTTGCCTTGCCGTCAGCGAAACTCACATCCTTTACGCGCAGCTGACTGCCGCCCGTTACGATCCCGTAAACATCGCGAAGCGCCCAGTACACCGCGCGCTCTCCAAGCGGCCTCTTCCATGTAGGATGGATATTGCCGCCGATGTCATGCGCAACAATGTAGCCAGTGTTCGGAGTCACCTCATGGGTCTTGTAGTGGATCTCACGAACTGACTGATAGCCGCCGTAGCCCTGCAGCGTGATGATGCCGAAAGGAAGTTCAGGCTCCTGAAGAGCATCCCTGTATGACTTGATGACGCCCGGGAAAGTTTTTACATACTGGGGAACAGCGCCGCAAAGCGACTCGTTCTCACCCTGCATGTAGATCACGCCGGCAACGGCCATCTTCCGAATCGGATAGAGCCTCGCATTGAAGAGGGAAGCCGGTCCGCGCCAGCTCTTCGGCGCTTCGTCTGCATTGGCTTTCTCATCATATGCCTTCAGCCCGGCATCCACAGTCGGCGAGTCCATCTTCTCAAGGACCTCGCGTGAACACCATTCGCGCGCGAAAGACCCGCCCTGCGAAATAACAACAACACCTACCGGAACCTTGAGCTGGCGATGCAGGTACTGCCCAAAGATATAGCCAATTGCGGACACCCCGCCAACCGCACCGTCCTCGCAGACGATCCACGGAGCGCTCTTGCCCTCGCCCGCGAAGGACTCGCGCGGCTCATAGCTGTCGCCGCCCACTCGCGCGAAGCGAATGCCCGGGAAAACCATGCCGCGTTTCTCCCACATGTTGGCCCGCGAGTTTCCCCACGACATGTTGCTCTGGCCGCTCGCTATCCAGACCTCGCCAATCAGAAGGTTCTGGATCGCCACGCTCTCATCGCCCGATTTTGCGGCGATGTAGGTCGGTGTAAAACTGGCCTCATGGACGCCGAGCGACACTTCCCAGCGGCCGTCCTTGCCTGCCTTAACTGTCTTCGTAACTGACTTCAGCGGAGCCGCCGCCTCATCAACATAAGACAGCTTGACCTTGCCGAGCCCGGGGACATCTTTCGCCGGCTTCTTCTCAGACGATTCCCGCTCCAGCGCCTTCTCGCCGGCAAGCCGCTCTGCTTCGTCCCGCGACTGCGTAAGCAGGACTTGGACTTCGCTTCCCGCAGATGCGGTACCCCAGCACTTGATCTCCTTGCCGCGCTGCAGGACCATGTTGTCCGTCAGGATATCCGCAAACTTCAGCGTCTGCCCTGCGAAAACAGCACCACACGAAAGCACCACACACATGGCACCAATAATGACTTTTTTCATCCTATTCTCTCCTATATCCATTACTTCACACTCGAGATTTCGCGCTTCATGCTCCACTGCCCTCTGATCACTTCCCCTACGGTCCGTCCCTGGGCGGAATGTCGTCCTTTTCAATGTGTTTCGAAATGCTGATAAGCTTCGGAATGTCCTCAGAGCTCTTTATCTTTTCAATGGTCGCCCTGATAAGGTTTGCCGTGTCGTCCGGGGGCACTTCACGCCCTGGTTTGCGCTTTGCCTTCCAGAAGGCCTCGTGCTCCTCGAGATAGGGTATCATTGGCCTGGCTCGAGCGCCGTAGCTCTCAAGTGCCTCCAGCGCGGCCGGCACGCGCCCCGGGCTTCCATGCCCTTTCTGCCAGCGAATATACCAGGCGGCCAGGTACATCCCCTCCTCCACGCGGTGCTTGCCCATCAGTTTGAGCCCGTCCGTTCGCGCCTGCGAGGCAAACATGATTCCCGAAGGCGCTATGTATCTTGCCGCGCGATAGATGTCACCCCAAAGCTCTTCACGCTCTTCTTCTGTGAGGAGGGGATAGATGCAGTGAGTCGCCGTACTGCGGGCCCAGCCGTTCTTGTTGGTCAGGATCTCCCTGACTGCCGGGATCAACAGCTCGCGGTCGACGCCCTCCAGACCAAACCTCGGGATCAGTCCTCTGACTGGCTGTGCCCGTCCTCCATAGAAGAGCGCCCGCGCGATGTCATGCTGGAGCACCCTGCGCGGGTCGTCCGCGGCAGGTGTGACCGCCATTCGCAGCAGCACAGGAATGGCAGGCTTTGCTTGCGAGGCAAGCCCAAGCCTCGTGTCGGTACCGATTAATGACGCGATCGCGTGGATCCTGAACTGGGTGTCATTGTCGGTCTCCATCATTGCAATCAGCTTCTCGGCGGCCCTCTCATTGGCGAAGCCGACTTTGCCCAGCGCTTCCGCCGCGCCGTATCGTTCATATCTGTTCTCGCTGTCCAGCATATCGATAAGCTTGTCGACACAATTAATTTCACGCTCCACGAGGGCGCGGGCGGCCATGGTGCGCGTGGGCGAAAGCGGATCTCCAAGAAGCTCCAGAATCTCCGGCAATGGCAGCTTCCTGCGGGCGTCCTTGTCCACATCAAGCCGTCCCGCCTTGAGGATCCGCTCGATTCGTTCCCGGGTCAGGTGTGTCTCTTTCGGCGTTTCCTTTCCTGTGATGTAGAGCGTGCGCAGAGGAACGCAGAGCTGCAGCAGGCGGGCGCCGGTGCAGTCCCACTTTGCCTTGGGCTTGCCCTGGTCGCCCTTCTCGCCAACGTTGTCCTGGAAGGCGAAGCGGCCGTTGTGCTGTCGTTCCAGCGTAAAAACAGGGTTCATCTGTTCCATGAAGACCTGGAGCGCTTTATCGCCGCCGCGGGCCGCGCCGATCCCGCCCCAGAGGTGTGACCAGTAATGACCGGTATGGCCCTGCTCGCGACCGCCAACCGATGACGCGAGCAGCATCTCACTGAAGAACTTTGTGCCTTCACGGTTTCCCATGAGGTCAAAAAAGACCGCGGCGGACCCAGATTTACCGTTGTCGTCGTACCAGGGCTGGGCGCCGTGATCACCGTACGGGATCGTCCCTTTACCGACGAAGAAGCTGAAGAAGTCATCGCCGCGCTTTATGGCGTCCACGATCTCCTTGTTCTCAATGCCGCATTTAACGGCCAGCGGCAGCGCGATCATACAGGTAAGACCCTGCTGGTTGATCGCGCCATAGCCGCCGAGGTGGCCGTGCAGGTAGCCAGTGTTCTCTTTGGCCGCGTAGGTATGGCCCCAGGTTCCGGCGCCGCTCTGCCCCATGGCGATCTTGGTGGCGTGCTCTTCGATAGTCGGCAAGACGGCCTCATCTTTTGTCCTTAAGTAATATTCACAGAGGAACAAAGTTTTGTAGGACCACCACCAGCACATCATGGAAACATGCTTCTCGACACTGAGGGTTTCTCCCTCCTTCAGCATGCTGCCGTGAGCAAGCTCTCTCACCATGGGCATCACATCTTCACGGCCCGTTGCCATCAAACCCAGCCCATTGATATAGTTGATCCACCCCCCGGGCTTGAGCAGATCGTCCTTGTTTGCCTTCATGTAAGCAACGGCGCGCTCTACTATCTTTTCCGTCTTTGGGCAGTCGAACGGAGCCGTGGCGCTGTAAGTGCCGAGCACTGGCAACGTAATTGCAACGTCTACCTGCGTGCCGGAGGCGTCCGTTGCTGGTCGCCAGACAAGCAGATTCAGGCGCCCTTTGTTCTTCTCCTTCTCGGCCTCATTGATGGCGGCAGCGAGGGCCTTTCTTGCGTCACTCGCAAACTCCTTGCCGCCGATGCCGATGATGAC
>JBFIFS010000062.1:0-13025 GCA_041602695.1 Kiritimatiellia bacterium
CTGTCGAGGTCTGTGCGCTGTCCAAGGTCTTTGAGTTGCGTCACATGGCCCTTCCTGACGGCCCAGTTGACCAACGCCATGCCAACAAGGATCGCTGAGATGATGCCGGCAGTCGCCGATGCCAGACCAAAGTCCTTGCCGTCCTCCCATCCTAGTTCCGCGAACACCGGCCCCAGTCCCCCGGCGGTCCCGTGGCCTCCTTCAAAACCCACAGGAACAATCACGCCGAACAGAGCGGGCACATTGAAGAGCGGGCCGAGAAGCAGAAGCACGAACCCCAGTCCGACTACGTATTGACCCCATGCAACAATCTGTCCGTAGGCAAGCTGAGGGCCCGCCTGTCTCCAGACCTTCTTAAGCGGAGGCACTGATACGCCCAGGAACAACGCAGCAAAAACTATATTAATCAGGATGCCGGGCAGCTTCGACCAGCCCATCGTGACTGCTGCCGGAACGCCGCCAGGCGCGTACTTCCCCCAGACCTACAGAATCAAGAGACCGGCCAGACCGCCTATCACGGATGCCGGCAAGTACAGGCGCTGCAGGAGGCGCACCTTGACGCGCAGAAGCTTTCCAAGGGCAAGAAGAATACAAAGTCCGGAGAATGAGATGACGAAGTTCATAGGGACAACATACAGGCCGAAGGCGTCGAGCGCAAGTTCACGCGCCCACAGGGAGCTGCCGCACTTTTTTTGACTGTTTCAATCAGAAATTCTTTGACCCCCGCTCGACGCGCACCTATAGTTCACCGAAATAGAGAAGCGAATTCAGCATCTCGGAACACGGTGAAATTCCGTGACGGTCCCGCCGCTGTAAGTGGGGACCGGTTGTAGGATGAGACTGCAGCCACTTCTGTGGGCCGACTTGTCGGCACCGCCGGGGGAAGGCCTTACAACCGGGTTGATCCACGAGTCAGAAGACCTGCTGAATTTTCGAGAAGACGTGAATCTGATGGAAAAGGGTTCCGGTAGACCTGATGGGTCTGTCGGAGCCCTTTTTGTTTATGTAGCGAAGAAACACAGGAGAATACGGATGAAGAAGAAAGAGACAAAGAAAGTAATCGCCGAACGCAAGAGCTGCCGGGCCGAAGGCACAGGCCTTTCCCATTACATCCTTATGGACAAAAAGGCGAAGAAATGACGAAGGGCCTGACTGACGAAGGAACGGCAGCGGCCCCTTCACGGGGCCGCTGCATCAACACCGGCAATGGACCGTCCCTGCACCCGGTCGATATCGGACACGATAACTACACCTGCCTGATTGACCCTGATACCGCCTTCTGGTCACTGGTGCGCAAAGACGCCCTCGCGGAGACTCTTTGTGATAAGGACTATCTCTCCTCATACAAGCGCAAATCAGCCCAGTTTGCTGATGAAATGGAGATGCTGCGCTTTCACCTGAAGCCGTCGGCCGTCTATTTTAACGCTACGGAGAAGTGCAACCTTGACTGCGCCTACTGCTACATCCCGCAAAAGATGCGCAAGTCCGGCATTAACATGTCCAGGAAAGAAGTGTTCTCCGCTCTCCGGAAGCTGAGGACCTATTTCAAACGCGTTGTGCCGAAAGGAGTGAAGCCCCAAATAGTATTTCATGGTGCGGAACCGCTTATAAACCGCGAAGCGATTTTCCCGGCAATAGCCGAGTTCAAGAACGACTTCAGGTTCGGAGTACAGACAAATGCCACGCTGCTCGATGAGGAGGCCATAGAATTCCTGACCTCACACGGAACCGGCATCGGCCTCTCACTTGACGGTCACACTGCCGCCATCTGCGACAAGACGCGCACCTCATGGGAGGGTAAAGGCGTTTTCGAGCATGTAGTCACGGCCATGGAGCGCCTCAAGGGTTACGAGGGCTACAATGTCATCTGCACGGTCACAAAAGAGAACATGCGGCACCTCACGAAGATCGTCGAATTCTTCCATTCGCACGAAGTGCCGGCATGCCTGCTCAACATCGTTCGCTGCACGCTCCCGCCGTCCCGCGAGGTAAAGCCCGCCGACCACACTGCCGCCAAGCACTTCATAGCGGCCCTGGAAAGAACACACGAGCTTTACCGGGAAACCGGGCGCAAGCTGATTGTAGGCAACTTCGCCAACATTCTTGTGAGCATCATAGCACCAACCGCGCGGCGGCTGATGTGCGACATATCGCCCTGCGGAGGAGGTCGCTGCTTCTTCGCTCTTACACCGAACGGTGATCTGTTCCCCTGCAGTGAATTTATCGGGCTGCCGGAATTCAAGGGCGGAAACCTCTTCACGGACAAGATCGGAGACGTACTGGAGAGCAAGGCGTTCAAAATGGTGACAGGGCGCAGGGTTGAAGACATAGACCCGTGCAACAAGTGCGCGATCCGCCATTTCTGCGGCTCCCCCTGCCCGGCTGAGGCCCATGAGGTCAACGGCGCGATGGACAGGGTCGGCTCTTTTTGCGAGTTCTACGAGGAACAGGCCCGGTACGCCTTCCGGCTCATTGCGGACGGCCGCCATAACGACTTCCTGTGGGACGGCTGGGACAAGGGCACAAAGCAGACCTTCGAGTTCATGTCCTAGACACCTGCACCTCGTCGGACAGGCCTGACACAGGCAAAGCCATATGACTTGGGCAGCGACATCTGTCCGAGGGTTTCTTGACTTGTCAATGTCCGCCTCATAAGCTCTCTCCGTTCTTTCGAAGGAAACAGAGCAGAAGCAAAGGGGGCGGTGCACAATGATGAAATCTTTACTTATAGCAACGGCTGCTGCAGTCGTAACTCTGGTACCTTTCGATATTACACGTGCCGCGGACGGCCATGCACATCACGGACATGATCTGAGCGGCGCCGAACTCGGACTCCTGTTCGGGGCAGTCCACCTCGAAGAAGAAGACGAATACGCTTTCGGCGTCCATGCCCACCTTCTCTACCCTCTTGGCGACTGCCCGGTACTCGGCCATGTCTCTGCAGGGCCAGGCATAGAATATCTCTTCGCAGATGAAGAGCACTACGCGCTCATGCTCACTCTGGCAGTCAATCCATGGCGCAATCTTGTGCTGGCGGTTGCTCCCGGCGTGCAGTGGGCCGAGCATGAGGGTGAAAAAGAGGCGGAATACGCCACACACGTTGAAGCCAGCTACGTGATCCCCTTCAAAGATATCGATATCGGACCCGTGGTCGACTACTCCTGGACCAGGGATGAATCACATTATATGATCGGCATCCATATCGGCATCCATCTATAATCCTCACCCGCCTCCCACCTAATAGCTAAATTTGGCCCAATATTCGCGTGACATGGCGCACAGCAAAGCCTCAACACGCTCCCCTGCAAGGCTTTACGCTAAATATACAGACACTCCTGCCCCGTCTCCCGCGATTGAAGGCCGTCAAGCCCCTATCCCGCCACCTGGCGGTCCTCCAGGGTCCGGCATGCATGGCAGAACTTATCGTCAGAAATTTCACAATATATGGCCTATTTCCAAGAAATTTCGGACTTCGGCGGATTGGCGGGGGGGGTGCCCCTAGGGGGGTCTAAAAGCGCAAGAATAGCTTGCCCTGCCACTCGGTGGTAGTGTAATATCAGAATTCGTGACGCAATAAATTAACCTTTAACAGGGGACACTAATATGAGTAGTAACGACCGCCCGGTACTGGACGCCACCAAGCTCAAAGATTGGGAAATAGCCGAAGCTTCCGAAAAAGGCATGAAGCCCTTTGCTCAGGTAGGAAAGGAACTCGGACTTCAGGACGACGAACTCATTCCCATGGGGAAGCGTGTCGGCAAGGTCGATTACGGCATGATCATGAACAGGCTCGCGGGCCAGCCGCAGCGCGCGAAGTATATCGATGTCACGGCAATCACGCCTACCCCGCTGGGAGAAGGCAAAACCACCACCTCAATGGGCCTGGTCCAGGGCCTTGGAAAGATAGGCAAGAACGTCGTGGGCTGTATTCGCCAGCCGTCAGGCGGTCCTACTTTCAATATTAAAGGATCAGCGGCAGGCGGCGGCCTCGCCCAGTGCATCCCGCTTACGGAGTTCTCCCTCGGGCTCTGCGGCGACATCGATGCGATAACGAACGCGCACAACCTCGCCATGGTCGCACTTACAGCGCGAATGCAGCACGAAAACAATTACGACGATGAACGCCTGGCAAAGACCGGCATGAGGCGGCTCAGCATCGATCCCAAGCGCGTCGAGATCAAGTGGATCATGGACTTCTGCGCTCAGGCGCTCCGCAATATCACTATAGGTAAAGGCGGAAAGCTTGACGGGCTGGAGATGGAGTCAGGCTTCGCCATCACAGTATCCAGCGAAATAATGGCTATCCTCGCAGTATCGAAAGACCTCGCAGACATGCGCCAGCGCATAGCAAAGATGGTCGTAGCACGCGATACGAGCGGCAACGAAATCACTACAGCTGACCTGGAGGTTGATGGCGCGATGACTGCATGGATGGTGAACGCCGTTAACCCTAACCTGCTGCAGACGATCGAAGGGCAGCCGGTTCTGGTACACGCAGGCCCGTTCGCGAACATCGCTATCGGCCAGAGCTCAGTAATCGCGGACCAGATGGCAACTCGCCTGGGCGACTACGTTGTCACTGAAAGCGGATTCGGCGCTGATATCGGTTTCGAGAAATTCTGGAACCTGAAATGCCGCGCCTCCGGCCTCAAGCCTGACGCGGTCGTGGTTGTGGCAACAATCCGCGCTCTCAAGATGCACGGCGGCGGCCCCGAAGTGAAGCCCGGCAAGCCGCTTGACGCGGTTTACACTGAAGAAAACCTCGATCTGCTCGAAAAGGGTTGCAGCAACCTCATCGCCCACATCGAGACCGTAAAGAAGAGCGGCGTAAGGCCTGTTGTATGCATCAACAGCTTCTACACGGACACAAAGGAAGAAATAGCGCTGGTACGCAGGATTGCCGAGGAGAACGGCGCCCTTTGCGCGCTCTCCGAACACTGGCTGAAGGGCGGAGACGGGGCCGTGGAGCTGGCGGAAGCCGTTGTGGCAGCGTGCGAAGAGAAGAACGACTTCAAGTTCCTCTATGAGCTGGAAACTCCGCTTAGCGAGCGCATTGAGCTCATCACCAAGGAAGTTTACGGCGGCGACGGCGTAACCTACTCTCCTGAAGCTAAGGAAAAGCTCGAAAGGTTCGAGGCAGATCCCGCTTCGAAGGAGCTGGGGACCTGCATGGTGAAGACGCACCTGAGCCTGTCTGCGGACCCGGACCTTAAGGGCGCGCCGAAAGGCTGGGAGCTGCCGATCAGCGACATTCTAATCTACAGGGGTGCAGGATTCCTAGTACCTGTGGCAGGCACGATCAAGCTGATGCCGGGTACATGTTCTGATCCGGCGCTTCGCAGAATCGACGTCGATGTTGAAACCGGCAAGGTGAAGGGGCTGTTCTAAGGCAGAAGATCAGGCGGGATATACCCGCCCCTACCGGTAGAGACGGCTTTACGCCGTCTAAACAGACCGGAGCATTGAAGAAGGAACGAGAAAGTTCGATGAGTCAAACGAGTGAGATTAGGGAAAACGCCTGTTTGTGCTACCAGTGCGGTAAGTGCAGCGCGGGATGTCCGGTGGCTGAGGACATGGAAGTCCTTCCCCATCGCGTCATGCACTATGTCGGAATGGGCATGGACGAGAAGGTGCTCGACAAGAACACTATCTGGATGTGTGCCGGATGTTTTACGTGCGCGGTGAGGTGCCCTAACGATATCGACATAACGTCGATAATGGACGACCTTCGCAGGAAGGCCCTGAACAAGGGGTCGAAATGCGCGGTCCCAAGCGTGAAAACGTTCCATGAGACATTCATCAATGACTTCTGCCGTCGGGGCCGCGTGCATGAGCTGAGGATGATGGGCGAATACAATATGAAGTCCGGCCATCCGCTGCACAACGCTTCTCTGGCTCCGAAGATGCTGCTCCGGCATCGCCTGCACGTACTGCCGCCCAGGACAGTAAAAGGCTTTAAGAAGTGGATAAGGAGGCTGCTGAAAAGATCATGAAGAAGACGGCACTTTATCCCGGATGCTCACTGGAAGGAACCGCTAACGCCTATTTGGCGAGTTTCCAGAAGGCAATGTCAGCCATGGGAATCGAAATAGACGAACTGGCTGACTGGAACTGCTGCGGCGCAACATCGGCCCACGCGGTAGACCACGCGCTATACCTTTCGCTGGCGGCAAGAAACCTTGAGCTGGCCGAAAAGCAGGGCTATGAGGAAGTCCTCGCCCCTTGTGCGGCCTGCTACCACCGCCTCGCCAGCGCGAACGCTGAATTCGTGAAGAAAGACGACTTGCTGGGCAAAGTCAACAGCGAGAGTGAGCTTAACTACGGCGGGAGCGTGAAGGTGCGGAACGTTCTCGACCTGCTTGCCAATGTGATCGGCTCGAACAGGATTTCCCAGCAGGTAAAGAACCCGCTCACGGGACTGAACGCGGTCTGCTATTACGGCTGTCTTAATACTCGCATACCACACTTCAAGTCCTTTGACGATGTCGCCTACCCCATGTCGATGGACCGTATCGTCTCCAGCCTTGGCGCCAATGCACTGGACTGGGGATACAAGACCGACTGCTGCGGCGCCAGCCTGTTTGTGACCGCTGAGTCAACAACTTACAGGCTGGTATCGAAGATCATCAAGGATGCAGAAGCTCGCGGAGCGGACTGCATCGTGGTCGCCTGCCCCATGTGCCACAACAATCTCGACACCAAGCAGGCTGATATTTGCAGGGAATATGAAATAAAGAGGACTATCCCTGTTCTGTTCATCACTCAGCTTATGGGGCTGGCCTTCGGCATTGATAAATCCGAACTCCGCCTGGCTGACCATTTCGTAGACGCAGACAAGGTAGGGCCGGCAGCATGATCCAGGAAAATACCAATACCGACAAGAAGCTCAAGGGATCCGTACTGGTAGTCGGGGCCGGAATCGCGGGAATGCAGGCTGCGCTCGATACCGCCGACGCGGGCTACAAGGTCTACCTTCTCGAGCAGCTGCCTTCGATCGGCGGCAACATGGCGCGACTCGACAAGACTTTTCCTACCAACGACTGCGCAATGTGCATGATTTCGCCGAAGCTGGTTGAGACGGGGCGCCACCTGAACATCGAAATCATTTCTTACGCCGAACTGCTTTCAATGGAAGGCGAGCCGGGCAACTTCCAGATAAAGATCCAGAAGAAGGCACGCTATGTCGACGAGGAAACATGTAACGGCTGCGGAGACTGTGAACGCGAGTGTCCGGTCGCCCTCCGCGACAGCTTCAACGGCGAGCTTTCCACGCGTCCCGCTATCTACCGCATGTACCCGCAGGCAATTCCGAACGTATTTACCGTCGAAAAGCGGGCCTTCCTGCCACCCTGTCGCGGCACATGCCCGGCTGGAGTAAACGCGCAGGGCTATATCGGACTTATTTCAAAGGGAATGTTCCTTGAAGCGCTCGACCTGGTGCGCGAACGAATGCCCTTCGCCGGCGCCTGCGGCCGCATCTGCCATCACCCCTGCGAGGCCAAGTGCAACAGGGCGGATATCGATGCGGCGGTTTCGGTGCGTCACCTCAAGCGTTTTGTGGCGGATTACGAACGCGACCTCATGGTCAAGGGCGAGTCCATCGAGCGGGCACCGTCCGAGAAACCGAAGCCGGAAAAGAACAGTTTCGAAGAAAAGATCGCTGTTATCGGCGGCGGCCCTGCCGGCATGACCTGCGCGAATGACCTGGTCCTCAAGGGCTACCCGGTAACGGTTTTCGACAGCAGCGACAAACTTGGCGGCATGATGCGCTGGGGAATCCCTGCCTATCGCCTGCCCCGCGATTTCCTGGACCATGAAATCGACATCATCACGAAACAGGGCATCGATGTTGAGCTCAACAAGACTATGGGCAAAGACTTCACCGTCGACAGCCTCAAGAAGGACGGCTACAAGGCTGTATTCGTCGCCACCGGCGCCCAGCTCGAGCGCAGGATCCCGCTTGAGGGAAGCGAAACCGATGGCGTTCTCTACGGGATACCTTTCCTGCGCGAAGTCAACGAAGGCAAAGAACCTGACGTCGGCAAGCGCGTGGTCGTTATTGGCGGCGGAAACGTAGCCACCGACGTTGCACGAAGCGCCGTCCGCCTCGTAGGCGACGGAAGCGTGGACCTCTTCTGCCTGGAGAGCCGGGACGAAATGCCGGCCCACGACTGGGAAATCAAGGAGAGCGAAGAGGAAAACGTTGTAATCAACAACTCCTGGGGCCCCAAGCGCGTAGTCACCAAAGACGGCAAACTCCATGGCATTGAGTTCGTGCGCTGTAAGTCTGTTTTCGACGGCGATGGCAAGTTCAACCCGGCGTTTGACGATTCCGACACAAAGCTCGTGGAGGCTGACAGCGTAATTCTTGCCGTAGGCCAGGCATGCGACCTCTCCTTCCTCGAAGACACGCTCGAACTCGGGCGCGGTGTTATTAAGGTAGACCGACTTACACTTGAAACTTCTGCTGAAGGCGTTTTTGCCGGCGGCGACAATGTCCTCGGACCCGCATCCCTGGTGCAGGCGACCGAACAGGGACACCGCGGCGCGGAGTCGATCCACCGCTACCTGCGCGGCATGGACCTCACGGAAGACAGGGAGCCTGTAGAACGTCCAAAGGAGCTCGCCGACATTCCGGCTCACGCCGACACTAAGCCGGTGGCGCGGAAGCCCGTTAAGATGAGCTGCCCGACCAGCCGAACAGAGTCTTTTGAAGAAATCGAAACGGGCTACACAGAAGAAGAGGCCGTGGCGGAAGCCAGCCGCTGCCTGAACTGCGGGGCCTGCTGCGAATGCTTTGAGTGTGTGCGTGTCTGCAAGGCCCATGCTGTGAACCACGACATGAAGCCGGAAGAGATCAACCTCGATGTCGGCGCGGTGATCCTTACTAACGGTTACGATCCGTTCGACGCGACACTGAAGTCTGAATACTCCTTTGGCCGCGCGGAAAACGTCGTGACGAGCATCCAGTTTGAACGCATCCTCAGCGCTTCCGGTCCCTACAAGGGGCACCTCCAGCGCCCGTCCGACGGAAAGACCCCCAGGAAGATTGCCTGGATACAGTGCGTGGGATCACGTGACGCCGCGATCGGGAACGACTACTGCTCGTCAGTGTGCTGCATGTACGCCACGAAAGAGGCAATCATCGCGAAGGAGCACGAAAAGGCGGTAGAGCCGACGATATTTTACACTGATATGCGTGCCTTTGGTAAAGGCTTCGAGGGCTTCTACAACCGCGGCAGGGACGTCACAGGCATCCGCTATGTCCGCAGCCAGGTATCGTCACTTAAAGAGAACCCCGAGAACGGCAACATCATTGCTCGATACGTAGGTCCGGAAGGAATCGTGGAAGAGGAATTCGACATAGTCGTCCTCTCCATCGGCCTGGTATCGCACCACGCGACCAAGGGCCTCGCGTCGATAACGGGAATCGACTGCAACCGCTTCGGCTTCGCTGAGAGCCAGCCCTTCGAGAACGTCATTTCCAGCAAGCCGGGAATATTCCTGTCGGGCGCGATGGCCGGCCCCAAGGACATACCTGACACCGTCATGGAGAGCAGCGCGGCGGCGGCCCGCTGCGGCGAGTTCCTGGCCCCCGTCCGCGGAACCGAGGTGCTGGCAAAAGAGCATCCGGCAGAAAAGGACATCGCCGGCAAGGAGCCGCGCATCGGCGTATTCATCTGTCACTGCGGCACGAATATCGCTTCGGTTGTCGACGTGGAAGAGGTCGCCGCTTACGCGCGCACGCTCGGCTGCGTCGTCCACGCCCAGAACACTCTTTATACCTGTTCGCAGGACACGCAGGAAATGATCAAGGACCTGATCAGGGAAAAAGACCTTAACCGTGTCATCGTCGCGTCCTGCACACCGCGTACTCACGAGCCACTTTTCAAAGAGACGATGCAGGAGGCAGGCCTTAACCCGTACATGTTCGAAATGGTAAACATTCGCGAGCAGTGCTCCTGGGTACACCAGGGGCAGAGCAGCGAAGCCACGGCTAAGGCAAAGTCCCTCATCCGCGGAGGCGTAGGCAAGTCTCAGCTGCTTGAACCTCTGATGCTCAGCCGCGTGGACGTTACGCACTCCGCCCTTGTGATCGGCGGCGGCATTGTAGGCCTTACGGCGTCCCTCTCGCTTGCGCGCCAGGGCTACAAGGTGTTCCTGCTGGAAAGGACGGGGGAACTCGGCGGCAACCTCAGGCACCTCTACAAGAGCCTTGAGGGGCACGACTGGCAGGCCTACCTGAAGGATGCGATCCACGACGCAGAGGCGCATCCTGACATTGAGATCATCCTCAACACTGAACTGGAAGAGATATCCGGATTCGTAGGCAACTTCAGGACCGTACTTTCAGGTTCCGGCCGCGAAATCGAGCACGGCGTGGTAATAGTCGCCACCGGCGCCGAAGAGTGGCAGCCGGACAAGTACATGTTCGGAGAGGACGAGCGCGTAATCACACAGCGCCAGCTTGAAGAGAAGCTTGAAGGCGATTTCTCCGCGAAGAAAGTAGTTATGATGCAGTGCGCCGGAAGCCGCTGCGAAGAGCGCGAGTACTGTTCACGGGTGTGCTGCGGCGAAGCTGTGAAAAACGCGCTGGACATCAAGGAAAAGGACCCCTCGGCTGAGGTGACCGTCCTCTACCGTGACCTTCGCACATACTCTTTCCGCGAACTCTATTACCGCAAGGCCCGCGAGCTGGGCGTGCGCTTCGTGCATTTCCCGGACGATCGCTATCCGGAAATAACTGTCAGGGACGGCGCCCTGAACTGCGAAGTTTATGACGACATGATCGGCGAAACGCTTACCTTTACACCGGACCTTATGGTGCTCAGCGCCGCAATGGTTCCAATCAGAGAAGACAATGCCCGCCTCGGCGACCTCCTGAAGGTCCCTCTGGACAAGGACGGCTTCTTCATGGAAGCGCACGTAAAACTGCAGCCCGTGGACTTCGCCAACGCCGGCGTCTTCCTCTGCGGACTCGCCCACTCGCCCAAATATACTGAGGAAAATATTTCGCAGGCACTCGCCGCTGCCGGGCGCGCGGCGCGTATCCTTTCACGGGATTCCCTGCAGGTCGGCGGCGCCGTTGCGTCAGTGATCGAAGAGAAGTGTGCTTCATGCCTGACCTGTATAAGGGAGTGCGCGTACAATGCGCCGTTCATAAACGCGAACGGCAAGGCCGAGATCGAAGCCGCCAAATGCCAGGGTTGCGGTAACTGTGCTGCGGCATGCCCGGCCAAGGCAATACAGCTAAGCACGTTTACTGACTCCCAGGAAGCAGCCCTCTTTAAGAATATTTTGAATGACGACAGTAATGTCGAAATGGAAGTTGTGGAAGGGGCCGTCGGCTGAGTCCGCGGGCCTGAGGAAGAATAGAAGAAGAATATGTCGAAAGAACCAAGGATAATTGCGTTCTGCTGCCACTATTGCGCGTTTACCGCGGCCGACCTCGCGGGGACGATGAGACAGCAGTATCCGTCGAACGTACGAATCGTGCGCCTGCCCTGCACGGGCAAGGTCGACATTAATATGATCCTCGAGGCCTTCCAGGCCGGCGCGGACGGCGTAATGGTTGCCGGATGCGAAATAGGAAGCTGCCACTTCATACACGGCAACGTGCGCGCTGTTAAGCGTGTGGCTTACGCGAAGACGCTCGTGGCGGAAACCGGCATCAATCCGGAGCGCCTGGAGATGTATCACATCGCGGCTTCGCAGGGGCCCCTCTTCGCCCAGCGCGCCAATGAGTTTACTGAAAGAATAACGAACCTGATGAACGGAACCGGAACCGCGGAAGAGTCTGAATCCGAATCAGGAACCGTGGAGGCCAACGCATGATTACTGCTGAAAGAAAACCATTTGACGAGATATATGAGGCGGTCAGCAAGAACGGAAAGATACTCGTTCTCGGCTGCGGATCCTGCGTGACCGTATGCATGGCCGGCGGAGAGAAGGAAGTCCAGATCCTGGCCAACCAGATACGCCTTGCGGCAAAGGAAAAAGGCGACACGATCGACGTCACCGAGCACACGATCATGCGCCAGTGCGACCGCGAGTTCTATGATGAGGAAACAGCAAAGAAGATCCGCGAGGCGGACCTGGTGCTCTCAATAGCCTGCGGCGTAGGCGTACAGTACTGCACGGAAGTGTTCCCCGATGCGGTGGCCGTGCCCGGCCTGAACACTAAGTTCTACGGCGCCAACCTTGAGCAGGGCGTATGGGGCGAACGCTGCGCGGGTTGCGGACAGTGCGTCATAGCTTCCTTTGGCGGGCTGTGCCCGGTGGCACGATGCTCAAAGAGCCTGCTGAACGGCCCATGCGGCGGCTCGTCAGCCGGGAAATGTGAAGTCGATCCGGAAAACATCGACTGCATCTGGCAGCTTATTTACGACAGAATGGAACAGCTTGGGCGCGTGGATGAGCTCGAGGCCAACCAGGAAATCAAGGACTGGTCAACGGCCCGGGACGGCGGCCCCAGGAAAATAGTTAGAGAAGACATGAAACTATGAGTGATAATACAGACACAGCACGCAGCCGCCTCGAACAGGTCTTTGCATCCGGGAAGTTCGCTGTAACCGGAGAACTGGGCCCGCCCAAGAGCGCGGACGCGGAAGAAGTTAAAGAAAACGCGGAGCACCTGGCCGGCGCCGTTGACGCGGTAAACATTACTGACAACCAGACGGCCATAGTACGCATGTCCTCCATAGCGGCCGGGGTGCTGGCCCTTCAGTGCGGGCTCGAGCCGGTGATCCAGATCACCTGCAGGGACAGGAACCGCCTCGCAATGCAGGCCGACATCCTCGGCGCCTGCGCGCTTGGCATACGCAATATCCTCTGCCTGACTGGTGACCACCAGTGCTTCGGGAACCACCCAACATCGAAGAACGTCTATGACATGGACTCGATCCAGCTGATCAACATGCTGCGCGGCATGAGGGACGACAAGGTGTTCCAGTGCGGCGCTGAGATCCGCGCCAGCAAGAAGGCCCCCATCGTTGAGCCGAAGGTGTTTATCGGAGCGGCGGCAA
>JBFIFS010000063.1:0-12842 GCA_041602695.1 Kiritimatiellia bacterium
GCAGCCTCGCCTGGAACCTCAACGAGTCAAGAGCTTGGGATGAGTCCGCGAGCGACTCTCTGACGATTGCTGAGAGCAGGACCCGTCAGGAGGCGATAGTACAGGCTTTTGATGACGCCAACAATGAGTACGCTTCGGGCGATGTAGATCAGGCCGACGTGCTTCAAACTCTGGCAGCCGGAGGGACACCAACATACTCCTACGCTGATATCGTGGACAAGAGCGTGGAGAAGGCGACAACTGCCACGGACGACTTCGCGAAGAGCATTTCAGACGTGCGCACTGCCGTGCTGGGTGTCGATGACTTCAGGCTGGTGCTCAGCGCGCTGAAGCAGATGGATGGCGTGCAGGTCGTGTCGAATCCGAAGATTATCGTGGCGAATGAAGAGCCGGCCGTAATACATATCGGCCAGGAGGAGCGCCCATTCGAGGCGACGGTGACTCCAGCTACGCAGACCACTGCTCCGATTGTGACTTACAACCCCGGGGCGCCGGTACAGCTTGGCGTTAGGCTGAGAGTGGTTCCAACGATCAACACGCAGAGCAATATTACTGTTCGCATTGAACCGGAGCTGACAAGGTTCCTGCGCAACTCGGTGGCCCCGAATGGCCAGACTTATCCGATTATCGGAAAGAAGACGATACAAACGCAGTTCTGCCTCGAGAGCGGCAAGACTGTTGCCATCGGCGGACTGACTGAGACTGTCGAGCAGGAGAACACAAAGAAGGTTCCGTTGCTGGGAGACATACCTTTGATCGGTAAGTACCTCTTCTCGCATACGCACAGGGAAAAGCAGCAGCAGGAAACGATCATCTTTGTAACAGTAGGTTTGGCCTATCCGGAGTCCGTTAACGAGCTGGACGGCCTGCCGCAGGATACAGAGCTGACTCATCACAAGCTCCTGTCAAAGAGACTGAGAAGGTTTGAGTTCAACGAGTCACTTGAGCAAGAACGCGAACAGATCGAGTCTCAGCTCCAGAAGAGCGAGAAGGTTCGCTCGCATCTCATGCGCTCCAAATAGCAGGCTGGCTGATTTATTGCAGATGCCGCACCGCAGTTTACCCATGCGGGGCGGCATGAGCAATGAGCTAGAGGCTAGGCTTTAAGATCTTCCATCCGAAATCGACTCTACGAGTCGATGACGGGTCAGGAGGCGAGATTGAACGCCGCCGGCATCCCGGTAATCCATCTTTGAGCACAGATGGCTGGCTTCTATTAAAAGTGCTCGCAAATGCCACGCTGAAGTATACCTGCGAATACGTGTTCTCATGGCAGGAGTGTTGCTCGAGTAGAGGAAATTGAGCGCACTGCGTGCCTTCTGGGAGGCCAGTGCAGGGTAAAGGGAAACCAGAGCACCTGGAGGGCAGCGTTCACGCCCTCGCATCCGCGATTTGCCTCAGTTTTGGGGACATTAGTCTTTCAAAAGCGGTGACTAACATCTAGACTCTCTGCAGGAGTATTAATTATGAGGATTTTCAGGACAGAGGTGTGGAGTTATGCAGTCCTTCTCATTATTCTTTTCTGCATCGCCTCGGTTGCTGTCTGGTATACCCTTGAATATATTGAGGAGCATGTTCCTGCTGAGGAGTTCAAGACCATCACAGCGGCGATGTGGGCTCTCACAATGGGATTTATGCTCATAGCGGGATCCTTTGGCCTTTGGGCCATCCAGTTCGCTGGTGAAGCGGAGGGCCGGCGGAGAGTGGGGCGTCTAGTTGATGCCATGGACTACTTGAGTGACGGACTCCTTGTAGTGGATGATCGTGGCAGGATCAGCGGTTCCAATCCCGCCGCGCGCACAATGTCTGGGAGCAACCTTGAAGACAAGGAGCTAGTTGGCCGGGTATTTCCGTGCCTTGGCGAAAATGATGTGGCGCTGCTTCTGGACGAAAATGCCCCGAATGAGGTGGAGAAGGAGATACCACAGGCGGCAGGGGTCAAAGTCTGGCGTTTTCGCTCTCAGCCGGCGGAGGACATAGTCCTTATTCTCATAAGCGACGTGACCCGTACCAACGCGAAAAGAATGAGAAGTCGTCAGGCCGCCAGGCTGCAGCTCATCGGCGAGATAGCAAAGGGCGTAGCGCATGACTTCAACAACCTGCTGTGCGGCATTTCGGGCTATGCATCCATCCTAAGCCGCATGGATCCAGGATCCGATGACGCGGTTAAGTGCACGTCAGCGATCACGCAGAGTGTGGAGAGGGGTATCTCAATGGCAGGGCACCTTTTAACGCTCTCGCAGGAGGGAATAGGCGGCAAGTTTACGGATATGGTATCGGAGCACATAGAGGCGGCGGCGAACGTGCTGCGCGACAGTCTGTCGGAGGGCTGGCGGGTCGAAGCGAAAACACACGGCAAGATTCCGCCGGTGGCGCTTACGGGAACGCAGGTGGAGCAGATTGTCACCAACCTGGGGTTTCTTGCGGCGGACAGTGCCACGGAGCCGTCTATGTTGAGCATCGAGGCAGGTGGAGTTGACATGCCGGGCGTTTTGCGGACCGAGAGTTCGCTCGCAGGAGTTCTTGTTGTTGGTGTTATTGCGCCTGGCACTTCCCTGAATGATTTTGTCCGTCAGGAAGATGTGGGCGGAGAGTACGGCGTGATTGAATCGGTTCTGAAGTCAACTCTGCAGGAGGCGGGAGGAAACCTGGAGACTGTCGCTGACGGGCAGGGTAATTCACTGTTCAGGGTGGTCCTGCCTATGGGCGACATATCCACCACGGTAGCCAATAATGAGGAGCTGCCGGACGAGTTGAAAGCATATGTGGCAGGTTGGAGCGTTTTGTCCGCAGCCCCGCGAAAAGAGTACGCGGCCTTGGAGAGGAGAATGACGTCTTTTGGAATGTCGGTGAGGACTGTTGATTCGATAGCCGCGCTCCTTTCCGCCATAGAGAAGGCTGAAGTTATAGATGCGATGGTGATAGACGGGCGCATTCTTGGTGCCGAGTCAAGGGGCATCCTGCGTGCCGTGCTGAAACTGAGGCCATCTTCTGCAGTAATCGTGCTCTGTGAGGATCCTGAGATCATGCCGAGTGATGTCGCGAGCGACGTTGTTTTCAGGGAGTCCAAGTCCTCACCCGACAGCGTCATAGCGTCCATGATAGAAGCGAAGTCCCTGTCTTCCCGCAGGCACTGAGGCGCAGGTCATAGCGTCGCAGATATCTCGATGTTGTCGATTAGGCGTGTGTTGCCTAGACGCGCGGCGATAGCAATGAGCACATTTCCTTCGATTTGATCCAGGGGCTCGAGCTCGGGGTCAGATACGACTTCGGCATACTCCAGGACGACGGGTGGGTCTGTTTGGCTGAGAATATCTGTGATCGCGGATTTAACATCGGCCGCTGCTCTCGTTCCAGAGTTAACCATATGTTCAGCTTGCCGGAGCGCGGTATAGATTTGTGCAGCGCTCCTCCGCTCGTCCGGCGTCAGGTAGGCGTTTCTCGAGCTCATGGCGAGACCGTCTTCTTCCCGAACGGTAGGCGCCAGTTCGATGTCTACTCTTAGGTTAAGGTCTCTCACCATTCTCATTATAATCCGGGCCTGCTGTGCGTCTTTTCTTCCGAAGACTGCGACGTGCGGGGCGACTATGTTGAAGAGCTTAAGAACGACTGTTGTGACTCCGCGGAAGTGCGATGTGCGGGTCCTGCCGCAAAGCTGCGACGACATTACGATCTCTTCCACATAAGTGCTGTGGTTCGGTGCATACATGAGTTCATCTGATGGTGTGAAGACCGCCGCTACTCCAAGTTGGCGGCATTTCTCGAGATCGTCCTCCAGCGGGCGGGGGTATGATTCAAGGTCCTCTCCGGGAGCGAACTGCTTAGGGTTAACATAGATGCTTACGATCACGGCGTCTGAAATCCGGGATGCGCGATCTATGAGTTCCAGATGTCCGAGGTGAAGTGCGCCCATTGTAGGCACGAGTGAAACGCGCAGGTTGTCGCTACGGAGAGCGTCCGTAAAAGCAGACATTTCGTCGGCTGTTTCAATTACCCTCATGCCGAGTCAGGAAATGCGGTTCCTTATGGCCTCCACAAGCACCTCGCCCCGGACTGGTTTGGAGAGAAGGCAGTGCAGCGAGCTGTCGGCCACGATGCGGTTAACCATGTCTGGCGGGGCAAAGCCAGTGCAGAAAACCACCGCCGGCGGCTCCCATCCTTTGCGCTTAGAGAGTTCGATGATTTCCTTGAAAGCCGTCTGGCCATCCATGACGGGCATGTGAAGGTCCATTACAATACAGCCGTGATGATGCTCGGCGAACAGGTCGAGGGCTTCCTTGCCATTGTTGGCCGTCTCAACTTCGCAGCCGGGGAGGGCGGAGCTGATTATCATCTGGAAGAGCTTGATAATGGTAGCTTCATCGTCTACGAGGAGGATTCGGTCTTTGTTTCTGGAGACAACCGCACCATCCGCGCCTGGAGCTTCAGCAGTTGTGCCTATTTCGCTCGGGTCCGTCTGGCGAACCAGAGGCAAAAAGATCGAGGCGCTCGCGCCTCCTTCGGGAGGGTTCTCGAGGTGTAGAAATCCGCCATGGTCGCGGCAGATTACATGAGCAACTGTCAATCCCAGACCCGAGCCCCTGCGGCGCAGCTCTTTTTTTGTAGTTACAAAGGGTATGGTTGCCTTTGGCAGGATCTCTTTGTCAAAGCCAGGCCCATCGTCTCTCACGCAGACCTGCAGGTATTCTCCCGCATATGGCGCGCCATACTGGGCTCGCACATCTGAAGAGACGCTGGTCGCTCGGGCGGAGACTGTTATAGCGACGTCATCGGCCTTGGATTCATAGGCGTTCATAAGCAGGCTTCGCATGGCCTTCGAGAAGTGGACAACGCTCAGCTGTACTGGGGGCAGGTCCTGCTGAATGTCGAGTGTTATTCGTGCCCGCGCCGGATCTATTTCCGGCGACACCTGCGCGATGACCTGTTCAAGTAATTCAGCCACAGGCGTCTCGGCCTTGTCCGGGATGCTCCTGCTGGCAAGCAGCATAAGCTGCTCATTGATGTGAATCATGTCCTCGGACGCCTTACTTATCGCGTCGATAAGCTCGTTCCCAGGTGAGTCTTCGCCGAGGTATGACTTGATAAGAGACGGGTATGCCAGCAGGGGGGTCAGGAGATTGTTGAAATCGTGTGCTATCTGGCCAAGTATCGGCCTCAATGCGTTGAATGTGTCCGCTTCAAGGACCGATATGTCTGCAGTTTTTTCCATTTTAACAACGTTGCTGGCTACTTATAGAAGCCTATTTCGTTCTCAATAGATTGCAACAACAATTATTGAGCAGGGTCTCAGGACTTGGCTGCATCAGGCAGGTAAACTGTCTGCGTCGGGAACGCGAACTCTATTCCCTCTTCATTGAAGCGGGCCAGCAGTTCCCTGTTTACCTTCTCGCTGAACGCCATGAACTTCCAGTAATCAGGAGGGAAATACCAGTAGATCATCAGTATATTGAGGGAGCAGTCATTAAAGTTGTTGAAAGAGACGCGCGGGGGATACTCCGGATCCATGCCTTCATGGTCCTTCAATATCTCATTGATGATTTCTATTGCCCTGTCGACCTTCGCCGGCGGCGTGTCGTAGGTAATGGTTATGTTGCTTACCCGGCGAATATAGGGTCGCTTGCCAATGTTCTGCACGGTTTTGTTTACGAGCTCCCCGTTGGGGACGGTTACGAGGTGCCCTTCGAGTGTCCTTATCTTCGTCGAACGGAAGCCCACGGACTCTATGGGGCCGTCGTGGCCATCAATAATGACTCGATCGCCGATTTCGAAAGGTTTATCGCAGATGATTACGAGCGAGCCGAAGAAGTTCTTGACCGTATCCTGGCCAGCGAGCGCAATGGCAAGCCCCCCGACTCCCAGCCCGGCTATGATGGAAGTTACGGGTTTGTCGCTGAGCGCCTGGACGGCCTGCAGCGAAACCACAACCGCGATAGTGATTCTTATGCTTCTCCCGATGAGAGGGAAGAGCATATCGTCCACCTTGCTTTGCGTCTTGTCAGACAGAGAGCCGAGATAGAAATCGAGAAGATCGACCAGTGAGTATATGGCATACCCAACGGCAATTACCGTGAGAATCCGCGTGGCGGTATGGGCGACTGAGGCAACGGTCTCGCTCATTATCAGAGCTGAACTGCCCATTGCGAAACCGATGGCAAAGGCCCCCATCACTGCCGGCTTGGAAAGTGCCTTCAGCAAGACGTTGACAAACTGTTTCTTTCGGTCACCGCCCTTCACATTGGCTTTTGACATCAGGGCCTGCGCGACTTTACCGGTGATTAGAGAAAGGAGGATGATTCCGAAGAAGAGGACTATACGCCATATTTCATTGCCGGCAACCGTGGTTTCTGTGAATAACGATAGCATCGCTTATCTCCTTTGATCTAAAAATCGATAAATTGTCAGTGCAGAGTAATCTTGCGTGCGTTTAGGACGGGATACCTAGCCCCTTCGACGGTATACTCCTTGCCGCTGACAGTCATGTTCTTGTCCAGGACTGCTTCGAGTTGAGGCTCGCTTCCTGTGACATAGCAGATCGACTTGTCCTCTCCGTCTGCCGCGGGATCGATCAGAACGTACCTAGAAGGTCTTCGCCATACCATGGATGCCTTCTTCAGTATGCCCTTCCGGGAAACAGCGACCTCCTGAGGAACTGTCTTGAGCAGCATATTTGAGGTTATGCCTGCTGACGAAAGTGGCTGCTCTGGTATGTTGACGCCCGGGGAGGGGACGTCCTCATCATCGGCGCGCGGCATGGGGGGTTTGGGGGCGATTCCCACAGTTGCCACAGCGTTCGTGAGGATGGGCGACGCCGGAGCTGGACTCGCCTTCTGGGTTGGTTCCGGTGATTCAACATACTGGCGGCTGATCCAGACTACGCACCCCTCGGGAGGTGATATTTTGAGCCACTCGTTAAAGCTGCCGTGGGTTTTGACCGTCTGTCCTTTTTCGACCCGGGCCATGACCCCGTAGTTGATTCCCGGCCCCGAACGGACGTTGGCTCGCGGAACAGTTATTGCGTTGTCACTGACGAGGTCGCCATGGATCCATGCGAATATGTCGGGAGGAGGAAGGATGCCGACCCATTCCGTGCCGAGATCCACGGCCTGAAGCATGGTTCCTTCTGAGACCTGTCCCAGCACCCGTGAGGTCAAGTTCGAAGCCGCGCGTATATTTACCCGGTCAGCGACAACTTTTACACGTTCGGCACGTAGGTTACATGCCGCGGCCAGAAGTACACAAAGAACTGCGAAGATGGATCTCATTGCAGAATCATAGCAGGTCTGCTCAGGCAAGACATTCTAATAATTCGATCAAAAAGATCGAGTTTCTTAGCTCTTTGTCTTTGGCAGTCCGAGAGCCCTGTCGCCCTCTTTCCACTTCCCGCGCTCTTTAAGGATATCGATTCTCTCGAACCTCTTTAGCACGTTTCTCTTAGCAGTAATTTTGCTGCCCGCTTTCAGGCTGGAATGCAAACTCATGACTGTCCCGCTCTCGTTTCTTGCTTAAAAAGTGTGTAACTTTCTGAAAATAGCGGCCTAATGTCAATAGATTTCTTTAGGCAGCTTGGTGTCTAGTCGCCTTGGCGCTTAGGAACTGTATCTGTCAAAGGCAGGCGCTTGTTAACGATATCTCTAAGCTTGCCTGTCAGCCAGAGGTAGTGATCGCTGGGGAGGCCATCATAGTCCATGAACCGGCACTCATCGCCGGATGGGGGGGTATTGGAGCATTTGAATATGGCGGTACCTTCATCGATTTCGTCAAACATGGCTACATAAAGCATATTTGCGCCGGCCCGCACAAAAGAGGTCCCCTGTGCCCAGAGGAAGCGGCCTTCCAGTCGCGGTATCTGGTCCGGTGCTGTCTTTTTCCCGCGCATTTTCTGCAGGTTGTGCCAGCTGAAACCCGGGAATACCACCGGCATGTAGTCCAAACCTTGTTTACGTGCCCACCTGACGTCCGGTGCCACGACTTTCTCCGCGTGGCTGACGGCTGCTTGCGGTGATGCATAGCGCCCGACTGTCCAAGGGGAGACGATATCAGCCTGCTTGATGATCTGGTGAAGTCTCTCTTCTCTCGATGAATCCCTGTCAAGAGTTCGCCATCCTGTCGGGACTCCAAGCATAACCGTGTTTCCTCCGTAGGTTTGGTCGCTTTTCAGGAACTTTACGAGCTCTTCGCACTCATCAAGTGTATATTTTCTGCCGTCATTGAAGCCAATGCCCCAGACGGCAACGACGGGCTTGCCACGGTGGTGAAGGTAGGCCTTGTCCCGCCGGATCTGCATGAGGTCCACGAGGCGCTTCCAGTCCTCCTTGACAACAGTTTCTATTTCGCCGCGCTTTAATCCTGAAAGATCGTACATCAAAGCCCATGTGCGCCCGTGCAGGTTGGCCCCGGCCTGCACGTTCGCTGTTACAACGTTCCGGTGGTGGTAGGTCGAATTGGGATTTCTAACGCTGCTTCCGAAGCGCTGCAGGAACACCCCGTCAATGCCGTGCTGCTTCATCCACTTAAAATGGCGGAGGACAGTTTTCCTGTTGTACGAGCTGAATACAAAGGCAGTTTCTCCGCCTGTATGTGTGAAGCTGGTCGGGTATTTCTCGTCCTGATCCATTTCGGCAACATCGGGCCAGAGATCTATTGTGCAATGCTTCTGGTCGAATCGGCCTCGCACCCCGAAATGAACCCATCCCCGTCCAGATCCATCTCCGGGCGCGGCGAACCAGCCTTGATATCCGCACATTACTTTGCCCTTCAGGGTGGTGGTATCAACGCCTGCATCGTGGGCGCCGAGGTACGGCCGCATTGCTTCGAACACGTCAGCAGGCTCCATTCCTTTTGCCTGGTGGAGGGTGCTCATGAGAGAGCATAAGATCATGCAGGCAGATCTGCCGGCACGGAGCCTGTGATGAAGTATTGCCAGCTTTTTCATAGCAGAGGAATAAGGGTAGCCTTGCGTGGTGACGATGGCAATGCCGATTCGCGCTTGCGGTGCGCTGATACTTGTATAGAATCACGGGCATATGAGCAAGATGACCAAATTTCCAATAAAGCTTGAGAGACCTCTTGCGTTCTTTGATATTGAGGCCACCGGTACCAATCCGCGTGCAGACCGCATCATTGAGCTGGCCGTGTGCAAAATATACCCCGACTCGGCGCGCAAGACGTTCGAGTATCTCCTGGATCCAGGCGTTCCAATACCCGTTGAGTCCAGCGAAATCCATGGATTCTACGATGCCGATGTTGAGGGCTGTCCTTCTTTTGCGGAGAAGGCCCACGAAATCGCGGAAGTATTCGATGACTGTGATCTTGCAGGATACAACCTCATTCGCTATGACATTCCGCTTCTTTGCGAAGAGATGGTTCGCGCCGGACTTGATACGGACCTTGCGGAGCGGCGGGTGGTCGACGCTCAGAGGATATATCACCAGCGGGAGCCGCGGGACCTCTCTGCGGCCTTGTCTTTCTACTGCGGGGAGATGCACCTTGATGCCCATGGCGCGAAGGCCGACGTGATGGCCACCATCAGGGTGGTTGAGGGGCAAATGAGCAAGTATGCGGATTTGCCTGACGATGTGGGACGCCTTTCCGAGTATTGTGATTTCCGGAAGCCCGACTGGGCTGATAAGACGGGCAAGCTGAAGTGGAAGGACGGCGAGATAGTTCTAGCCTTCGGAAAGAGGCAGGGGACGCGTCTTAAGGACCTTGTTGCATCCGATCCGGGTTACCTCGATTGGATGCTGAAGAGCAACTTTCCCAGGGACACGCACGAAATCGTGAAGAATGCTCTGGAGGGCAAGTGGCCGAAGGTGCCGGGGAAATAGGCTCAAGCTTCTGACGACGCGTTGTAAATGGCCTCAATTTTCTGCGCTACATCCTTGTAGCCGATATCTACCTGGTAGATCTGCTTGTAGTATCCCGCGGCCTTTTCAAGGTCGTTGAGGCCCTCAGAGATGGCCCCCAGCTGATACAGGACATCCTTCTTTGTCTCGTCCATTGTATACAGCTCGCTGCTGGCCTTCTCAAGCTGGTCGATGGCAAGGTCGAGCTGGTTCTTGGCTTTAAAGCACATAGCCAGGTAATAGAGGGAGTGGATACGGTGTTTCGGGTTTCGCTGGGACACCTGGAACGCCTGGATGGCCTCATTGAAATAGTCGTTGTCGAAGAGCATGACGCCCCATTCGTATCGGAGTCCGGCATCGTTCGGATACCGTTGCACCCGCTGCTGCAGGTCATCAAAAACGTACTGAGCTTTTTCTGTCTCCCGCTCGGCCGCTGCAGCTTCATCTCCGGCTTTCTTCAGTTCCGAAATCTGGTATTCGAAGTAGTCTACATTAAGGGCAGTGAAAGCCTGGTCGAGTTCAGGGTCGCCAGGGCTCAAATCGATTGCTTTCTGGAGGGTCGCAACAGCATCATCAAAGCGACGTATTTGAGCATATAGTTTCGCCAGTTGGCGATAGTAGTTGATGTTGCCCGGCTCTTCAGCGATCTTCTTTTCCGTATCTGAGATCAGCACTTCGGCATCGGAATCGCTCTTGACGGCCTTGCTTTCCTTCTCGAGGCGCTCGGCTTCGTCCTTGTCCTTGATGATGTCTTTATATGAGGTAGCTCCGCTCCACCCGTCAGTGTTCATGCTGTCCACCGCAAGCGCGTCTTTCAGGGCTTTGAGGGCGTCCGGATCGTTCGGCACGAGCTCGCATATTCGCTCGAAGCACTCCCGGGCAGACCTTGTTCTTCCCATCTTGATGTAGAAAGTGGCGAGCAGGTTGAGCAGTGATACATCGGAGGAATGGGCTTCCCTTGCAAGTTCAAGAAGCTGCACCGCGGCCTCAGGGAGATCTGCCATAGCGCACGCTTTCGCGTAAAGCTTCACGTTGTTGATGTCCATGGGGTCATCCTTGAGAAGCTCTTCACATGCTATAACGGCTTCCGGGCCCTTGTTGGCTTTGACCAGGCTTTGCGCTTTTACGTAGGCGGGCAGGGCTGAGGCGCTTTTGAAAACCTTCGTAAATGCGTTCTTTTTCTTCGTTTTAGAGCGGCGAATCTCAGCCGAGTGGAGGTGTTCCCTGGCCTTGAGCAGACGCGGCTCCACTTTCAGGACTGAAAGAAAGAGGTCGATGGCGTAATCAAAATTCTTGCGCTCAAAAGCCGCTAAACCTTTGTTATAAAGGTCACGTATCTTCTTAGGCGCATCTTCCGGGAGTAGTTCTGCCATGTATTGCGATCCTTGGTAATTACGCCCTTATGTTAATCCAGTGCCGCCGAGCCAGTCAAGTGTTGATGGGGCGATTTTTACTGGTATAGTTCCGTGCATGAAGTTGTTCTTCGCCGGATTGAATATCTTCCTTTTGAGTGCAGCAGTTATAGCATCAGATCGCGTTTCGATCAACGAATTCACGGGCAGGTATGGCTTCCCTGCTGGCAAGGGGAAGGGCGGTGTGATCGTGTATCGCAGCGCCTACACTGAGCTGGAGTTTAAGGGAGACAGCCGGATGATGCGCTATAATGGTTGTCTGATCTGGCTGTGTGCCGGGGTGAACGCCGGGCTGGGCGACTGGCAGATGACCCGAACCGATGCGGAAAAGGTGCTGGCCCCCCTGCTTCGGGCCAAGGATTACACCGTGCGCAAGCGAAAGCCACGGCTGATCCTGATCGATCCAGGCCATGGAGGAGCGCAGGCAGGCGCGAAGCCTAGAAGAGGCCGTCACGAAAAGGACCTCGCGCTTGATGTGGGCTTGCGTTTGCGTGATGAGCTTGCAAGGCTGGGTATCAGGAGCGCGATGACGCGCGACAGGGATTTGAGCCTTAGCCTGCCCGCGAGGCCGCGTAAGATAGGTGCGCTTGGTGCCGACGTCTTCGTCAGCATACACATGAACTCAGCGGGTAATACCGAGGCCAACGGGATCGAGACATACATCGTGCCGGCGGCCGGTTATCCTTCGACATCTGGAGGCAAGGGCAGCACCAAGCGCGTTGTAGGGAACAGCAATGACGAGCTGAATTCTGTCCTCGCCTACCTCATACAGCGAGACATGCTAAGGGCGACAAGCGCTGCAGATCGCGGGGTTAAGCGAGCGCGGTTCGACGTGCTTGCGGGCGCAACGTGTCCGGCGGTGCTCGTCGAATGCGGTTTCCTTTCCAACACTGCAGAAAATGGGCGGATCCAGACTGAAAAGTACAGGCAGTCGCTTGCAATCGGTCTTGCGCGAGGCATCAAGAATTACGTCGCGATCTGGGACCAGTGATTGGCTTACTTTATCCTGAGCGCGAGGTTCTCGCGCATTTTCGCTGCGGCCTCGGCAGATGTCGCCATTTGCCCGGCATCGATATCGCTGAACGCCTCGGCGGAATACTCGTAGGCTTCTGCCGCCCGCTTACAGGCCTCAGTGCCGCCCTCAGTGGCCGCTTCAGCTGCAGTCTTCATTAGCTCAGTGCCGGCCTGGTCCTTCTGCTGCTTATGCTCTCTTGCCGCCCTGGTCCAGGCAGCGGCGGCTTTTTCATAGCCAAGGCACGCTGCAAAAAACAGTTGTCCCGCCTGTCTTTCGTAAAATCCTGCTTTTCTCAAGTTTTCCGTACGGGCCTTTTCGTCTTCATGAGCTTTTTTGCGCAACTCCCTTGAGAGGGTGAGGAGGGCTTCTGCGGTCTGGGCGCGTGCGTCAGCTGCGACTTCGTAATTGCGCGCAGCCCTGCCTAATTCATCCGCCCTCTTGTTGCCGGCTTCAGTGTCCGCGGCAGGTGCCCCGGCAGGTATTCCCAGAAGCATTGCGGCGCACACTATATTCCTAATTATCTTCATATAGTAATTATAATGCCGAAGTGCATGCTTTTCAATGGGGCAAAGA
>JBFIFS010000064.1:0-12740 GCA_041602695.1 Kiritimatiellia bacterium
CCGTCCCTCCCTGGAGGGTCCGGTTCCACCCGGACCAGGTAGGAGGAAATCATGGGCAGAATTATTGAAAAACGGTTGATAACTAAGGACGATCCAATATTTAACGAAGGCGTATCAATCATCCATCCATCCCTTAGGGGATGCTGTGGACTCACACCAGGGCTCATTCGCGGCTGGAGCCGGTGGAAGAAGGAGCAGGAGGCGAAGAGAAAGGCTGAAACGGGAAATCTGAAGTCTGAAGTGAAGGAGGAGAAGAGGCTGGAAGATAGAGAAAAGAGGGCGGAAGCGACCACTGATAATACCGATGACAAGCAAGAGGCATCTGAAGCCGGGGAGCAAGACAGTACGGCACAGAATAAACATAATTCGGACGATTAGACGTCTACCGGCCACAGATGATTCTGTGTGATTGATATTATTCTGTGAATTCTGTCTAAAGAAAGCGGAGGTGAGAAATGCTAGGAGGCATAGTTGGCGACATAATAGGGTCGGTATACGAATGGGACCGAATCAAGACAAAGGACTTCCCCCTCTTTTCAGAGGGGTGCAGGTTCACGGATGACACCGTCCTGACATTCGCCACAGCCAAGGTCCTTCTCGATGGCGGCAGCTACGCGGATGCCTATGCCGATTTCGCGATACGCTATCCCAACCGCGGATACGGTGGAAGGTTCAGGAAGTGGATGAAGGAATGGGACGACCAGGAATGCGAAACAGAGATGACATCACACCCGGCGCCCCCGCCTCAAGAACCCAAGGATACGAAGAAAACTGGGAGAAAGCCGTACAACAGCCTGGGCAACGGATCGGCAATGAGGGTCGGCCCGATCGGCTGGGTGTGCCGCGAAGGCAGCTCCCTGCTCTGGGAGGCAAGAAAGAGCGCGCAGTGCACGCACAATCATCCGGAAGGGATCCGGGGGGCGCAGGCCGTGGCAATGGCAGTGCACCTGGCGCGCATTGGGCGCACCAGAGAGATCATTCGAGATGAGATGACCGATTTCTTCCGCTACGAGCTGAGCAGGCCGCTCGATGATATTCGACCAGGCTACGGCTTTGATGTGACCTGCCCAGGCACCGTGCCGCAGGCCATACAGTGTTTTCTCGAATCCGCAGACTTCGAGGACGCAATACGAAACGCGGTATCGCTGGGCGGCGACTCAGACACTCTCGCCTGCATAACAGGCTCTATAGCGGAAGCATATTACAAAGGGGTGCCCGAGGATATCGCCACGGCGGCCATCGCCTTCCTCCCCCAGGAGTTCATCGATATTGTTGTCCGGTTCAAAGACAGGTTCGTAATGCCGAATCATCAGCGTACCAAGGAGGAGCTTTGGAAGAACGCTGGCGCTATGATCAAGCGGGAAGCCGACGCGTCAATGAGCATCGATCCTTGCGAGGTGTGGCGGAGCAATCCCGGGGACTGAAGTGCGGACGGGCTCCATACGTCGCTCGGCGAGCTATGTATGGCAAGGCAGCCCGTCCCTCCAGGGGGCGGGATGCTTCCCTAATCGGTGTATTGATCAAGGCTGCCCTTACGGATGACTTTGTAATCACCTGTATCGGTATTGAGGTCGTATATACTGAAGTTGGTGTCGATATCGAATCCCTCGTAATGGGTAGCGAGGTTAATAGAGGCGGAACCGAGGTCCTTGTCGCTGATTATCCTGTGAAAAACGTTACAGGGCCACACGAGCATGGCGCCTCCATTGAAAACGACCTCTCCGCCGTGCAGCACCTTATCGGGCGTTACCGTGAACTGCTCGATCCTGCCGTGCGCCGGCGTGTATATTTCCACATATCGGACCCCGTGCAGCACTATGAGATTATCGTCCTGATGCGGATGCATGTACCAGGGGCGTTCAACGTCACCCACACTTCCGGGCGAGAAAGCCCCGCCGGCGTGAATTACGCGGTCAACAGCGTCAATGCGAATGATGTCTTCCAGGTTAAGAACATCGAAAGATACACCTTCCGTGCGGCGCAGCTCCTTGAGCCTGATAATGCGGTAAAGGTCCTTAACTTCATCGATCACGGTTGGTGCTGACATTACTTACCCCCTGAATAAAAGCTTACAGACCACTATCACAACACCAGCCTACCCTCAAGCAACATCCCCTTGCCCCGTGCCTCCCGCATCTTAAGGAAAGCCCTGGACAACCCTGAAGAACGATTTACCCTCCGGCGGCAGGGCGACTTCCGTAATGTTCGTGCCGCCTACATAAAGATTCGATGTGACAGTCGCCGGCGCCCAGCTTCCGCTTGTCAGGTTAGTGCGGCTTTCGACAGAAACCTGCAGGGCATCCGTCCCGTCTGAAGAGAGCAGGACGTTTGTCGAAACCGATACAGCTTTGATTCGGACCGTGGGGGGATCCTCAATGAGAAACATCCCCGTCATTCCCGCGTGGAACTGGCAGTTGTAGAACAGCGTGGGCGGCGCGTTAGTAGGCACTGAGAACAGGACCTGGCCCGTGGCAGTCCCGTTGCCTGTAACTCCGTCATTATACGCGTTCCCTGTGCCGATCCCGGGAGCCGTCTTGATCCAGAAAGGATGCCCCAGCGCGTTGACATTGAAAGTGTAATCAAATCCACGGACCAGCTTAATGCTCGGATTGCTGCTACCGTTGATCACGTAAGCGGAGAAACCGCTGTTGACGACCCCGAACACATTTGTCGCGGCATGCGCACTGCTGCATGCCAACATTGCTGCCGCCACGAGCGCTCCGACGCTGACCATTTTTCTGTGTCCCGTCATTACCTTGCCTCATGAAGATTATACCATTCATTCAGCACACAGGACAAGCTCCACACTGCACGAAAGGCTCGGGCGGGCGGCATTTCAACATTCTCTATAGACGGGCCTTCAGGTTCTGCCCCACTGTGTGACCCTTATAGGTAAAAGAGATGGTCGCCGTGTAGAGCCCCTCTCCTGATACTTCACCGAAGTATCCTAGGCTTCCCGCCGATCACGAGGGGGCAAGATAACAGACAAGATCACGATTCGGCACGAGCCTGTTGAACACTTCTCGTCCGCTGGCATCCCTGATTACAACCCTGCTGTTGCCGTGTCCGGTGGAGGGAAGTACACCATTCTGAATGGCGCCCGCACGTACATCCGCAGTAATCCGGAATCCTCTCTTGTCGTTGAGCGAAACAGCCTGTCGTTCAAATTTGCAATGGATACTCGCGCCCTCACGGCCGTCCTCGCTGACCCAGCGGCTTGGAAGAGGAGCTGGAGAGAACCCACCGGACCCGGACGGTCTTGCGAGGTCAGGGAGAAAACCAAAGATACTGTCTGCAACCATGACTCCAAGGATTGCCACAGCGACAACAGCATATTTCCTGAATCCATGATACTTTGACTTCAACGGCCTGGCTCGAGCTGTTATCGCCCTCCGACTGGCGGTGATGTTAGCCAGGACATTCACATCGGAGGCATTCGGAGGCCGCGCGGCGCGCAGCTCGCTTACGTTCGCGAATCTCAGCCAGTGCATCATGTCTGCGCGCTGGACGAAGGTGTTTCCGTCTATTGTCCCTTCGGTCGCCAGTGCAATCAGCTCTTGCCTGCTGAAAGGGCCATGCTGCTGCTCTTCGCCATCAAGGTAGGTCCACTTAGCATCACTCATTACTTCGCGGAGTCTAGCTAAAAGGTGATGATTTGTAAACCCTGTACAGCCTAAGCGGAAAGCGGGCGCGCGTACGGACAGCGGTACGCTGTCCCTCCCGGGAGGGTCCGCATGGTGCGGACCCTATACTCTGATGTCAGAGTTCCAGCGCGGGCGGATCTTCGTCCATGTCCAGGCTGGGCGGATCTTCAGTATCATCCACCGGAGTTTCCAGGTCCTCGACATCGTCCATCCCGCCGTCCATATCCTCTATTGGCGTAACGTCACCGGTTGGAGTCTCCTCACTGCTGGACGAGGCTTCCATCCCACCAGCTCCCGCTTCCTCGATAGTGATTGCTCCCGACCCCATAAAACCCTTTATCAGCGGGGCTATTTTGGCTCCTGCGAACATGACAGTGCCCACGCTTGCCAGAATGTTGATCACGAACAGGATCAGCCAGATAAGCACCCAGCGCTTCTGGACCTTAACGAACTGCTCAATTGTCTTTCCGGCCGCCTCGGCTTTTGCCCAGGCCTGCTTTTTGCCCTTAATGGCCAGGATGAAAATCATGACAAGGTTCACAGCAGGAACGAGCGTAAGCAGTCCCCACCATACCTTGTTGCCTATGGCCCAGATCGGGCCCCAGAGGAACGCGGCCCAGGACCAGCCTTTGGCTTCTTTCGGCAACTCGCCCGGCGCCAGCTCAGGCTTGCCCGATGCGGCCGAGGCGGAGTCGGCAGCTTTGCTGGATTCAGCACTGGGAGCCGGCGCAGGCTTCTTCGTGGCCGCCGCGCCAGCCGCGGCTGACGATAACGGGCCCTTCTTTGTCATGATCTTACCGCCGCGCCGCACAACCTTCTTCTTGCCGGTCTTCGCCCCAGGTGAAGGCAGTCTCGGCTGCTTGGGCTTGGGCGCCACAGGCGCCGACGATCCTTCCGCAGCATCCTCTGTCACCCCGGCTTCTTCTGATGCAGCAGCTTCTTCCGCTTCAGGTTTCGGCTCAGGTTCTGCCACCGGCTCTGCCTCAGGTGTCGGCTCAGGTTTCGGCTCAGGTTTCGCCTCACTGACAACTGGCTCAGTCTCTGGCTCCGGTTCGGGCTTCGGTTCCGGCTCCGGTGCCGGCTCACCGGCCCCTGCCTCCTGATCACTGATGACTGGTGACTGATCACTGACCACTGATTCCCCGGCAGGCTCTTCGGCTGGCACAATGATCCCGCCCTGGCAGTGAGGGCAGGCAACAGTCTGTCCAGCATACTCTGAATCACACTGAACTGCTTCACCGCAATGCGGACAACCAAATATCATCTCAGCCATTCTCTACCTCCTGGCAAACCTTAAGTGTGAGCTCTAGAAAACTCCCTTACTTGTACCAGACTTTCCCCAAGTAGACAAGGGGTAGAAGATGAACCGTAAAGAAACAAGGGTTCCGCAAAGATTTTCCGCTACTTAGCTTGCCAAGCCTTATAGTTACTGATACAACTCCGCGCTCTTCGAGAACGTAAGGAACAAGTGGATGCTGAACGCGGATAAAATCAGGAATATAGCGATCATCGCGCATGTCGACCATGGCAAGACCACGCTCGTCGATGAGCTGTTCAAGCAGAGCGGCATGTTTCGGGACAACCAGGTCGTCTCCGAGCGCCTCATGGATTCTATGGACCTCGAGCGCGAACGCGGCATCACAATCGCGTCAAAGAACGGTTCTTTCCAGTACCGCGACCATATGATCAACATCATCGACACGCCGGGCCACGCGGATTTCGGCGGACAGGTGGAGCGTGTGCTCAACATGGCAGACGGCGCGCTGCTGCTTGTTGACGCACAGGAAGGCCCTATGCCGCAGACGTTCTTCGTTCTCAAGAAGGCACTCGTCCGCAGCCTGCCGGTACTTGTCGTACTCAACAAGATAGACAAGCCCGCCGCCAGGCCCGACTGGGCGATTGACCAGGTCTTCGACCTCTTCGTGCGGCTGGACGCTCCGCATGACATCCTCGACTTCCACACCATCTACGCTTCGGCCACGGGAGGCTACGCGTCCGAGGACGCGCACGAGCGCGGAACGGACATGCGGCCGCTGCTTGACGCGGTGATCAAGCATATCCCCGCGCCTACGGGCGATCCAAACGCTCCGCTTCAGATGCAGGTGAGCAGTATAGACTACTCGCCTTACCTGGGCCGCCTCGGAATCGGAAAGGTCACCGGCGGACGCCTGGAAACAGGCATGCCGGTATTGGTCGCCAACAAGCAGGGAAAAGCGCTGCCGAGCAGGATAACCAAGATATACAGATTCAACTGCAACGAGAAGGTGGAGGCGGAATCTGCCATCGCCGGCGAGATCGTTGCCGTTGCAGGGCTTGACGATGTTTCCGTTGGCGACACATACACGGACCCGGACGACCCGCAGCCAATGGATTTCGAGGAGGTAGACCCCCCTACCCTGACAATGAACTTCCTTCCAAACAACTCACCTTTCGCGGGCACCGAGGGCACGTATGTGACATCGACCCACCTGGCCGAGAGGCTTAAGCGCGAGGTGCTTTCCGACGTGGCGCTTCATGTTGAGGAGCTTGGCGACGGATCCGGATATAAAGTCTCGGGCCGAGGCGAGCTCCACCTTTCAATACTCATTGAGAAAATGCGCCGCGAGGGCTACGAGTTCCAGGTGGCAAGCCCGCACGTGATTTACAAGACAGTGGACGGTGAGCGGCTGGAGCCCTACGAGGAGACGACTGTCGATGTGGCCGAAGAGTTCGCGGGAACGGTCATTGAAAAGCTGGGCGTTCGCAAGGGCCAGATGCTGGAGATGGAGAAGAACGGCAACATGACCCGGCTGAGGTACAACATCCCTACCCGCGGCCTGCTGGGCTTCAAATCGGAATTCATGTCCGACACCAAGGGCATGGGCGTCCTGACGTACGCTTTCAGCGAATACGGCCCCTATGCCGGGGAAATGAGGAACCGCAAGAACGGGGTGCTGATGGCCATGGAGGCCTGCACCACGGTAGCTTACGCGCTATTCAACCTGCAGAAGCGCGGCAAGCTCTTCCTTAAGCCGGGCGTAAAGGTATACAAAGGCCAGATCATCGGCGAGCACTGCCGCGACAATGACCTGGCGGTGAACCCGGCGAAAGGCAAGCAGCTGACCAACGTCCGTGCCGCCGGTTCCGACGAGAACGTTATCCTCGTGCCGCCCACTGAGCTTACCCTTGAGGCATGCATCGCCTACATCAACGATGACGAACTCGTCGAAGTGACCCCTAAGAGTATTCGCCTGCGCAAGGCGCCGCACGTCCGGATCAAGTAGCATGCGCTCATTCGGGGCAAATAACGCCCCTACGCGCGGCCGCGAATCGCGCAAGTATTCAGCCGAGCCCTGACTGTCACTTGATTATTATTATAGTTCCACTCGGCGGCATCGCATCGATATCGAGAAGCATAATGCGGTCCTGCGAGCTCGAAAGCGAGATAGTCGGGCCGCCGAGCCCGTTGGGCGGGGACGTGTATGACTGCCCGCCGGCGTAAAGGTCGCCTGTTTCCGCCCATGTCAGATAGTTCCCCGCTCCTGTCCGCACGAGGTCAATTCCGTAAAGCGTGTCCGCGTCGAGCAGGTACGGCGTCGTCAGAGTAAAGGTTATATAATCCGCGCCGCTGCCGCCGAGTGAAAGCGCGCTGCCGCCGACGGTGATAGTGTCCGTCATGATTTCAGTAAAAGCGGTTCCGGAGACCGTACCCAGCCGCAAATTCCACGTCCCGCCGGATGTAGTGACGGTCCGGCTGTTATATATTGTAACCGAGTTGAGCATGTAGCCGCTTGAGTTTCCCAGCGTAAGAAACGTCTGCCCTGCAGCGGCCCGATCACCGTTAAGGATATCACTTCCTGTTGGAGGGGTGACCAGGTTGTAAATATCCGCTCCATCAGCAGTCGGAGCATTCGTGCTGGTTGAAAGCGATGCTGCATTTGCCATGCTTGCCGCAAGCACAACGCATGCCATTGTCGCCAAAACCCTTCTCGTCATAAATCTCATCGTCATATCCTCAATACAATACCCGCGGAACCTCTTTTTTCCATAATGCAATATAGCAGATTGCCGCCAGCCTGACGAGCAGATTTCAGAACACACTGATTCAAGCCGCGTAACCCGGACAAACAGGGCCGCGGGCGGAATCTGTGAAAAAGATATCTACCTTCTGCCGCGCGCTGTCCTGGGCCGCCTTGAGCTCTTGCGGTAAGAATCTTTTCCGCCTCTCTTAGGTCCGTGTGACTGCCCTTTCCTGCCTGAGGACGGGGACTGCTTCCTGCCGCCGCGCCGCTGCGCGCCACCGTCATTCCGCGACCTGCTTCGCCCGCCGCCGCGAGGCAGCGGCCTGGCCGCTTCTCCCGTCGCATTCATGGCTTCATCACTGTGAAGCTCGTGCTCAAGGTCTACGGGGATCCTGAAGCGCACGAATTTCTCAATGGCACGAAGGTAGTCGCGTTCCCTTGGACTGCAGAACGATATGGCATCGCCTTCAGCTCCGGCGCGGGCGGTACGCCCGATCCGATGCACGTAAGTCTCAGCTTCCTGCGGCAAGTCATAATTAATGACGTGCGATATGCCTTCAACATCAATTCCGCGGGCGGCGATATCGGTAGCGACCAGGGCGCGGATACGGCCTGTCTTAAAGTTGCGCAGCGCCATCGTGCGGGCCGTCTGGCTCTTGTTTCCGTGTATCGACGCACACTTTATGCCGGATTTCGCCAGCTTCTCTTCGACCCTGTTGGCGACGTGTTTCATCTGCGTGAATATGATCACGCGCTGCAGATGGTCACCTTCCATAATCTCAGAGAGAAGGCGGTCCTTGTTGCCCTGCTCAACAAACATGACTTTCTGGACAATCCGGTCAACAGCAGGCTTTTCCGGCTCTATGGTTATCTTTACGGGCTTGTATACGAGCTCGCGCGCCAGCTCCATTATCGGCTCTTCCATCGTAGCGGAGAAGAAGAGCGACTGGCGCCTCGTCGGGAGCTCGGCAATGACCTTCCTTATGTCCGGAATGAAGCCCATGTCGAGCATCCGGTCGGCTTCATCGAGCACGAATATTTCTATCGACCTCAGGTCGATGTGTTTCTGCCTCACCAGGTCAAGAAGCCTGCCCGGCGTGGCAACGACGATATTCACGCCGCCGCCAATCTTCTTTACCTGCGAGTACTGGCTGACACCGCCAAAGACCGTTGTCCTGGAAATGCCAGTGTGCCTGCCGTACTTGCAGACGCTGTCGGCGATCTGGCCTGCCAGCTCACGCGTGGGTGCCAGGATAAGGACCTGCGGCTTCTTTGGTATGGCTTTACGTTTTTCTCCGAGCAGATAGTTCAGGATCGGCAGCATGAATGCAGCGGTCTTGCCCGTGCCCGTCTGGGCACAGCCCAGCATATCGCGTCCCTGCAGAAGCGGGGGTATGGCCTGCTCCTGGATGGGTGATGGTGTCTTGTAACCAGCTTCGGCCACTGCCTGCCTGATCTCAGGGAGGAGCATGCCGAAGACGTCCGTTGCGTCTTCGTTCTTCATCTTGTTTTCCTTGCCGGCGAGTATGTGTTTTTCTGCTCGCGCCGGTGGAGGAAGAAAAAGAGGGATTCCAGTTCGTCTAGGACTGAATCCAGGACTCGTCACGCTTATTGCGTGATCTATGAGGCGCAACTTCTACAGGTATTCACGCGCCCCGTCAACACCATACCGAATATATTTTGAGTAATCCGGAACGAATTCAAACGCGCCTGTTGTCGCCCTCAGCTTCACGCGCTTGAGGCTGATCCGGTGAAAAGAACGTTTTTATGAAGAAAACCAGGGCCCGAAACGTCTTATTGAGTAAATAGGCACGTTTCTGGTAGATTCGATCAGGAGGAGCGAATATGAAGGTTGATTCTAAAGCATTTTCTCATCTGTCTGCGATGATTGGCGTCCTGATGCTCGTCGGATGCGCCGGTACAATGGAGGGGCAGCTCCGACAGAAAGCGGCGCACAGGGAAACACCTGTTCCGCTTTCGACTACCGTCGATTCGAAGGCAAAAGGTCTTTCAAAGGAACGCGGCGCCAGGGAAACAGTTACTGACGAGCTGGAGATGAACAGCATTATGGCCGCGGAAGCCAAGCGGGACCGGCCAAGCCTGGACTGGGGGCCGCGTTACGTGGAGCTTCTTGAGTTCTGCGCGGAACGGTTTACTGAGCCGGAAATCGGGAGCAAGGTCTCCTTAAGCCTCGAGAACGGCACGGAGGTGTCCGGGGTACTTACGAAACTTACAAAACGCCGCGTTGACCTTACGATAGAATCAGGTGGATCGGTCAGGCTGGCGCCGGACCAGCTGAGCACTTCCTCGCGGTGCCTGCTCTTTAAGAATGAGTTCGTGGAGCACTTCGCCACCAAACGCCTCGAAGAAGAAAAATCAATCTACGAGGCAACCGGCAGGCTGCCGCAGTAAAAGGTCATGGGACTGGACGCTTCCCTCTCCCCAAAGATGCGAGGGCAAAACAATCCCCTTGAACTGTGCACTTGCTGCTGATAGACGTATAGCTCTTCATATGAGATTAGGCATGCAGCAGAAGCTCACATTAATTATCGTCGCCATCTTCACGGTTTCAGTCTGCAGCGCGGCAGACTTAAACCTCGCAGACCTGGAAAATATTCTAGACGAACAAAGATTTGCCATAGAGCTTAAGCATATCGACAATACAAAGCTCCTCTCGAAGCAATATATTGAAGCCCTGGACGCTACGATAGAGTCGTTACTGAAGAGGGGTGATCCTACACCCGTAGTGGAAGCCAGAAAGATCCGCGAAGCCGCAAGCGCATCAGGGAACCTGCCGGAAAAGCCGCACAAGGATGCGCCTGAGCTGGTCAAGAGGGTCCAGGAACATTACGCTGACGCGGCAAGAAAGCTGAGCCTTGAAAAAGAGGCGAGGATCAGCGTTCTCGAGGAACATTACCTCAACGCGCTGGAACGCGAGATGCAGAGGCTTACTACCGCGGGGCAGATCGAGCAGGCGCTGGCGGTCAAGAAGAAGCTGGAAGCCGCGCAAAGGGTGCGGAACAAGAAAGACAGGGCCGCCAGTAACATTTCCGAACAGCCCGATGACTCCTCCGCAGGCGCACCCACCAGCGGCGAAGGGTCCGTGCGGACGATCCCCTTGCTGGGCACAAAGTCCAGCCCTCAGTGGAAAAGACAGCTCTTTACAATACCTGCGGGAAGCTTCGTCAAAGTAACCGCGGTTCCCAACGCGCATCTCTCGAAGGAGGACATGGAGCATCGCTGCTTCTCGGTGAAGCTGGGCAAGCTCGGAGAAGAGAAGTGGTTCAATACCGCGGGCAGGCATAACAGCCGGGTACGCGTAAACAAAGGCCGCAAGGAGTGGGCATGGAAAAGCCACGAGGCCGCAGAATTTGAGGCAAATCAGGATGACGCGCTCTACATCATGCAGACCCAGGACCGGCCTTTCACTGTGACCGTGGAGATACTTTCGGAGAAGCCTGACTCTTCCCCTTCCCGCAGGAAGAGACGCAAGCGCGACTAGCGAAACCGCGGGGCTGGACAGCTGCATCACAAATTACGGGAAAAACTATGAAGAAATCGCTCCCGAGATGCGTCTGAGTTATAAATAGCCGATAGGCAGCGCTTACGCAGGGCAAACACGAGATGAAACCGAGCTTGATAACTATTACATTACTTCTTGCCATGCAGGCATTTGCAACTAAGTACGCACCGCCGGAACCCAAAGAGATTTATTCGGAGAACAAGGCTTTCTACGTAATAATAGCACCTGCTTCAAACAAACAGCTCGTGTTCGCAGCGGACAGAAAAGAACCTCTCTGGAAATTCAGCTACTCCTCGTGGCACGATGAGATATTTGTTTCAGATGACGGGAACAGGATCGTAATAGTAAAGTGGAAGCACTTCAAAGATGTCGATGCGAAGTCGGCCGCCATCCAGGTGATAAACCGCGGCAAAATAGAACGCGAATACAGCTATGATCAACTCTGCAGCCCCAGGAAACGGGGCGATCGTGAGGTGGGCCCAATCGGCGATTTCTGGCGGATATGGAAAGAGAAGCCGACCTCACTGAAGGACCAGAAGCTGACTGTGACAGTCGCGGGCGGGAAACCAGTCGTCATTGACCTCAGCACCGGAAAGAAACTCTAAACAAAGAGGGACATCATGCGAAAGATACTTGCGGTTGCGGCACTTATTTGCCTGAGCGGACAGATGGCGCTCGCGGCAAAATGCATGATTCTCGAGATCAGCTTGGACGAAAAGCCGATCGCGTCAGCCGTCTTCTCTGAGCGTTGCGGCGCCTCACCAGACAGCCTGTGGCCGTACATTGACAGAATAACCTTCTCTGCCGACAAAGAAACCATGCCGAACCCCGAGGAAGGCAGGACTGTCGTGCTCAAAGGCAAGATCAGGCTTGTGCTGCGTTGGTCCGCCGGCAAGGTCTATGACACCGTTGAGCTCGACAGCCTGGCTCTCACCTATGGCAAGCCGCTGACCAAATGGCCCGACGAGACCCAATGGTATGTATCAAAGGACGAGCTGAAGCGCGTACGGGCCGCACACAAAAAGAAGGCCGGGGAAAAGTAGGCCCGGTTGGCCCCAGCCATGGCAGCATGCCGGCGCCGACTCAACCCATGGGCTTAACGCCCTTCTTCTTCATGACGATCTTCTTCTTACCGGTCGACGGTGCGGGCCTGGGGACATCGTTCGTAACTTCCCTCCCGCAGTCAGGACATCCGACAGGATTCCCAATTGCGCTCTCAGGAATTTCGAGCTCTTCCCCGCAGCCGGGGCAGTCGAATGTAATAAGGAGATCGCCCTCTTTGGCTTCCACCGGCCGCCCCTTGGGTTTCGGTATCCGCTGTGTTGCCGGCGAGTGATCAGTTTCTGTCCTGGGTGCCGGAACCACTTCAGGCTCCAGGGCCGGCTCCCCGTCACTGACCTCTTCCCCCTGATCACTGACCTCTGGTGCCTGTCCCTGCGAAGCATCATTGGCGGAGTCGGAATCCCCGGCCCCTGCCTCCTGATCACTGACCTCTGCCTCCTGATCACTGATCACTGATGACTGATCACTGACCTCTGGTGACTGCTCGTCCGAAGCAGCCTTGGCGGAGTC
>JBFIFS010000065.1:0-12453 GCA_041602695.1 Kiritimatiellia bacterium
CCTGAGGTGCGTAAGAAGACTGATGCACTCGATATGCTCGGCAACACGACAGCGGCTATCGGGAAAGGCTTTGCCATAGGCTCAGCGGCCCTCACCGCCATGGCTCTTCTTGCCGCCTACCTTGAGGAGGTCAGGATCTGGCTTGGGAAGCTGGCCAAGGCTGACGACGCAGTGATTGCCGGCGCCAGGCAGGTTGGTGATGTCCTCTTCACTACAAAGTATTATACGGGCACAACGGATGCCGCTCAGATTGAAGGGGTAACCAAAGTTGTCGAGGTAACAACGGCCGGGATGCTGGATTTTGCCCAGGCTTACAACCTCACTGTCATGAATCCGCAGCTTCTCTGCGGCGTCTTTATCGGAGCCATGATGGCATTTGTTTTCTGCGCAATGACGATGAAGGCAGTGGGCCGTGCTGCGGGTGCTATGGTGAACGAGGTACGCAGGCAGTTCAAAGAGATAGCGGGTATCATGGAGGGTACGGGCACGCCCGATTACGCGAACTGCGTGGCAATATCCACGAAGGGCGCGCAGAAGGAGATGCTTGTCCCGTCGCTTCTCGCTATTGTCGTACCCGTTGTCGTTGGCATTGTCCTCGGCGTTTCCGGGGTTATAGGGCTGCTTGTTGGCGGCCTGACTACGGGCTTCACGCTGGCATGCATGCTGAACAATGCGGGCGGAGCCTGGGACAACGCGAAGAAGTCGATTGAGAAGCAGGAGAAGACCTACGCGGATGATGACAAGGAGAAGGCGCATCCCCTCACGGGGAAAGGCTCCGAAGCCCACAAGGCCGGTGTTGTCGGTGACACGGTGGGTGATCCGTTCAAAGACACTTCCGGGCCGAGCCTCAACATCCTCATCAAGCTGATGACGATGGTAAGCGTGGTGTTCTCGGGTGTCGTGGTTGCATACGGTGACCAGATAAAGGTCCTTGTTGATAAACTGACGAGATAGCTCCACAATTCAGAAACAATCCGGGGCACGGGAAGCGGCAAAGTCCGCTGATCGTGCCCCGTTCTTTTTCTGGCGGAAGCGGCTGTGTCCTGCCAGAATGATTCAGGTATGAAGGTTACATTTCTAGGAACAGGGACCTCCGTTGGTGTCCCCGTGATAGGGTGCGATTGCGAGGTCTGCACCTCAGACGACCCCAGGAACAACAGGCTGCGGGCGAGCCTGTATGTGCAGGGCGGGGGAGTGGACATTGTGGTGGACACTCCGCCTGACTTCAGGATGCAGGCGCTGCGTCACGGGGTCATGCATATTGACGCGGTTCTGTTCACGCATTCGCATGCCGACCACATATTCGGCTTTGATGATATAAGGCGCTTCAACACAATTCAGGGCCATACGATGATTCCGGCATATGCTGGGCGGGAGACTCTTCGGGATCTACAGCGTATATTTCCCTATGTCGTGCCGGAGAAGCCTGAAGGGCTGTTTCGGCCGATTATTGAATGGAGGGAAATAGAAGGGGCTTTCAGGCTCGGCGGGATGGATATCACGCCCCTGCCGGTAATGCACGGACCTTTAGAGACACTCGGGTTCAAGTTTGAGTGTGAGGGGAAGTCGGTTGGATACGTGCCTGACTGTTTTGAGATGCCGGAGGAAACCAGGACTCTCGTCGAGGGGCTTGATGTGCTGATACTGGATGCGCTCAAGCCTACCCCGCATAAGACGCATTTAACGGTGGACCAGAGCGTGGCCCTGTTAAAGGAGCTTGGAGCCGGGTCTTCGTACCTTATTCACATGTGTCATGATGTTGAGCACGCTGCTACAGAGGAAAGCCTTCCCTCCAATATCCACGTTTCCTACGATGGCCTCGTATTGAGTGTGTGAGCCTGCGGCTCCAGATAGCGGCAGGCAGTTCCGGCTAGGAGATAATGCTGGCGCCGGCGGAAGGTTTCAGGAGCTGGACGCCGCATTTCTGTCCGTATTTCTTCTCGTAGGCCGACGAGACGGCCTGTCCGACAGTTTCAACGTCGCGGCAGTTCACCAGCGAGATGACGCTGCCTCCGAAGCCGCCACCGGAAAGCCGCGCTCCCATGACTCCCGGTACATTGCGGGAGGTGTCGACTATCAGGTCCAGCTCTTCGCAGGAGTTTTCGAAATTTGTCTGGGAGCTCTCGTGTGACTGATACATCAGCGCGCCAAAGTCCTCAAAGCGACCCTCATTGAGGGCCTCAATGCCCTTAATCACCCTTTCGTTTTCGCCGATGACATGGGCCGAGCGTTTTGCGTGGATAGGCTCCATCTCGGCCGAAAGATCTTGCCATTCCTTCATGGTTACATCGCGTAGTGCGGCGACGGGGCGTTCAAGTCTGGAATCGAAGAACTTTGCAGCGGCCTCGCAGCTTTCACGACGCTCATTGTAGGCGCCGTCGACAAGCGCGTGCTTGGCATGTGTATGGAACGCCAGGAAGGCGCAGTCATTTGAGAAAGGCGGATTCTTCACTTCAAGAGTTCTGAAGTCAGTCATGACGAGCTGGCCCTGAGTACCGTACAGGCTGGAGATCTGGTCGAGCAGGCCGCACTTAGCACCGGCATATTCGTGCTCTGCTTTCTGTCCAATCCTGGCCGTCTCGATTGGCGAAATATCAACATTCCAAAGCTTCGCCACCGCGAGCGCAGTGGATATCTCCAGGGCCGCGCTGCTTGAGAGTCCGGATCCAACAGGCACATCCCCAAGGAAAAGGCCGTTGAACCCCTGCGCATCCGCCGCGAGATCTCGGACAGAAGCCGCGACCCCTTTGACGTAATTGGCCCATTTGTTCTCCTCGCCGGGTCTAAGATCATGCAGGCTGGATTCGACAGTTTCGTCTACGTCGGCGGCGGTGAGGCGGACCTGTTCAGAGCCTGATGGGGAAAGCAGGAAGAACGTGCCGGCGTTGATCGCGCACGAAAGGACGAACCCCTCGTTGTAATCGGTATGGTTGCCCAGGATTTCCACGCGGCCTGGAGCATAGGCGGCAATAGCCGGTTTGGCGCCGTATTTTGCCTCGAAATGTGACCGTGCCTGCTCTAGAACTTCCAAATTCATCCGCGAATTGTATGGGAAGTCGTCAGGATTTGAAGGAAAAAGTTGTGTTCCTGTTGCGGCAGGAGTTCTAGCCCCGGCCGAAAAGGACAAAGAAGCTGGCTATATAGAGAACGTAGAGCGTCAACAGAACCGCGCTTTTCTTCCTGGTGATCCGCTTCTTGTGCCAGAGCAGAGCAAGCATGACGGCCATCACAGCGAACATTGCCGGGAACATGAATCCGAACTCCTTGCGCGATATGGCAAGATCGTTTGCCATGGCGGAAGCTCCCGCGACCCAGCAAATATTCATGATATTTGCTCCGAGAATATTTCCCACGGCAACCGTGCCATGGCCCTTCTTTGCTGCTACAACGCATGTGGCCACCTCGGGGATAGACGTGCCAAGCGCAACAAGGGTCATGGCAATAGCCGCCTCGGGTATTCCGAACGACGTCGCTATTACTGTAGCCGATGAAACTATCATCTCACTGGCTATGATGATTCCAGCCAGTGCTGCCGTGAATATCAGGCCTATAATCGGCATGCTGTATTTCAGGAGTTTCTTGGCGTCTGAGAAGTCCTCATCAAGGGGAAACTTGCCTCTTTTGGCTCCGGTAAGCAGCAGGTATGTGTAGAAAACGAAAAGGACTACGAGCACGACTCCCTCCGGCCGGCTCAGGGTAAGATCGGGGAGAATGAATAGGAAAAGCACAATCTGGACCAGGACCAGGAAGCCGCCGGAGAGGCGCAGTACTACCGGTGTGACGTGAATGGCGGACAGGGCAAAGAACCCCGTCAGACCCAGGGCCAAACCGCCGTTGCAAATGACGGATCCAATGGCGTTGCCCAATGCCATCTGCGGCTTGCCGCGAATGGCGGATATAAACGATACGGAGAGTTCAGGCGCCGTAGTCGCCAGCGATACAAGGACTATGCCTATGATCAGCTTTGGTATCTTCAGGGCATACGCCAGGTCTACAGCGCAGTCGACAAATACATCTGCGCTCTTCGCAAGTATGACAAATGACAGGATCAACGTGACCCAGGCAAGAATCATATGCTCCTGAAGCAGGCTTTCTACAAAATTCATGCGGTTGAGATTATCAGAAAACCGGTAACTTGAAACCTGAAACTTGCAGAGAATTGTAGATGTTTTCGGTGTGCGGGGGCGACTGATTCGCCTCCAGCGAAGGGAGTTTCGATGCACCACCCGGCATTATCAACGCTTCTGCATCGAGATCCATGGCCGTTTCTCAGTTAGAACGAAAACTCAAGCGTGATTGACGGTATGGCTGAGAGGTCCAGGTCGTAGCCGTATTCGCTCCTGATTGCCGTTTCAAGGCTTTCCTCGCGCCGCTTATTGAACCTGTGGGCCGCATCGATCCCGCCGTAGATGCTTCCCGTATACCACGTCAGCTCGAAGAAAGAGAGGGCAGTGAAAGCGCCCCACTGGTCGTTGTCGGCGGTTTCGACCATGCCATAGATGAAAATGCCGTTCAAAATTATCGAGCGGAGGCAGTTTGCATATTCGCCGGAATAGGCGTATCCCATCCCGGGAAGCATACCAAGAAGGCCGCCAACGCGAGGGGAGCGCCCTCGTGTTGATTCAAGGTGATCGAGGTGCTGCAAGGCGTCCTTTGAAGAAATTGCCATGAGGAGGCTTCGAGTCCTTGGCAAATCATGCTGCTTAAGCGTTGCAATAGCCATTCGCGATTTCGCCGCGGTTCTGTATTCATCCGGGGCATCGCTGTCTGCCAGTGTTGAAAGCAAGAACTCGCTTTCTTCAAACCGGCGTTGACGCATGGAAATCTCGCCGCGTATCAGAAGTGCGGAGTTGCGGGCCTTTGGCGATGCGTCTTCTGCTTCATCCAGCATCTTGAGTGCAAGGTCCAGCCGGTCAGTCCTGATGTATTCCCATGCCGCCGCGGTCAAGAACCCCGACTGCTCACCGCGGCCATCATCGTCTACTGAGGCGGTCAGAAGTGAGCACCTCCGGAATTCAAGTGCCGCGAGATCGTGCAGCTCTTCGGAATGCAGTTGAATCGCCAAATCAAGAGACGCATTTCTCTCCTTTTCGGCAAGTGCGCACAGTGGGGCGAGCAGGACGCAGCAGAAGATCAGAGATCGCAAAGTCATGGCTTCTTTCCTTTCATCCAGAAAGTGTGGTCGCTCAGCGGATCGGAGCACTTGAGGCGGCCCTTTATTACGACGGTCTTGCTTTTTGCGGCCACTACGTCAGGCTCGCGGACCAGCCGGTCTCCGGCCATGGCCATTCCTCTGGCGCCGTAAGTCTTAAGCGCCTCCGAAGCGTATTGTGAACAGGATGGGGTGAGTGAGCACCGAGAGCCTATGGCCGGTCCGATCTGGCTCCTGTATAATGCGATAGCCCAAAGAGCGGGCCGGGCGAGGACCGGCGCGGTACGTTTCTTGTCGGAGGGCAGCTTCTTGTTCCAGCCGGCCGAAGCGGTTAAGAGGATGCTTACCAGCTCGGGATTGGCGTCTATAAGATCGGGGTTGGCCATTAGGGTTTGATAAGCTCTCTGGGTCGAGAGAGTGAAAAGTGTGGAATCACTGGTGCTGTTGAAGCAGTACACCAGATGTTTTATCGCCTCGCCGGCTTTGTCCTGCTTTAAGTAGAGTTCGGCGAGTTCTAGGTGCGCCTTGCACCGCATCTCGATGTCGACCTCTTTATTGGAAGCGAAGCTTTCAAGTTCCTGTCGAAGCTCGAACCCAAGTCGAATTCCGGCAGTCAGTGCGACTAAGCGCGCCTCGTGGTCCCCGGGATCTTTGCGAGCGGCCCTAACCGCCTCCATACGGGCTTCCGCGAACCGCCCTTCATCCAGCAGTTCATTCGCGAGCCCCGCTGCAAGCGCGGAATGTGACAGCGCTAGAAAAGCAGAAAGGACTCCTACTTCAAGAGTAAGAGTCCTCTCGGCAAAACTAAAAATTACGCGCCAATTAGTAGAAATTGGCCCCATACCTCGACTGAAGCTCTTCAGTTGTTATGCCCTGAGCACATTCAATGCCGTCCCAGATTCCGAAAACATAGTTTACGTATGGAACAAACCGAACGTATTCGCGCCAATGAAGATCTTTGCCCTCATTCCATAGAGCACCAGTTCTTACGCCCAAACAGCAACCAACAAAGAAGCCTCCGATGCCGCCTCGGCCCGGAGCTACTTCAGCTGCTGTGCCCGTTGAGGCCCAACTGCACATGACCAAGGTCAGTGCGAGAAGCACAATGACAGATTTTCGCATAATTTCTCCTTTCTCGTAGAAAGTCTAGATATGAGCATCTTAGTATGCAAGCCGAATCCCTGATATGAGGATGCTTTTTTTGTTCGGTCTTCCGAGCCTGTTTCGGCGCCAAAAGGCGACCCGGAAGACGTTTGTCGGCATGAGATGCCTCGCACCACGCTCAGCCCTGCTTCAGATGATTATCTCAATGTTTATATCGGACTCGCCATGGATTGGAAACTCCCCCTCATGATCTTCGGGCGTATGGAACGAAGGCAGATATCGGTAATAGACTTCAAGCTGCAGGGCGCAAAGGACCGTTGCGAAGGCCGGGCCCTGCTCCTTGCCATGTCCATCGTATTGGTCCCAGAAACCGATGGCGCGCGCCCGGCCTTTATGGTCCACGTACTCGCTCCTTTCTTCAGGAATAATGTTCTGTTCGCTGACCAGATTGTTTGAGAACTGTCTGTTCCATTTGTTCCAGGTCTCGCCTCCTGCATGGAACATGGCCTGAGTGGTATAATACCAGTAGTAGAGCCCGTTCTTTCCGCACCCGGGATTGAGCAGGTCGAAGCGGAACTTTTCCATGGCTAGCGTCCGCAAGCCGCGCTGTACTTCGGGCGTGTCACTTTTACCCAGGATCTGCAGGCAGAGGACGCCGACGGAGGTGAGGCCGTGGGTCTGTGAGCCGGAAGTGTAACCGAAGCCGCCGTACTCAGAGTTTCCGGCATAGTTGCGCTTCAGTCCTTCGGCCGCTTTACTGATGGCTTCATCGAGGCCGTCGACGTTCAGGCGGGCGATCCTGGCGGCCTTGAGTGCCTGGACGCACCAGCCGGCATAAGAGGTGTCATTGCGCTGGCTCTGCCTGCAATTGTAGTCCCATCCTCCGTCGGGGTGCTGCCCTTTGATAATTAGCTCGATAGACTTTTCGGCGGCGTAGCGGACATCAGGGATGCTTGTCATGGAAAATGTCTCAGACAGGGCGTAGGCCGCGATGGGCAGGCTGTACTCGTGGTTGTCGGATCCTGAGAAGCGTCCGTCTTCGGCCTGGTTCTCAAGCAGCCACCGTATAGCCAGCTCTACGGTCGCACCGAACTCCTCAGAGGCGGGAGTTTCGCCGTGCGCGAGATAAGTCAGCAGGGCCAGGGAGGTGATAGCCGGTTTGGTCTTTCCCCATGTGCCGTCTGTATTCTGGTTCTTCTTAAGCCAGCGCAAGGCCAGTAGGACCGAGCTTTCGGCGTGCGGTGGTGCTCCATATTTCTTCAGCAGCGGCCCGCGCGTCGAACGCTGCCCGACACCGACCTTCACTGGCATGCGGAACTTCACGGGAGAAGCCGTAAGAAGTACTGTGGTGTCCGTTTGCGGCGCATCTTCAATTGAAGGGGCTTCTGTGGGCGGGTCATCATAGTCGCTGGCGTCCCGCGCTATTGCCTCGACCAGTTTATTTATCATCTGTTCGCCTTGTGGAGTCTCGGGAGGGAGCAGCAAAGGCTCCTCAATGGGATCTACGGGTAATGGGTCATCTGCCGGCAGTTCGTCCTCCTTGGGCATGAGTTTTACGCTGTCGTATATGACAAGTTCGCGCGCTGGGATCATCGCGGCGATCCATGCAATCATCGCGGCGAGCAGGGCAGGAACGAGCAGAGCCATGACGACAGCGTATGAGCGCCTCAGTTGGAATTCCGCCCACTTGCGGTGTCCGGTGCAGTCCGGCCTGAAAAGCCCTCGGTATATGTGCCTGCTTCTCTCGAGAAAAGGAAGCTCGTCAAGGTGTGCTGTTGTATTTACATCAGACCAGTCAGAATAGTTAAGTTCGTCGCTCATCGTATACCCCCTGCCTCATAAGAAGCGTTTTGTCGGCGGATCCACCGTTTCCGGCGGATCCGCACGACGGTTCGGTATTGGTGCAATTCTCAGTGAATTACTCCGCTACGACGCGTCGAACCTGGAGGTGATGAGCCTGGCCGGGACATCATCGGCCTCCATCTATACATACGACTCGGGGCCTGTTGTTGTTAGGCGTATGCCGAGAAATCTCTGAGCTGCTGCTAAGGCAGCGAGGCCAGTTAAGCTTGATGAATGTGCTTTATTTTGAGATAATCAGACAGTGAAACGGGCATTTACATTGGTAGAGATAATGATAGTGGTAGCGGTCATCGGATTGCTGGCCGCGATTGCCATACCCTCATTCCTGAAGGCACGGCAGGAGGCGAGGATCAACATAGCGCGCAACGACCTGCGCATAATATCTGCGGCGATTGACCAGCTGGCTTTTGATACAGGGCAGTGGCCTGGTGGAACTGTTGCAGGAGTTGTCGCGGATGCTGAAATGCTTGACCTCAACCACGGCGATGTTGGGATTGTCGCGAACAGCGGTATCTTCACCCGTTGGCAGGGCCCCTACATGGAAGTCGTAGAGCTCGATCCATGGGGGAACCCTTACTGGTTTGATCCCGATTACAACACGGACAATGGGACGGAGCCTGTCCTCGGGTCATACGGCCCGAACGGTGTTGGCCTGAACCAGTATGATTCGGACGATGTCTATGTTGTGATGGAGTAGCGCTCGGCCTGTGCTGTCTGCGAGGTGTTTCCTCCCGGCCTACAGCTTCCGCGCAGGAATCATAGTTCGGTGATCAGGTCCGCAATTTCTCCTTTCCGGCAAAAGCAAAAATCGATACTCTCCACGGAACTGATTTTGAACCCTTCTCAAGCAGGAGACACAGATGCAGAATACATCAAGCAACATACCGCTTCCGGCCAATGAGCCAATATACAGCTATGCCCCGGGAACGCCGGAGAGGGCCGCCCTGGAAAAGGCGCTGACGGAAATAGGGGGCCAGAAGCAGGACATACCCGTAATAATTGCGGGGGAGCGCATCCTGACCGGCGATACGGCGCCATGCATCGAGCCGCATGACCACGCGCATGTAATTGGCGAGTACCACAAGGCCGGAGCTGAAGAGGTCAAAAAGGCCATCGATGCCGCGATGGCGGCCAAGGCGTCGTGGGAAGCTCTTCCTGCCACTGCCCGCGCATCCGTGTTTCTTAAGGCTGCGGAACTCCTGAGCGGCAAGTACAGGTATAAGATGAACGCCGTAACGATGCTCAACCAGAGCAAGAACGCGTTCCAGGCCGAGATCGACAGCGCCTGTGAACTGGTGGATTTCTGGCGGTTCAATGCCTACTACATGCAGGAGCTCTGCAAGCAGCAGCCTGACCACAGCCCGGCAGGAATGCTCAATTTCGTGGAGCACCGCCCGCTTGAAGGCTTTGTTTTTGCCGTCTCACCTTTCAACTTTACTTCAATAGGCGGCAACCTTCCGACTGCGCCAGCGCTGATGGGGAACACTGTCCTCTGGAAGCCGTCGCGCAATGCGGTATACTCCTCTTACGTCATAATGGAGATTCTTGAAGAGGCGGGTCTTCCGCCGGGAGTGATCAATTTCGTTCCCAGCGATTCATCTGTAATAGGTGACCTGGTCTTTGAGTCGGAGCATTTCGCCGGACTGCATTTCACTGGAAGCACGTCGGTGTTCCAGGGAATGTGGAAGCAGATCGGTGATAACATTCATTCGTACAGGTCCTATCCCCGCATAGTGGGAGAAACCGGCGGGAAGGACTTCATATTCGCCCACGAGTCCGCTGACCTTGATGCGCTTGCCGTCGCTCTTGTGAGGGGCGCATTTGAATACCAGGGACAGAAATGTTCCGCAGCTTCGCGGGCCTATATACCTTCGAGCATCTGGCCTGAGATAAAAGCAAAGGTTGCGGCAATGCTTGATACGGTAAAGATGGGGGCGGTCCAGGATTTCTCCAACTTCGTCAACGCGGTCATTGACGGACGCAGCTTCGAGAAGTGTAAGAAATATATCGACGAGGCAAAGGCTTCATCGGATGCTGAAGTGATTTATGGCGGTGAATGTGACGACTCCAGGGGCTACTTCGTCCAGCCAACGGTCATTCAGGCATCGGACCCCAAGTATTCGTCAATGATGGACGAAATATTTGGCCCAATCCTGACCGTGTATGTATACGATGCTGATGACCTGGAGAACGCCGTGGAGCTTTGTGCGACGAGTTCTTATTATGCCCTGACGGGTGCGATCTTTGCCAAGGACCGCACAGTCATCGACTGCCTTTTCAGCGCTCTTCGCCACGCCGCAGGGAATTTCTACATCAATGACAAGCCTACGGGCGCGGTGGTAGGGCAGCAGCCCTTCGGCGGCGGCCGCGGCTCGGGGACAAACGACAAGGCCGGTTCCGTCCTCAACCTGCAGCGCTGGGTTTCACCGCGTACAGTCAAGGAGACCTTCAGTCCGCCTACGGACTACCGATATCCGTTTATGGGATAGTTGAATTATGTCCCTGAAAGTGGATGCCCGTCGTCGCTCTTTTTGGGCTGTGCCGGGCAATTTTCAGCAACGCTGAAAATTGGTGGAGGTAAGGGGATTCGAACCCCTGGCCTTCGCATTGCGAACGCGACGCTCTACCAACTGAGCTATACCCCCATTGGATGAAGGCTCGAAGTTTAGAACTGGTGCCCGCTAATTTCAAGACCATAGTTCGGGTCCTGATTCCCTTCGAATCTGCTATGCAATCTGCGCGCAAAAGCTTACCATCAGGCAATAAAACCCGAGCGGTATACGTTAAATACGGGGTGACATTTAGTTTCTAAAGGAGGGCAGTATGAGAAAGTGGATAGTGGGGTTGACGGGTCTGGTTCTGGTGGCGTTTGCGGCGAATACGGCATGGGCCGAGGCGGCCGAAGATGGCGAGAAACGTCAGCGAGACCGCAATGAGAAGCACCAGAGGGAGCGCGAGGGGGACGGCGAAGGCAAGAAGGGGCGCAAAGGCAGGCAGAGGCCGAACCCGGGTGAAATGCTGGAGAAGCTGGACAAAGACGGCGACGGAAAGGTGACGCTTGAAGAGTTTACCGAGGCCCATCTTGAGCGACTGAAGCAGATGTTTGACCGGATGGACGCGAATGGTGACGGGGTCATCTCCAAGGAAGACCGGGAAGCACGCGAGACGGATCGAAAAAAGGAGACGGATCGAAAAAAGGAGACGGATCGCGGAGAAGGCGGAGAAGGCTGAGCCGGATCCAGGCTGATGAACTAGGCCGGGCATGCTTGCATGCCCGGCTTTTTTGTGGTCAAGCAGCCGTTTCGCTGTTAAACTCCGAAACAGGTGCAGGGCACATAGGACATGGTAATACGACGCAGACTCTTTGTTATGATGCTGGGTATGGCTGTCTCAAGCCTCCTGGTCCTTCTTCTATTCTGGGTTATCCTTGAGAAGAACATAGGTGGAATCCTCAGGGATCGCAGTGAGGCCGTTCACGCGACTATCGCGCGTATCATCGGAATCGAGGGGGCCGTGATGAAGGGGTTGGCCTACGATTATACTCACTGGACAGAGATGGTCGATTTCGTGGAGTCCGGCGACCAGACATGGGCCGAGCTCAACCTGGATACGGCACTCCGGTCTTTTAAGTGTGATGCCTGCTGGGTCTTTGCAAAGGATTTCGGCCTGGTCGATTACCGGGCAGCTGAGGGCGCGGGGCTGGGGACGAACGGCTTGACGCCGGCTGTGGCGGCTGAAGTGTTCGCTGCAACAAACTTTCCTCACTGGTTTGAGCGAATCGGTTCCGAGTTTGTTGAATTTAGGGGCGGAATTGTTCAGCCCTCAGACGACGTGCGCAGATCGACACCCGCGCAGGGCTACTTTCTGGTTGCGCGGGCCTGGGACCAGGATCACATCGAGCTCTTAAGGGACCTGTTTGCGGCGGGGTCGGTAGAGTTGATTGAAGGAGACGTGCTCAGAGGGCAGGATCAGCAAGCCATGGCTGCTTCGGCGTCTCACTTGCATTCACTCCCAACGCGGGCCGGCAGGCTACCGATATCGTTGAGATCAGAAACCAATTCCCCCGAGATTGAGCAAATCGTGCAGATGAACGCTTTCTCGTCTGTCGTCATCAGCATCATGCTGGTCTTGACTGTGGCTTTGTCAATAATTGGACTGACCGCCTGGGTTTCCGCCCCAATTAAGATGATGTCAGATGCTATGGAAAGGAAGAAGCCGGAGCTTGTCGAGTCACTCGTTCTGCAGAAGAACGAGATCGGCCGATTGGCCCAGCTCATAAAGAGTTTTTTTGTCCAGCAGGTTGAGCTCGAGAAGGAAGTAGGGCACCGCAAGGA
>JBFIFS010000066.1:0-12317 GCA_041602695.1 Kiritimatiellia bacterium
GAGGACAGAAGCTCATAGGTTTTGCCGCCGACTGCCTGCCATGACAGGACCAGCTCCGAGCCGCCTGTGGGCAGCACAGACTCCAGGGCCAGCAGCGAGTCGCTGTTGGTGGGGGAGGTCCCCGCGAGGAATTCATAAAGGTCAATGAATCCATCGCCATCCTGGTCGCCGGTACCGTCGCGTCCGGTTCCTGAGAAGTTCATGTTTTCCCAGGAATCAGCCATACCGTCCGAGTCGCTGTCAGTGCCGTCGTAGACGGTGATCACTACCTCGTCCCAAACCTGGGTAATGGTGTCGTCGACTGTAAGCCGGAACGTGTAGGTTCCTGCCATGCCAAAAGTTGCAACCGTTTCAACCGCGTTTGAGTTTACCAAAGTTGCCGGAGTGGGGCCTCCAACCTGTATCCATGTCAGGCTGAGTGGATCGCCGTCAGGGTCATCAATCGTGCCGCTGAGTGTGGCTGTTCCAAATGAGCCATTTGGGTTGAGTGTCTTGTAGGGATGATCTGAAGGAAGCTCGGCCGTTAGCCCCCACTTGTGTGCCAGGAAGCCTTCCAGCAGCTGCCTGTCGTCAGTAATCAGGGTGCCGTTAATTACGACCATCTCTCCAAATGCGACATTGTCGTAGTTGTGCGAATTCAGAGTGCCGTCCGAGCCGAGCAGCATGCCTCCTGTAGTTAGCACTGAATGACCTGTGGTGTCCTTTTCAATCCGCGTTCCGTTCTCCCACAGTTCCTGAGTGTTCTGGTCCTTGGAGCAGACATATCCCATCAGCTTCTCATCATCACCGGACCAGCCGGAATCATATGACAACCGCGTGGTCCCGACGTTCGTCCCTCCGCAGTCGAAGTTTACTCTGCCGCTGCTGGAGGGAGCCTGGCTCTGCCAGCGGGATGTGTCAACCGAAGGGCTTCCGCTCAGAGAGAACGTCACGCCGTCGGTAATGGACTTGATGTTGAATACGGCCAGGACGGTTGCATTGTGTATCTGTGACCCGAAGGGGTTGAGTGATGTTGCCATCACATCGGCGAACATGCCGCTGGCGTTGCCGTCAAAAGTGATTGTGTTCAGCCCATTGATCTGGTTGGAGACGATGCCGGTCGTCGGCTTCTTTGCGTTGCTCGCAGTCTGGGACAAATGCCAGCCATTTCCGCTTTTGTCAGCCCACTGGCTGACGAGTGAAAAGCCGGTTATAGTGGCGGCATCGTCGGCATCGTACCAGGCCAGGGGAGACAGGTCCGCGGGAGTCCACGACAGGCCCGTCATGAAGATCACCTGGTCAGGCCCAGCGTATACAGTCGGGGCATTGTTGTCATTGTCGGTAATGTTAACCAGGACGCCGCTGATGCCGATGCCATTGTAGTTGGTGTCGGAGCTTGTTGCGGAGTGAGTGATGTTGCCTATATGCATCAGTTCGTGTACGGCATCATCCACGGCCGATACGGTTACGGGTTGCGGCGTTGCCCAGTCAGTGGTGGTGAAGGTGAGTACTGTCGGTGACACCTGGACTTGAGAGTCCGGAGTAATGTTCACGGTCACGTTTGCCGACGGCATTGAAATCAGCGCCACGGTGTAAGTGTCCTGGGCGCCGTCCTCGCTCACGTCAGTGGAATCGTCGCTTTCTGTTATGCTGACGCCGTTGGCGGGCAGGGTCGAATCGCCATCGACAATTACTTCGTCAATGTTCCATCCGCACCACTGCCAGGAACCGTCCGTGCTTCCCATGCCCCAGCGGATATAGACAGTGGACTGACCGTCAGCCACGGCAGAGATGTCGTATTCGCAGTAAGTCCACGCGGAATCGTCGACGCGAGAGTTTGGGTTCTCCCAAACCTGGACCCAGGACGAGCCGTTGTTTGAGACCTCAATGTAGGCGTGATCGTACGTCGACTCCTCCACCCCCAGCCATCTCTGGAAGCTCAGCTTCACATTCTCATGGTTGCTGCAGTCGATTGCCGGAGTAGTCGCCCAGCGTGTGTTGGGGATATTGGCGCCGTAATCGCCACTCAACTCGTAGCCGACAACGTTCGGGCCATCGTAACCCGAGGTGGGGTCGGGGTTTCCGTAGGTGTCCTGCTGGCCGCCTGTGGGCTGACCGAAAGCCCATCCTGTATTCAGGGTCCATCCCGGATTCACGTCCATACCCGCGTAATATATGGGGGCAATGATGGTAAAATCGTTATCGCTGGAGTCGGATATGGCCGGCGTTTCCACGCTGGTTATTCTTATCGTGTAGTCGTTGCCAGCCGGCTGGTTTGACGGTATGGGCCACGAGTAAGAGCCGGTATTTGCAGTACTCGCGGCTATGGTCGAGTAAAGCGCGCCGTTTTTCAGCAGCTCGATCTTCACGTTGCCGCCTAGTAATGAGAACCAGGTAATGGTCCTGCTGGAGTTGGCAACCCATGTCTCGCCGCCATTAGGGACGGTTACGCCAATATAGTCATTGTCCGTTACTACTGCTGGAACACTGGCGACATCAATGCCGTTGAAAGCAGGATCTGAACTGCTTGAGGTGTGGGTGATGGTGCCGACGTGCGGGCCTTCCTCCACGGCGTCGTCTATGGCCGTGACGGTCACTACCTGTGGCGTGCTCCAGTCGGAAGTGGTAAAGGTAACAGTGGGTTTGTCCACGCTGACCTGAGAGTCGCCCGAAACAGTGACTACCACGTCCGCTATGGGTGGGGTCCCAAGCACCAGCGAATAGGTGTCGGTCGCGCCCCCTTCGGTTACTTCCGTGGAGCCGCCGGTCTCGGCCACTCCGATTCCCGGAAGAATGCCGGTGCCGCTCAGTGTGTATTGTCCAAGCGACCCATACACTGCGTAGCCGGACGGGTTCGCGTTCATTGGATCACCTGCAGGGGAAGGCGTGACATGGATAAAATAAGTTCCGGCGGCGACCGTAGTTGCTATGGATGCGTCGGTGGCCGTGGCGGGATTGTTGGATGCCACCAGTGTGGCCGTGCTGTCGTAGAGTTGCAGGGCGATATCAAGGTTGCCGCCCTTTGTTCCCGTATCACATACGTATGGAGTGGCGTTTACTGTAATCGCCCCGGCCCCGGTGGCAAACCAGAACACATCCTTCTCCCCTGTGGTTTCAATTATACCGTCCGCGCTGAATGAGTTGTCACCGGCAACCGTGATCTCGGTTGCGGAGCCGTGGGTGCCCGCATGGTCATCTGTCCTAAAGGGGACTCTTGCGCTGATTATGCTGAGGTCATCCTGTGACTGGCTTGAGTTGTAATATTCTCCCTTTGACCACTGTGACACGTTGCGTCCGTATCCAGTGCCCATGATTGGCCCCCATGAAATATCGCCGCTGCCGTGGCCGCCGTAATACTCCTGCGAGGAGGTGCCGTCGTGACTGAGACCCATGTTATGCCCCATCTCGTGGGAAGCGGCCTCAGCAGTATTTGCGACTCCCATTGGTTTCACCCAGGCGGGCTGGTAGCTGCTGTGGAAGTTGTTGTCTCCAAAAACGCCTACATAGGCAATGCCGCCTGAGCCGTTGTGAGGCAATGGGTTGCTGTTCGCGTCAGTCGTCTCCGTGACTAGAAGCCAGCCGACCTTGTCCTTGTCACCAGTATAATTGTCCGGGTCGAAAGCAGCATCCGTCGTTACATCAACATTAAAAGGCGCATAATCTTCTGCAAGGCGCTCCCACATGCGGCGTATGTCGGCCTGTTCGCTGTCGTTGAAAGTGGTCCTGTCGCCGTCGGTACTCCAGGCATAACAGTTCCAACCCCCTGCAGGCCCGCCCCACGAAGTCGTATTGGGGACAAGCGCACCGTTGAAATCGATGTAGATGACGTAAGGGGCTCCGGTCTTGGAGTGGTAGACCGGTGGACTGCTTACTGGGACCGGTGCCTTCGAGGTCGTGGTTGCTGCGGCAGCTGGTTCCTCCGGCGCATCTGCCTCCGGAATCGGACTGTCTTCAACGGTCGCGGCTCCTGCCTCATTTCCGGAGTGGTGTCCATCGCACTTGCCGTGATTATCAGGGCAGACGTAATAGATTCCGCCCTTGTTGTCGGCGCGCAGATGGTGTTTGGCGTCCAGGGCTGAGAAGGAGAACTTGTGCAGCCACTGCATGGCCTTGTCCTTTGCTTCGGGATCCAGCGTCTGGAGCTTGGCCTTCAGTTTGCCTTCAGGCAGCTCACTTGCGGCAAAAGGCGCCCCCTTGCCGTAAGCCTGTCGGGGGCCGCCCTTGGCGGGCGCGTTTTGAGCAGAGCCTGTAATGCCCGCCAAAGAAACTAATAAAACGAGTGAGGCACAGATTAAGCGTCGAGTGCTGAAGCGCATATTTAATATCTCCATAGAAAGTCAATATATACACCTAAACTATATCAATTATCCTGGCTGCTGGCAATTAATGGTTTGACCTGCTTCGGATCTCTTTAATTGGGGCGGAATGCGCATTCTTTCAATTGTTCTGCCGCTGGCCGAACACGCACAATTACGCAATTGCCTCTTATCAGCTGCGACCCTAAAATGTAAACATGAAGAGGTATGTCATCGTAATATGCGCTGTGACAGTGTCGTTTCTGGCAGCTGCAGCGGTTCTGCACTGGTGGATGGGGCTGGCGTCGCCCGGCGGTGTGGGCTTGAGTGTTCCCGGGATGGACGATCCCGAGGGCAGAAAAGCTGCTGACGCGCTTCGCAGGAAGCTTCAGCTTTTCAATTACGGTGAGCTTGAAGAGGTAATTCCGTATCCCGTGGCCATGCAAAGCGAATCAGGCCGGTGGCCACGTTTCCGGGGCGCCGGATTTGACGGTATAAATTCACAGGACGTGGCACTTGCCGACAGCTTCCCACCGGAAGGGCCGCGGGAGGTATGGCGGCTGGAGCTCGGTGCTGGTTATGCTGGAGCGGCGATATTTGACGGTAAAGTCTATGTGATGGACCATATTGAGAAGCAGGGCGATGTTCTTCGCTGCTTCGACTTCGACAGTGGCGCTGAACTTTGGCGTACCGGTTACAAGATCAGGGTCCCCAACAACCACGGAATAACGAGAACGACACCAGCCGTCACTGATGAGCATGTAGTCACGATCGGCCCAATGGGCCAGGTCATGTGCGTTGAGCGCGAGACGGGAAGGACCCTCTGGGGAATGAGCCTGAGCAGGGAATACGGCACGCGCGACCTGAGCAGCTGCTGGTATGCCGGGCAATGTCCACTGATCGACGACGGAAAAGCAATCATAGCGCCTGCAGGGACGAATGTGATGATGATTGCTGTTTCCTGCGAGACCGGAAAAGTCCTTTGGGAGGCCCCCAACAGGAACGGCTGGCGCATGTCGCATTCGTCGATAGTTCCGGTCACCGTAGGTGGAACGAAGATGTATGTTTACTGTTCGATAGGCGGAATAACTGCTGTGGGTGCCGAGGGAGAGCTTGAAGGCAAGGTGTTGTGGGAAACGGATGAGTGGACGAGCTCGGTTGTAATGCCGTCACCCGTTGTCCTGGAAGATAACAGGATCTTTGTGACTTCGGGCTATGATGGCGGGTCTGCCCTGATTGAGATCGTCAAAGACGGCAGCTCCTTCAAGCCGGTGATCGTTTATAATTTCAACGGCAGGCGCAAGGCGCGCGACTGCTTCTCGACGTATCAGCATACGCCAATTTACTATAAAGGGCATCTGTTTGGGATTCAGCTTAACAGCGCGCGGGAGCGCAAGATGGAGTTTGTCTGTGTTGACCCAGCCGCAGAAGGCGGGCGCATCATATGGGGGAGTGGTCAGGACACCGTCTTTACATCGCCCAGGAAAAACGAGGCATGGGGGCCTTACATACTGGCAGATGAGAAGTTTTATGTGATGGGCGACACCGGCCTCATGGCGATGTTCGCGGCCCGAACTGATGAGTGCAGGAAGCTCGGCGAGTGGCAGCTTTTTGAAGATGGACATGAAGTGTGGGGCCCCATGGCGATTGTCGACGGAAGGCTGTTTGTGAGGGACTACACGCGGCTGGTATGCTTTGATCTGAGGGAGCAGTAATCGCTGAACGTGGACTTTGGAAACTTAAGTTATGAATAGAACGACAAAGACTGTGATGAAGGGAATCGTGATGCTGCTTTGCCTGGCGGTTCTATGCACAGTTGTATGGATTCGGTCTTCCAGGATTGGTGATGCTCGTAAGGGCTTGGGGCGCAGCTTTGATTTTGACCTGGAGCAATACCTCGACGTGGACCCTGACTTGGTGAGGTACGCTGAGAAGGAACCGTTACGGCCGGGGCTTACAGAAGTTTCGGCCCTCGCTGTTGGCGGAGGCAGGGTATATGTGGCCGGACCGGACACGATACTGGTCCTTGATTATAACGGAGCCGAGATTGCAAAGGTCCAGGTTGAAGGCACTCCTCTCAGCCTTGCGGTTGATTCGGAAGGCGGTCTCTTTGCCGGTATTGGGAACCACGTCGAAGTATTCGACGCTGAGGGCAGCCGGACGGCTGTATGGGACACGCCCGCAGCAGACGCTATTCCTGTTTCAATCGCCTTGCGCGGTGATGATGTTTTCGTTGGTGAGGCAAGAAAAGGACAGGTTCTTCGGTATGACCGGCAGGGCAGGCTTGTTGACAGCATGCCCGGCTTCGTTCTCTTTTCGAGCCCGATACTCGGCATTGCGGTTGATGCCGAACAGCGGCTCTGGGCGGCCAATCCGGGAGGGCGTGAGCTTCGTAGGTACGGGGCGGACGGTTTGATTGAGGCCAGCTGGAACAAGCCGGGCCGCGACATTGAAAGTTTTTCCGGCTGCTGCAATCCGGTCGATATAGCGGTGCTGCCCAATGGAAATATCGTTACCGCGGAGACGGACATTGTCCGCGTCAAAGGTGTGTCGCCTGAAGGCAAGCTCGTTTGTGTGGTTGCGGGGCCCCGGGAATTTGACCAGACCATCTCAGATCTGGACATTGAGGTGGATTCAAAAGGGCGCGTGCTTGTGCTGGATCCAGTGAGGAAAACGGTGCGTGTATTCGAGGAGAAACAGCAGCCATGAGTGAGGCGAGGCCGGAAAACAGCAGGCGTGAATTTTTCAGGAGCGTAGGAAGGTACCTGACCCTCGGCCTGATTGGAGCAGGGGGCGGAGCCCTCGCCGGTCGCGCTCTCGACAAGGATTCGCAGCGCTGCGTGAACCGGAGTGTCTGCTGCAACTGCGCGGCTTTTAAAGGATGCAGGCTGCCGGCCGCCCTGTCCGCCAAGCAGAGCGGAAGAGCCGGGGCAGATACGTAGACCAGGGAAGTAAGAATGAACGAGGAAGGAAAACAAACAGAGCGGCGGGAATTCCTGAGGCGATGCCTCGGGGGTGCTGCCGGGGCGGCAGTAGCGGGTGTGACGGCCGCGGCGGCCTCGCGTTCAAAGCGCGAGGATTATGTCTGGCAGATTGATCCCTACAAGTGTACGCAATGCGGGCTCTGTGCTACTGAGTGCGTCCTGAACCCTTCCGCCGTGAAGTGCGTGCATGCCTACGCGCTCTGCTGGTACTGTGACCTGTGCGGCGGCTATCACCAGAGCTACACCAGGGATACAGATACGGCCGCCGAGCACCAGCTCTGTCCGACATCGGCAATATCGCGAACCTACATAGAAAACCCTTTCTACAAATACGATATAGATGAAGAGAAGTGCATAGGCTGCGGGGTTTGTGTTAAAGGCTGCGGCGCGTTCGGCAACGGCTCGATGTTCCTGCAGGTCCGGCATGACCGCTGCACTAACTGCAACGAATGCGCTATAGCCAGGGCATGTCCTTCTAGTGCTTTCGTGCGGGTCCCGGCCTCGGACCCGTATATCCTCAAGAAGCCCAAGCAACATAAGGCAGACAGTGATCAGTAACAGGTCATCCCGCGTCGATCTTCGAGCTGTCAAAGATAAGCCGGCTGTCGGCTGGCTGTCGATGTTCATGCTCGCAGGATTGCTGCTGGGGGTTGTGCCGACGGATCTGAATGCGCAGGGGAAGCTTGCTCAGATTAAGCCCAGTTTCGATGAGACTGGGCACGTGCCGCCTGACACGACTGTGCCAGGTCCGCGCTCAAATCGTGCTGAATATATAGACCTGGGCGCACTGGTCGTCGCGCTTTCGGCGGCGAGCTATCTGTCGCTCAAAGCCCGCTCACGCCGGGGGATTATGCTCCTCTCCGTTCTCTCGCTGCTTTATTTCGGGTTCTGGCGAAAGGGCTGCGTTTGTCCTGTAGGGTCAGTCCAGAATATCGTCCAGGCGCTGACTGACAGCACATACGCGGTGCCTGTGGCCGTGCTCCTCTTCTTCGCCCTGCCGCTTGTCTTTACGCTGTTTTTTGGCCGTACGTTCTGCGCGGCGGTATGTCCTCTTGGCGCGATGCAGGACGTTGTTCTCGTGAAGCCGGTGAAAGTGCCCATATGGGTTGCGAATACGCTGGGGCTTCTGCCGCACCTGTACCTCGGCCTTTCGCTTACTCTTGTAGCATGCGGGGCCGGTTATCTGATTTGCAGGTACGATCCGTTTGTTGGGTTCTTCCGGCTGAGTGCTTCGTTTCCGATGCTTGTCTTCGGCGGCACCATCCTGGTGCTGTCGATGTTCGTCGGGCGCCCGTACTGCAGGTTCCTCTGCCCTTACGGAGTCTTGCTGAACTGGTGTTCACGGCTCTCGAGAAGGCATGTAACGATTACGCCGGAAGAATGCGTTCAGTGCAGGCTCTGCGAAGACTCATGTCCGTTTGACGCCATTCTTCTGCCGACCCCTGAGAGAAACTCTGAACCGCGTGCCAAAGGTATCCGGCGACTGGCCGTCATGCTCGTTGCCCTGCCTGTCCTTGCAGCAGGAGGCGCCTTCCTTGGGTCGCGTATGGCAGTGCCGATGTCCAGGCTTAGCGACAGAGTGCAGCTCGCTGAGCGTATGCGGCTGGAAGAGACCGGCAGGGTCAAGGAGCTTTCGATTGAAACGGAGGCGTATCGCCGAACCAAGGAACCCATCGTAGACCTGTACCGTGAAGCGCTGGCCATTCGCGGAAGTTTGGGCAAAGGCGGCTGGGCCCTGGGTGGATTCATGGGGCTTGTAATAGGCGGGCGCCTGATTGCCCTTGGGGTGTGGCGGTCGAGGAAGGACTACGTTCCGGACAGGGGAGAGTGTGTCAGCTGTGCCAGATGCTTTCGGTATTGCCCGGTCGAGAAGAAGACTGCTTTTACCAAGGAGACAATTTCATGAGTAAGGATTCACTATCCGGAACGCGCCGCACGGTTGCGCAGGCAGCGATGGTAGTGGGGCTTGTTGCAGCGGCACTCGTCCTGGTCATGAGCGCCCTGCTGACGGCAACGCATCTTCAGCTGAAGAAAGCCGATCCCCTGAACAACGAGACCCTGATAGCCATGCGGGACCGCTACGCAGCGGGAGAGCGGACGGCCCAGGTCAAAGCCGACATACGGCAGCTGGACCTGCTTTCGCGCAAGGCATTCTTCACAAGTCAGAAGCAGGTTGTTTCGGGAGGCATTGTGGCGGTGGTTGCCGGGGGTGTAATGCTGCTGGCGTTCGGGGTCTACCAGCTTGCGACCCGCACGATACCGGCGCCGGGTGGTGAGAGCTGCGAAGGGATCTTCTGGAGCGGCGTTCAAAGGAGCAGGGCCTGGATTGCTGGAGGCACAGTTGTTCTCGTTGCGGTATCGATTGTAATGTCAGTCTCAACGCCGACTGAGCTGTCAGATGAACTGCTGGCCGTTCCTGATCAGCCGGAACCTTTGGCAGTAGCCCCGCCGAGCACGGCGCCAGTCTTTCCTGATGGCTTTGCTGTAAATGCTCCGGTATTCCGCGGCGCGGCAATGACGGGCCGGACGGGGTTCGAGGGCGTTCCAACCTCATGGGACGAGGATAAGAATGAGAACCTGCTATGGAAGGCGCCGATTACTCTGCTGGGCTGGGCCTCCGCCGTGGTGTGGGGTGAGAAGGTGTTTGTTGTCGGCGCTGACCAGGAGGAGCGGGCAATATACTGCCTCAATTCGGATACAGGCGACGAAATATGGGCCGTTCAGCTGCCTGAGCACACGGGCGCAACCGAGGGTTATGAGACGGACACCGAGGATGAACGTTGGGATCTGCTGATGTACGCGGCTGCGACGCCGGCGGTTAACGGTGCGCAGGTCTTCGCAATGTTCTCTAACGGCCAGCTCGCGGGAGTTGATATGGAGACCGGAAGAGTCCTCTGGCACCACGCGCTTGGCAATACCAAGGAGAACTTCTTTGGGCTGTCCAGCTCGCTGCTGGTCTACAGGGATTCTGTAATAGTGGTCTTTGAGGGTGATGAACGATACGTTGCGCGCTATGACGCGGCAACAGGCAGGGAAATCTGGAAGACGAAGCGAGATTTCCCGTCGTGGGCCGCCCCGGTTCTCGGTTCAAAATCTGATGGAGGACACCTCGTTGTTTTGCCTGCCTACCCCAATGTTTCCGCCTGGGATCCCGAAACTGGCAAGAGGGTATGGAGCACGGAGGTCTTTACTGAGGAAATAGATTACTGCGTAGGGCCCTCACCCGTCCAGGTCGGAGAGCTGATTTGCGTGAACATGCAGTACTGCGGAATGTACGGCTTGGACCTGTCTGACGGTTCGATTGCCTGGTCGCTTGATAAGCTGCCCGACAGTTCCGGTTTTTCGGACGGGCCGAGCATGACTACGGACGGGAAGCACCTTTATCAGCACTCGCAGGGAGTGCTGACATGCGTGGACGCCGGGACGGGAAAAGTTGTTAAACAGAAGGAGACGGAAGAGTACGGCAATTACGCTTCCGCAGTCATAAATGCCGGGAACCTGTATCTTTCGTCCGATACTGTGATGACGGTCCTGAAAGCCGATCCCGCGACTGACTTCGAGCAGGTTGGGAAAGGGGTCATGCTTGAGTCCTGCGACGCCACCCCGACCATTACAGGAGGCCGGATATACTTGCGCGCTGATGAGTCGCTTTACTGTTTCGGAAAGAAGTGAGCTGGGCGTGCTGCTGTAAATCGAGATGACGAATGAGTGAGACCAAGCACAACGGAACGACGGGCGATGAAATTGACCTGGCAGAGGTCGACGGCATCATCGCCGAGGTCGGGAGGGACCAGCGTCACTTGATCGCCCTTCTCCGCGCGATACAGGAGAAATACAATTATCTGCCGGAGGCGGCGCTCCGGCGTATAGCTGAGACAACAGATATTTCGCCTGCCTCCATTGCCGGAGTATCCACATTTTACTCGCAGTTCAGGACTAAGCCGGCGGGGCGGCATTTCGTAAAGGTCTGCATCGGCACGGCATGTCACGTGAAAGGCGCTGAAGATATCTACCGGGCCCTGCTCGCGCATCTGGAGATTGAAGACGGGGAAGACACCGATTCAGATAAGCTTTTTACGGTGGAGAAGGTTGCCTGTCTCGGGTGCTGCATGCTGGCGCCGGCGGTCCAGATCGACGACATCACTTACGGATACATTGAGCCGGGCAAGGTGCACAACATGCTGGCAGACTTCCTTGAGGCCCAGAAGCAGACTGAGGCGGATGCGATGGAGCACCGACTTGAAGGCGCTCCGTCCGGGGAGGTGCGCCTTTGTCTCTGTTCCAGCTGCGTCGCTGGTGGAACGCTGCAGGTGCATGAAGAACTTCAGCGGCAGGTGGCCGGCTTGGGGCTCAATGTTAAAGTCCAGACGGTAGGATGCACGGGTATTTCCTACCAGACCCCCATGCTGGATATTGTAATGGCCGATGGCAGGCGCTTCAGTTACGGACTTGTCCAGCCTGACAGTGTGCGCGAGGTTCTCCTGCGGCATTTCCGCCCGGCGAAGCTCGGAGCGCGCGTCAAGAGCCGCATAAACCGTCTGTTGGAGAGGCTTCTCACTGATGAGGCATGGAAGCCGGTTACGCGCTATGCGATAGATGTGCGGAGCGGGTCTGATGCCTGCTACACCGGCGCCCAGGAGCGGATTGTAACTGAATGCGCAGGGGATCTTAATCCTATGGATCTCGAGGGCTACATCATGAACGACGGATTTGCAGCTCTTGAAACCTGTCTCAAGGACAGGCAGAGAACGGAAGTCATTGAGATTATCAGGGAAAGCGGACTGCGCGGGCGCGGTGGAGCCGGATTCCCGACAGGAACGAAATGGCAGCTCGTACATGATGCAGGTGCCGGCCAGAAGTACGTTATTTGTAACGGCGACGAAGGCGATCCCGGCGCCTTTATGGATCGCATGATCCTCGAATCGTTTCCGTTTCGGGTCCTTGAAGGTGCCGCAATTGCTGCCTTTGCAGTGGGCGCGGACAAGGGCTTCCTGTATATCCGGAGCGAGTATCCGCTGGCGGCAGCACGTGTCCGTGAGGCGATCAGGATCTGCGAGGA
>JBFIFS010000067.1:0-12219 GCA_041602695.1 Kiritimatiellia bacterium
AACAGGATCCGGGCTCTGATGGATGAGATTCAGGAGACTGCGGATGGCGGCGGGGGACGGGCTTCCGAGATATGCCTGCTTTTGCTGAAGCTGCTGATGCTGAAAATCGATGTTCTGGCAACTCAGGCGCCTTTCGTTCATTCGCGATCGATGCATTCCTACGAGCGGTGCAAAATGCTGATCGAGCAGAGATTCATGAGCCTAAGTGGCCTTGATGAGATAGCCCAGGCGTGCCATATGGATGCCGCCACGATATGCCGGCTGTTTAAGCGCTTTGGGCAGACGACGCCTTATCGCTATCTGATGCAGCTCAAGATGCGCCACGCCGCCGACAGGCTCCAGAACTCCAATATCCTCGTGAAGGAAGCTGCGGCAGAGATGGGTTTTGATGATCCGTACCATTTTTCCCGCAGCTTCAAGAAGGTGCACGGCATTTCCCCGCAGAGATTCCTCGAATTGACATCTAGGATTGCTACGTAGGATAGGTATAATGGCTGCATCTTAACTGCAGGAAGGACAATCGTGACGAAATCAGTTCGACAGTCTCATGACAGGCCAAACATTGTATTTGTATTTGGCGACGAGTGGCGGGGGCAGGCAGTTGGCTACGCGGGGGACACGAACTGCGAGACGCCGGTAATTGACAGGCTCGCTTCAGAGAGTATCAATTTCCCGAATGCAATTTCCGGCTGTTCTGTGTGCTGTCCATACCGGGCCAGCCTTCTCACAGGCCAGTATCCGCTGACGCATGGCGTTGTAATCAACGACGTTGAGCTTGATCCTGATGTTTATTCCATAGCGCGAGCTTTCAATGACGGCGGCTACAGCACGGCCTATATCGGCAAGTGGCACGTTTATGGAAGCCCCGATGGGAAATACGGCCGGCGTGAGGCATTTGTTCCCCGCCACTTCCAGATGGGGTTCGATTACTGGAAAGGATTCGAGTGCACCCACGATTACAACGACTCATACTACTTTTTCAATGAGGACCACACCAGGCACAAATGGGACTGGTATGACGCGTTTGAGCAGAGTGAGGACGCTGCCAGCTATATCAGGGAGCATGCTGATGATCAGAAGCCTTTCATGCTGATGCTCTCGTGGGGACCTCCTCATTTTCCGCTTCACACGGCGCCGGAAGAGTACCGCAAGAAGTATGAGGACAGGGAGATTGAGCTTCGCCCGAACGTGCCTGAAGAAGCGCGGGAGCAGGCCGAAAAAGACCTGCGGGGGTACTATGCCCATATTGCCGCGCTGGATGACTGCATGAGGACCGTACTGGACGCGATCCAGGATTCGGGGATTGAGGATGATACGATCTTCGTGTTCACCTCGGACCACGGCGACATGATGCAGAGCCAGGGGTTGGGGACAAAGCTGTTCCCGTTTGACGAGTCAGTGATCGTCCCGTTTCTGCTGCGCTATCCTGCTTTGCAGCAGGGCAGGACCGGCGAGCTGGGCATTCCCATTGATGCGCCGGATATTATGCCTACGCTGCTGGGTCTGGCCGGCCTGCCGGTTCCGGACTCGGTCGAGGGTGTCGACTGGTCTCCATATATCCGTGGCGAACAGGAGCCGACGGGGGAGGAGGCCGGGCTGCTGAATATTCCAATTGAGTTTACCGAGATCATAAGAAACAGGATGAAAGCCTATCGCGGCCTGCGAACTGCACGATATACATATGTGCGGGACTCTGCCGGGCCTTGGCTGCTGTTCGACAATGTTCAAGATCCTTACCAGATGCGCAACCTCATCGGTCGACCTGAGGCAAGTGAGCTGCAGGACAGTCTTGAGCGGCAGCTCCAGGCAAAGCTCGACGGTCTTGGCGATGAGTTCCTTGATGGCGAGGAATACATCAGGAAATACGATGTTTCCCATTACATGGAAACTCGATCGCCGAAGGCGCGCGACTGGAAGTATCCCTGGGACGCCCTGGAGCGGCGCTAATTAGGAAGAAGAGAGTTGAACATGGGGAAGCGACGAGACGAAGGAGTGTCTTGTTGCGAGGCTCGACACGGGCGAGATGTTGATGCCGCACGTTAAGGGAGGATCCCGCGTTCTCAGGATTGTAAGGAGAAGCAATGGACCGTAACCCGGTACAAGAATGGTTTGAGCGACCAAGGTTAGGCCTCTTCCTGCACTTCGGGCTGTATGCCATAGAGGGCTGGCATGAACAGGACCAGATGCGGCGGCGGATCCCGCGGGCGAAGTATGAGAAGCTTATTGACCGCTTTAACCCTACGGAATGGGACGCGGACGCGGTCCTGGATCTCGCGGAAGAAGTTGGAATGGAGTACGTCTGCCTGACGGCAAAGCACCACGATGGCTTTTGCCTGTGGGACACCCAGCAAACAGAATTCAACGTAATGCGCTCTCCCTACGGTAGGGACATAATTGGCTCGCTGGCAGAGGCCTGTCACAAGCGGGATTTTCCGCTGGGAATCTACTACTCCGTTGTTGACTGGCATCACCCGAACTATCCGAATGAAGGGCGGCACCATGAGCTGGAGGGGCCCGAGCCGGGAGATGCGCCGGATTGGCCGGCCTACCTCGATTTCCTGAAGGCCCAGGTGGAGGAGCTGTGCACGAATTACGGTGAAGTGCGGCACTGGTTCTGGGACATGAATGTTCCGGAATACGAGGACCCATCCGTCAACGCGCTGCTGCGTTCGCTTCAGCCGAACATTGTCATCAACAACCGCGGATTCGATAACGGTGATTTCGGTACGCCCGAACGCGAGTATGGGCACGACCGGTCCTGCCAGCGCGCTGAAGCCTGCAACTCTGTCGGCACCCAAAGCTGGGGGTACCGAGAAGACGAGGACTACTATTCCACGTCGCATCTTACGCAGGCGATTGATGCAGCAATGGTGCGGGGTTGGCATTATTTGCTCAATGTAGGGCCGGATCCTGAGGGTCGGGTCCCTGATCAGGCGGCCGATATTCTGAAAGAAGTAGGGGCCTGGTACCGAAAGGTGCGCGAGGCGTTTGATGGAGTGGAGTTTGCCTCAGATCTCGTGGACAAGAACCACGTGCTGGTGACACGCAGGGAGAACACGGTCTACGTGCATCTGAAGAAGCCGGTCACCTCTGATGCAGTGCGATTGCCTCCTCTGAGTTTACTGCCCTCGAATGCGGCCCTGCTGAACACAGGCGAGTGCTTAGGATGTTCAACCGATCTGCTGCCTGTGAACTGGCGGAGCGGGAAGGGAGTATTGCGGATCAAGGGACTTCCGAGGAGCATTCTTGACGGCCCTGAGACTCTTGTGATTCGGCTGAATTTCGACAGCGATCCGGCGCAATACAGCGCCTCTGTTCAGGAATTTGAGGGATAGCGCGCTGCCACTGCGCGAGAAGGTTTAGTCGCGCAGGGCATGCAGCGCCAGCGCGAATATTGCCATCCAGGGCAGGGTCTTGACTTGCCCCCTGTCGAGGGCCTCTTCGATTTCTTCCTTAGTAAAGAGGGTCAAGGTCATCTCTTCGAGATCGTCGACTATCGGGTCAGTCACGCGGCGTGCTCCTCTCGCAATGAAGAAGTGGGCTTTTCCGCACCCGCGGTTGCTGTCGCAGGGAAAAGACCCGAGCTTTGTCCAGTCATCGGCTCCGTAGCCCGTTTCTTCCCTCAGCTCGCGCTTCGCAGCTGCCATCGGCTCCTCCCCTTCGTCAATAAACCCGCCTACGGGGGCGATGGAGAGGCCTTCCACCGCGTATTTCTCCTGCCAGAAGCCGAGGAACAGGCCGTTGTCGGTGATGGCCGCCACGTTCACGTAGTCCGGGCTAATCAGCCATGGCCAGTCTTTGATCTCCCTGCCGTCGGGAAGCTCGAGATGATGCTCTTCGACGCGGAGGAACTTGCTGTGATCGAGAATGGTCTTACGGTTATGGATCTTCCAGTTAGTCATAATTTCCTTTCTATGATCATTGCGGCTTAGCGGAGAAGGGCGGACTTCTGTTTCTCCCGTCCGCCAGCGCCCTTCTCGACGAAGCACTTCTTGCCCGTAAAAGGATCGCGTTCAGTCCAGTACATGAGAGTGGAATATGTGGAAGGCGTTGGCGTGAAGACCTGGACCTGCTCTGGTTTTAGCTGGAGCTTGTTAGTCGCGAATTCACGAAGCTTTCTCATGTCGGATTCAGTACAGCCCGGATGTGCCGCGATCATGTAATAGGTCAGGAACTGCTTCTTGCCCACCCTCTTCGTAAGCCTGTAGAACATCTCTCGGAATGCAAGCAGCGAGTCGGTACCGGGCTTTCCCATCCGCGCCAGAACGGCCGGTTCGGAATGCTCGGGCGCTATCTTGAGCTGGCCTGAGACGTGATGACTGACAATTTGTTTCAGGTACTCCTCGCCCGCAGTCTTGTCAGCAGCAACCATGTCGTGGCGAATGCCTGACGCGACGAACACGTGTTTGACTCCCGGAACTTTCCTCAGTGCATTAAGCAGGTCGATCTGCTCCCTGTGCGTTGAGGTCAGGGCAGGGCAGACCGATGGGTAAAGGCATCTCTTGTCATCGCAGCAGCCCTTCTCGGCCTTGCGCGAGCACTCTATTCCGTACATGTTTGCCGTTGGGCCGCCTACGTCCTGGATCGTTCCCCTGAACATGGGGTGTTTTGTCAGCTCAACGGCTTCATCAACTATCGACTTCTTGCTTCGGCACCGGACTGCTCTTCCCTGGTGCACGGCTATGGCGCAGAAGTTGCATTCGCCGTAGCAGCCGCGGTGTGTGGCGATTGAGAACCTGATTGTGTCCAGCGCCTTAACCTTGCCTGCCTTGGCGTAGTAAGGGTGTGCGTCGCGCGTATAGCCGAGGCTATAGACTTCGTCGAGCTCCTTAGTTGTCAGGTAATGAGCTGGCGGATTCTGGACGAGGTATCTCGTGTCCTGCTGCTGGGCGAGGCGCCTGGCCGTCACAGGATCATTGTTCCTGTAGAATGTATGGAACATTTTCGTGAACGCGTCCTTGTCCTTGGCGACCGCTTCGAAGGAGGGGAGCAACACGGAGTCCGGCGGCTCGTCCTTGGAAATGTAGCAGAGCCCTCGGATATCATTAGGTTCTCGTCCATCCTTCAGGCATTCTGCAAGCTCGATTACCGATCGCTCCGCCATCCCATAGAGAAGATAGTTCGCCTTGGCGTCGAAGAGAATGGACTTGCGCGCCTTGTCGGTCCAGAAGTCGTAATGGGCGATCCGCCGGAGGCTTGCTTCGATTCCGCCGAGCACCAATGGCTTAGTGTTCTTGAAGTGCTGTCGGATATGGTTGCAGTAGATGATACTCGAGCGGTCCGGCCGCCTATTATTCTCGCCGCCAGGCGTATAGTCGTCTGTCTTCCTCTTCTTGCCTCCAGCAGTCCTGTTGGCGACAAGAGAGTCTATGCATCCGGCGGTAATGCCCCAGAACAGTGCCGGTTCCCCGAGCCGGGAAATGTCTTTGCCATCCGCGAGATCAGGCTGGGCGATTATGCCGATCCTGTATCCGGCGTTCTCGAGGACCCGTCCGATCACTGACACGCCTACGTACGGCGAATCGATATAGGTGTCTCCGGTAACCAGGATGATATCCAGCCCGTCCCAGCCGCGCGCCTTCACTTCGTCCATCGTGGTTGGGAGGAAACAGGCCGATGCTCCCGGGAGGGATCGATTCCGCCCGGTCCGGGCGTCGGACTGGGTGGAACCCGTCCCTCCAGGCTCGTTTTTCGGGCGTTGGGCTTGTTGGGTCACATACTGCGGCTCTATCTCTTGCCCGGTCGCGTGTCGGCCTGCCATCCAGCCTGTGGTGAATGCAGCCTGCAGGTTGTACCCGCCTGTGTCCGCCTGTATGTCCAAAAGTTCTCCGACGATGTAGAGTCCTTTGCACTTAAGTGACTCCATGCTTTTCGGATCAATTTCTTCTGTGCTGACCCCGCCGGCGGTGACGATGGCCTCGTCCGCTGACCGCGCGGAGGTTACTTTCAGTCGAAGGCCCTTCATCCAGTCTATAAGGCGGGAGTGCTCTGTTTCGGAGAGGCTTTGTGCCGGTGCCTTGCCGCTGATTCCGACTGCCTGCAGGCAGACGTCAACCATCTCGCGCGGAAGCAGGCCGCGAAGAAGGCTCACTACGGGCTCCCTGGCCCGCTTCTTGCGTTCCCTCAGAAGTCTCGCGCCAAGTTTGCTTTTCGTGAGTGCGGGTTTTAGATCAATGGAAAGCTCGACGGCCTGTTTCCTTTCGAGTGCGTCTACAGCTGCCCCGCTGAGTGACAATATGACGGGCCCCGTGACGCCGAAGTCAGCAAAAGTCATCTCGCCAAAGTCCTTTCGCTGCTTCTCTCCGTTGACTAACAGTGTTGCCTCGACATTCCTCAGGTTCAGTCCGCTCATCTTGCGCGCGACTGCTCCGGCGGTCTCCAGCGGCACCAGCGCGCAGCGGGGCCGGACAATTGTATGGCCTGCAGACTTGGCGAGATCGTATCCATCGCCGGTAGAACCTGTTCGAGGGTAGGTCATCCCGCCGGTTGCAAGTATTACGGCGTCGGCAGTGATTTCCTTGCCGGCCGCGACAACGCCTCGCACCTGTCCGCTGTCTATGAGCAGTTTCTCAACAGGCGAGGAGCATAGCACCTCGGCGCCCGTTCCTTTTATCCAGGCTCGGAACACCTCGAAAACGTCGCTTGCCTTGCCGCTTTCAGGAAAGATTCGGCCGCCCCGCTCTGTTACCAGTTTCAGGCCCCTGGATTCGAAGAACTCCACTGTGTCCGGAGTGAAGTAGCATGAGAATGGGTATTTCAGGAAATCTGCTGTTGAGCCGAAATGGGATTCGAAGTCACCCCTGTCAGCAGTATTCGTAATGTTGCAGCGGCCTTTACCCGTGATGCAAAGCTTGCGCCCGGGTGTCCTCATCTTTTCGATGAGGACGACATCTGCATTGTGCGCGGCCTCGCCCGCAGCCATCAGGCCGGCTGCTCCGCCTCCGACCACTATAACTCTTCGTTTAGGCATTCTTACATTATGGGCTTAGTTTGGATCAAAAGGGAGCGATTTGTCAGCTTTTCCTGGTTTCAACTTCCTGGATTCCAGTCAACGTTATGGTTCTGATGACGTAGTGCCTGGGCGCTTGGCGCGGTGCTGCCGCGTCAGGGCAGGCCACTTCTGGTTCAGGCAAGGCAAACGGCGGGGGAGTTAGACTATTCTTCGCGCGATATTCCCGATTGTGTCCGCTGGCGGCTTAGGCGTCTCTTCATTTGCCGGTTCCGCAGGCTTCTTGCGCTTCGGTTTCTTTGCGGCAGTTGGCCTGGCGATTGCACGCTCAACGATTTCCGGGCCGATTTCCTTGGACTTGGCCAGGTATCCCAGCAGCAACGCGCGGTCACAGGTAACATTTATCATCCTTGGGCTGCCTTGTGTATGCTCGAATATCTTGGCAAGTGCAGCATCGGTGAAAGGTGTGCGCGCCCCATCACTCGCTGCTATTGAGAAGCGGTGCCTGATATATTCCCGGGTTTCTTCTTCGTCGAGGGGGTAAAGGTGGGTCCACACGCTCACTCGCTGACGAAGCTGGGCTAACGATGGTCTGTCCAGGATCTTCTCCAGCTCGGGCTGGCCGACCATGATTATTTGCAGCAGCTTTTCCTCGTTTGTCTCAAAGTTTGAAAGCATGCGAAGCTGCTCAAGGGACCTGGCGCCCAGGCTCTGCGCTTCATCGAGGATCAGAACGCTTGTGGCGCCGGCCCTGGAGACGCGCAGGAGGAATGCATTAAGTGCATCAATATAGCCCTTCTTGTTCTTGGACTTGGGTTCAATCTCGAAGTCTTCGATTATGGTGGCGAGCAGTTGTGTGCCAGAGAGGTTCGGGTTGATGATCATGGCGGACCTTACATTGTCACCGAGGTAATTCAGAAGCAGCCTTGAGAGGGTTGACTTGCCGGATCCGATTTCTCCGGTCATCAGAAGAAAACCCTTTCTGTTCTCAACCCCATAAAGCAGTTCGGAAAAGGCCTGTTTATGGTTCTCGCTGAAGAACATGTACCGGGGGTTTGGGACGACGTTAAATGGGTGCTCCTTTAAACCGTAATACTCGCTATACATCCTTGTCCTCCGGTAACGATACTCGCTGGTTCTTACTCATTTTCTTAATCATGTCCTGTGCTTCCCTGATGTGCTCATCGAAAAGCGACGAAATATCGCCTGACTGGGGCTTATCGCCAGGGATGGATGTCTTCTTCTCTTTGGTTTTCGGCTTGGGCAGCGGATCAGATGGAGCCTGCCGATCTGCGCCCCCGACGGGTGGAAGCTCAGGAGCGGAAGGCGGAATCGGGCTCTCCATGCCTCCGATGGGCGGAATGCCAGGCGTATCAGGTGGAGGAGAGGGGGGCTTTCCACCGATGGGAGGCTTAGTAAGAGATTCAGGCAGAGGAGGAGGTTCTACGCCGCCGATGGGCGGAACGGCAGGAGGTTCGGGTGGCGGAAAGTTTGGTTCAGACCCAACATCAAGGCCCTCTGTAGGCTGGGTTTCAAAGGCCTCGTTTTCCTGATCAATTTCATCATCTTCGTCCTTGGGATGCGCAACCCTGCCACGAGCTACGAACCGATGGTCGCAGTCGTCACAGCGATAGCAGGCCGTGCCAGGTACCAGTCGCATCCACCATGACGGAATTGCGTCCAGGAGTTCCTCACTTCCGCATGCCGGGCATTTCATGAAACGATCCACCCTCCTCGTGGCAGTTAATACAGCAAACGTGAGTTCTGTTTGTCTCAGCAAAAGCCGCATTATACATACGTGGATATCGTGCGCCAAATCAAATATATGGGCATTGTTGCGGATGGGTCTTGGGAGAAGTCGATCTGGTCGGCGTGTGGTTCGCCGTGTTATTCCAGAAACGATGAGAACCGTACTGTCTCGGCGGTTCTCAGTGACTGCTCGTTGATCTCGACGATTTTTGCCGGATAGCCCAGCATGCTCAGGCGCGTTTCAAAAACAGCCTTTGAGTCATCGCCTATCGCCCGGTCGGCTTCGCCGAATCTGTTGTAAACGAGGCCTAACACTGGAATCTCGTGGTGCTTCAGGAGCTCAAGAGACATAAAAGTATGGTTGATGCTTCCCAGCCTGGAGGAAGAGACCAGTATCGTCGGATATTTCACAGCGGTAAGATACTCCAGCAGCGTCAATGAATCGTTTAGCGGAACATGCAGGCCGCCAGCGCCTTCAAGGACGATCGTATCGTATATCCTTGCGAGGGCCTGAGTCGCGTCAGTTATCCTGTCCGGGTCGATCGTCTGTCCTTCGAGCCGCGCGGCAAGGTGGGGTGACGCCGGATGGCTGAAGACATATGGGCAGGTCAGCCCGGACTCGTCTTCAGCAGTTAGAGGGATCCCCATTATCTCGCGGTGCTTCACGATGTCCTCAGCTGGCCGGCTTGACCCCGTCTGCACTACCTTCTGAGTGATCGTCTGTCGGCCATCCGCACGCAGCTGCCTGGCCAGAAGTCCTGTGGCTATGGTCTTTCCTACACCGGTATCGATACCTGCAACAAAACAGATCACTGCTCATCTCCTGCCGGCTTGCGGAATATGACATATACTGGGTGATAGGTCAGCTCGACCTTGCCGTCCCTGTCGAACTTGCTGCGGTATGCTTCTTCAAACTCCCGCAGGTCTTTCCTTGTCCACATCCTTCTGGCCAGTGCATTAACGCCTGTAGCTTTCAGATGCCTGAGCACATCACGCGGTGTGTCGAACGGCACTGAGCAGAGCTGCTCTTCGATGCTTACGACCTCGCCGCTGCCGGCAAGGGCAGCCTTAAAGTGTGCCGTCCCGGAGTAGCGCAGTGACAGGCCTGTGAGGTCGCGTATTTCCCGCAGGTTTTCAGGGCCGAATGTTGAGAAGGCAAGGATGCCGCCAGGTTCGAGAAGGCCTATGGCGCGCGCCATGAATTCTGATGGCTCAGCAAGCCACTGGAACGCCGCGTTGGCAACTATGAGGTCCTGGTTTCCGGGAAGATCCACTTTCTCCATGTCGCCCTCTATGAATTTAAACTCTTCAATCGGAAGAGCGCGCATGGCCTCCGACACGATGCCCCGGACATCCACGAGATCGTTGAGTGTCAATCGCTGCACGGTTATGTGCCGGGTCAGCGCCGCGGCGAGCGGCGTGCTGCCGCAGCCAAGTTCGAGAACATTGGGACACGGTGCTTTTCGCAGCTCCGGCATCAGCATCCGCTCAAGGTGTTGGGCCATTTGGGTTTGAACAAAGGGAGAATCTCCATAATGCGCAAAGCTCCTTGCAAACCGTTTTCTTATCAGGTCTTTATCCATCTGCAGCTCCCAGCAGGCTGTTCCATGATTGATATTCGAAGAAAGGGAAGTGAGGCATTCTTACTTCAGTGAAGCTGACGCCCATCCTTCGCCAGCAGTTTGACTGGTTGCCTGGCGGCACTATCCGGTCCCCGGTTCCAACCAGCGCTTGAGTGAACACGGAGTTTTCGCAGGGAGTTAGATCCCGCAGCGTTCGGAGCTCTTCGTCAATATCAGCCAGATTCCGCAATGGCCTCTTCTCCATGAACCGGGAGTGCGCTGCACTGGAGCCGCACATGCGCCGGAAGAAGCGGACAAGGCTCTCTTCAGAAAGTCCTTCTATGGTTCCGTCAAACACCGGCTCAGGAATTCCGAGTTCGCTGTGTGCCGGGTAGAGCGTTCCGTTCACCGCCAGCGCCGTTTCAAGTCGCGAAGCAACGTCGCCGCAAACGTGTGCGGCAGCGGCAACGCCCAGTGACCATGCCACAAGGGCTGTCGAATCATAAGCAGAGCACAGCTCGTCCAGGTCCAGCTGGACGCTGTTGTCGCGATAATCGTAGAACATCAGCAGGTCGAAGCCCTCTGCTTTCATATGGCTGATCGGCTGCTCGTCCATTCCCCAGCCTGTAAAGAAGATGATGAGCTTTCTTCCGTGATCTTTCTGCAGCCACTTTGTTTTCATCGCGCGCCTCCCTGGGAAAGAACGGGTATGATGCCGCTGATGTCGTCCCATGACATGGCTGCCGACAAGGAGAACCTTATTCGTGCCGTGCCGGCGGGCACTGTCGGCGGGCGCACCGCCATCGCGAGGTAGCCGCTGTCTGAAAGGCAGGTCGCAAGCTCAAGCGCTCGCTCGTTCTCGCCGCATATGGCGGGCACTATATGACTGCTGCCGGCAGTAGGCATGCCGCAGGAGGCGACTGCCTCCCTGAACCTTCCCGACAGCTCCGCCAGGCGCGAGCGGCCGGCTTTATCACGGAGGGCCTTTTCAAGTATCCAGGCGTTCCAATTCACTACAACTGGCGGGAGCGCGGTAGTGAAGATCAGGGAGCGAGACTTGTTAACTAGATAGTCTTTCACAGGCTGGGCGCAAACAGCGTAGGCGCCGTGCCCCGCGAGGGCCTTTCCGAAGGTGCCGACGATTATGTCCACGTCATCGAGAACGTCCTGTTCTTCGCACAGTCCCAGGCCGGTCTCGCCCCTGACCCCGACTCCGTGCGCCTCGTCGATATAGAGGACCAAATCAAATTCCCGCTTCAGTTCAGCAAGATCGGAGAGAGCGGAGCAGTCACCGTCCATGCTGAAGACCGATTCCGTGACTACGAAGACGCGCCTGTAGTCTGATCTCGTCTTTTTCAGGATCTGCCTGAGACGCTCGGTGTCCAGGTGCGGGTATCTTCTGCATTCGCATGGCAGCATGCGGAGCCCGTCCAGCAGGCTGGCGTGTACAAGCTTGTCGGCGAGGACAAGGTCGTCCTTCCCGGCAAGGGCCGTCAATATTCCGATGTTGGCGTGGTAGCCGCTGCCAAACACAAGTGCCGGTCTTCCGTAAGCTGCCTCAAGTGCTGATTCCAGGTGCGCGTAGACAGGATGGTTTCCGGTAAGCAGGCGGGACGCTGAACTTCCCAGCCCGTAACCGCTTAAGAGGTTCTCCTCTGTCTGGCCGGAATAGAATTCCCTGACCAGGCCCTCGCTGGACGCATAACCCATGTAGTCATTCGAAGAGAGGTTCAGCATGCTCCGCTCCTCGTGCTGAATCCTTATGCCTGACCGGCTGCCAAGCTGCCGGAGCGAACGCAGGCAGCCCTGTTCGTCAAGCAGTTCCAGCTCGCGTTTTAGATCATGCTCAAGCACAGGAGTTCTCCCCAAGAACACGTACCATTGCGCCTGTTATCTTCGCAAGGTCGCCTGGCTCTATGATGTAAGGCGGCATCGTATAAACGAGCTTGCCGAAAGGCC
>JBFIFS010000068.1:0-12122 GCA_041602695.1 Kiritimatiellia bacterium
AATGCTTGATTATGTGGTTGATGCCTACGACATGGAGGTGCGGTACTCGCTTAAGAATCTTGTTGGTATGATAGAACCCATGATAACCGTAGTAATCGGAATAGGAGTATTGTTTCTTGCCTTGGCCGTTTACCTGCCAATATGGAACATGTCGCAGGTGATCGGCGTATGAGTTACGCGAAGGCCTAATTGTGACTCCCGTCTGTCGCCGTCGTAAGGTGGTTAAAGGTTGTTGACACAGCATCTTTCTCGGCTGTAGAATAATAAACCGCTTAAGAATACAGGAGGTTTGTGATGGCGAAAAAGTCTGGATTCACAATGATAGAGCTTGTTGTGGTGATATTGCTGCTGGGAATACTGGTGGCAGTGGCAGTTCCGAAGTACCTCGACATAACGGAGAAGGCGAAGCAGGCGTCTGACGACGGGTACATTGACGGACTCCGGGCGGCGACACTGCTTCTTTATTCCAGCAACATACTGTACACCACTACAGTGGCGCATGCAGGGATTACTAATTACTGGCCAACCCAGACGGCTGTGACCAATCAGATGTCGCAGGAATATACTCTGAAGTACTATTCGTCCACGAACTACAACTTTACCAATGGCATATGGACAGCCGTGCCGTAAATGGCTCAATTCATAGTGGTGTTGAAGAGGCCACCGGCATTTAGCGGTGGCCTTTCTTTTGGTGCGATATGCTTCTAGGAAAAGCAAAGAGATGCGGCATCGAGTGCGGTACCGCCAGCTCGAAACTGGCGTTGCTTTCCCGCGAGAAAGGTGAACTCTATCTTGAGGGTGTTTTTGTCGAGGAGGAGCCTTTCGGGTTCAGGATTGACGGAAGCGGGCGGAGTCCTGAGGACGTTCTCAGGGGACTTCTTAGCCAGGCTGATATTGTTGGTTCGCGAGCCGTCCTGGCGATAAACAATGCAGTAGAGAGTTGTTTTCTTATCCTGCCGCAGGTTGCTCCATCTGATGCTGAAGGAGCGATCCGGTTGCAGGCCCGCAAGATGCTCTCCTGGAAAGAAGATGATCCACTTGTTTCTCACGTTGAAACTGATTACCTTGCCGGCAGATTCGGGAGTTATGTGGCTCTGGCGGAGTGGGGGGACATTGTGCCCTACTGCAGGATGGTTGAGGGCAGTGGCGCTGATGTCGACAGTGTAACTGTCCGGGGTTGCGCATATCATGCGCTGGCTGTCCATCAGGGCTGGTTCCGGGCTAACTCGTGCGTCATGGTCGTGGATGTCGGAGCAGTGGCCACCTGCGTACACGTGCTCGACGCAAGCGGGATCCTGTTCTCACGCGAAATTGCCGTCGCGGGTGATGCTCTTACTAAAACCCTGACCACCGAGATAACTGTTGCTGACGGGATCGTGCATCTTGATCCATCTGAGGCGGAGGAGGCAAAGATAAGCGGACACTTGGTTCGCCATGACGGGCAACACCCGAAGGGCCAAGCTTCCCAGGGACCGTCGTCCGGTGATCAAGCGGGCGTCGTAAGCAGCGGCGCGGGGACAGGTGCTGATATCCACATGGAAGCAATGATGAGGCCGACTGTAGAGAGAATAAGTTCTGAGCTCTTGCGGTCAATAAAGTACTTCAAGGATAATGCGGGTCGTGATGTTGAATGTGTTTATCTGACGGGCGGTGGCAGCGAACAGAAACATCTTTCGGGTTTTCTAGAGAAGTCAATCCCGGTACCGGTAAAAAGGATAGATCCCTTTGAAGGGATGAGTTTCGCGAGTGAAAAGGTGAAGCAGCGGGCCAGGAAGTGGCAGTCGCGCTTTTCCGTTGCTGTCGGGCTGGCGCTTTTGTCTGAGCCGTCAATTCTTCTTTTGTCAAAGGGGGCGAGGATGTCGCGCCGACTGGCGAGATATGCCAATATAGCGGTTGCAGCCATTCTGCTGTTGGGTTTCATTCCTGCCCTTGCTGGCGGAGTCTTCTCAGCGGTGCGCCTCAGAATGCTGAGTTCGAGGAACGACTTTCTCAGGGATGAAATAGCCAGGGAGAACGCGCAGCTGAACGAGGCCGGGGCGCTTCGCATGAAGAAGGAGCAGGCAGAACAGCGGCTGGCCCTTCTCGGGCAGGCGGTGGCACCTGGGCCGATCTGGGCCGGGGTCCTGAATGCATTGGCCGCTGCCGTGCCGGAAGGCGTGATCCTGACGGACGCCTTTTCCCAGTCTGACCATGAGGGCGGGCGCAAATTTGTTGTCCGAGGAGAGGTGTCTCGGGCTGCAGGCACATTTGACACAGCAACATCTTCTTTCGCATCGAGCCTGAATGAATCCATCTTTTTCAGTGACGTAAGAATATCAATGGCTGAAGCGAAGCGGGGCGGCAACTCGCTTGGGAAATTTGAGATTCAGTGCAAACTTGTGTATGGGGGCAAATAAACAGATGTCTAGCCATCTGAAATCTCTCGCAGCGGTTCTGATAGCATCGGGAGCGGTATTGTTCTTTTCCATATGGATGCTCCAAAACCGCGCCGAGCATTCTGTGCAGAAGCAGGAGAACGAACGGCTCACGGCTGACCTTTCTGATACGCGCGGGTACAAGGAGTCGGCGGCCAGGCTTCGTAAAGAGATCACGGAGTTGGATGCAGCCGCAGACGATCTGGAAAGAAGGCTTGCTTCAAGAAGCCTGCAGGGCCCACAGCTCGTTGATGCTATTGTTAAGTCGGCAAGTGTTTCCGGGATGGAGACCGCCAGCCTGGCCGAATTGGAAAGGCGCGAAGAAGGTGTTGCCAATGATGTCCTGGGACGCAAGCTCAGGGTGGTGTCCTATAACCCCGCTATGGAGGGATCGTATGACGAACTCGTTACTTTCCTTCAGTCTGTCGACGGGTGGGGTTTTCTGCACCGCATTGAATCCATCAAGATAGTGGCGTTGAACCGCCAGGATGATGATGCAACAGTAAGGGCAACGATGATAATATCTTCTTTTTCCATGGAGGAGGATCGATGAGGCTGGATCAGAAACAGCGTGATCGTGCGGCGCTTGTGATGGTACTTGTTCTCGCGCCTGTCTTTCTCATGTTGCTTTATTCGACGATTCGCAAGGTGCGGTCCCGCCGAGTTACCGGAGTGGTGCCTGTGCAGGCGTCGCCTCCGGGCGGTGCAGCTGGCGCACTGCCGCAACCTGTCACCAGTCAGGCGGAACGGCCCGTACAGCATGGTGTTCCGACGGGTTTACTTGACGAGCAAAGGCGTATTGCCGGGCTGAAGCCTGACAGGGACCCATTCTCGCGGTCGAGTATGAGAGTCAGGAGCAACCGATCGCAAGACGGGCGCCGCGACCCGTCAGAGATAAAGCTGAATGTCTCGGGGATCATGGTAAGGGAGGGGAAGCGGGTGGTTGTGATTGACGGGGACGTTCTGGGGGAGGGCGACCGCCTCGGTGACTGGGTTGTGCAGAGTATTACCGCGAACAGCGTGGTTCTTGACAATGGTAGAGAGAAGAGGGTCCTCAACCTGAGGCAGTAAATGCGTTCTACGATAAAGGCCGGGACATTGAGTCGTAGAGGACTGTCCACCATAGAAGTTGTTGTGGTTATCCTGATAATAGGGATACTAGCCCTGTTGGTCGTGCCTCGTATTGCAAATATCGATTCGCAAAGGGACCTGATAGGCGTAGATGAGGTTGCTGCTCATATTCGACTCGCAAGGAACAGGGCCCTCTACGGACAGCGCACTACAAGGGTGACCATAGCTGTTGATTCTAACTTCTATGCCATTGCAGTGGCCGACACAAATATCCCTCCGTCCTACAGCCCTCTCAGCGACCCCCTAACAAGAGAGCCTCTGAATGTCGATATCGCGGATCGTTTTGGAGGGCTTCGAGTTCTGTCTGTTGATGCCGGCACTGGCGGGACCTTGTTTTTCAGCTCCACTAATGGCGTGCCGATGGATGCCTTTGGCTCCCCCCTGACGTCAACGGGTATTGTCACTTTTTCGTCCGGGCGTACAATCAGCATATCCCCGGTAACGGGATATGTTTCTGTTTCCGGCTAGGAGCCAGGCGGACGAGCTGCTGCCGTTTGGTCCGGGGCCGACCCTGCAGCAGAACATGACAGTTATGAATAAGTATTCTATGACAGCGAGTAGGGCATTGAGAGCAAGGTGTGACGCTTGCAGGGGTGTGACCCTTGTCGAGCTGCTTGTTGTCATCGTCTTGTCTGGGCTTGCTGTTTCCGCCTTGATGCTGGGGCTCCAGAGCGGGCTGCAGGCCCTCGAGAACAGGCACTCGTTACGTAGGTGCGCCCTGTTGGCTGAGGACATTATGAGTGAAGTCAGATCCAAAGCCTTTGCGGATCCGGAAACACCAGCTGGCGCATTCGGCGGCCTGGAAGAGGGCGATATCAGGAAGGATTTTGACGATGTGGACGACTATGACGGGTTCAGCAACGCGCCGCCGATGTCGATAGAGGGTGCGCCTATGGCCGGCTATGCTTCGATGGCCATTAGTGTGTCCGTTGAGAATGTGCTGGGTGCAAGCCCGGATGCCCCGACACCTGAACCGGACGGGTCCACCGATTTCAAACGCATACGAGTGACGGTTTCGGCCGGCAGTACGGTGGTAAACCTGAATTCGGTAGTGAGCCGTTATGATAAATGATCGAAAATCAGGATGGCTGTCCTCCGTGAGGGCCGGATTTACGTTGATTGAGCTGGTTGTTGTGATGGCTGTTATGGGAATTATTTCCGTGGCGGTGTTCAGCTATATCGCGTCAACAACCGAGCTTTACTCAATGCTGAAGCAAAGGGAAGAGATAGAGCATGAAGCTGCTGCAGCAACCATACGGATACGTAGAGAGGCCAGGCTGTTAAAGAACACAACAGCGGCTGACGAAGACGACTGGGAGTTTGTCAACCGGTACAGCCTGACAAACCGGTTCCGCCTCTCAGGCACAAGCCTTACTATGAATGACTTCCCGCTGGCGACGGGAGTGCAGGACTTCCGCCTGTCTTATTATGATGCTACCAACGGGCTTCTGACGCCGCTGCCGCTTGGGTCGATAGATCGCGCACTTGTTAGGAGAGTCTCTGCCGAGCTGGCTGTCGGCCGAGGAGGGCAGACGTCAACAATCCACGCGGTGTTCTTCTATCCGGAAGAAGGGACGGTGAAGTGATATGACCTCAAGTGCCTCTCGTGCGTCCTGTTCCGGTTCCATGCTGCTAGCCGCCATAGTCGTTCTTATGCTCGTGTCGGTTCTCGCGGCAGGGATTCTCAGTATCATCAGTAGAGGGATAGAGGACGCCGCTGGATCTACTGCCGTTTTGAGGGCGGTGTGTGCGGCCGAGGCCGGCAGCAGCCTTGCTAAGGCGTATTGCAGGTCTAATTCCCTTTGGACATCTGCAGTACCGTTTACAATTCAGGGAGTCCTTGATGGCTCCGAGTATTCCGCGATGGTGACGACTTCGCCCGCCTCAATGAATATTTCAACGACGATTGTCTGGCTGGGCGCAGAACCTCTTTCGTGGACAGGTACTGTCAGTGATGGCTGGTCCTGCATTGACGCGGCCGCTCTATCGACCGCCGCGCTGCTCCCTTTTATCCAGTCGGACAACGGTGATGGCGCCAGCGCCAGAAAGTGTGGAGCCGACAGGTCAGATACGATAGCGGGCCTCAAGTGGTTCAGCGCGTACTTTTCCAACGATTTTCCTGTCGCTGCGACCAGTATCGTAAGCGCCAGCATATTCTTGGATCACGAGGGCAGGAACAAGAAGGCCGGCAATCTTGTTGTGCACGTCAGTTCAAACAGGACAGCCACGGGCTGGTTCACTGGAGGCACAGGCGCGTCGCATTCGAACAGTGGAGATGTTGCCTGGAATGATACGGAGCAAAGGTATGAACTCGACGTCACGGGGCTTCTCAGCAGTGCCGGCAGGATCAATAATTGCGAAGTTCTGGTTCTTAACAGGGCCGCTTCCTCCAGCGCGGTTTACTTCGACTACATGTATATGACCGCTGAGTACCTGATTCCTCCTACTCCTCTTGTTATCGTGTCGACGTCTTCTGTCCAATACGCTGTGGTAACCTCGACCGGCAGGCACGGTGATGCGGAGTGGACCAGCGAGTGGGCCGGTCCGGGCGCATCGAAGTGGCAAAGCGAGGTGATTGATGGATGGGCTTGCAGCAGGAGTAAGACCCTGAGCCAGGCCGGATATCTTCCGTTTATCAGGTCTGACGACGGAGATGCCGCTTCAGCGCGCAAGTGCCTGTCCAGCCAGGGTGACAATATCACTGATGAAAACTGGTTTAGTGTATACTTTAACGGCGACCTGCCGCAGGACATATCCAGTGTAAGCCGGGCAAGGATATACATAGACCATCAGGGCAGGGCGGGCCAGAGCGGATTGCTGCGTGTCCATGTGAGCACCAACAGGACGCTGACCGGGTGGTTCCAGGGGGGCACAAATGTCTCAGATGCGGTGAGTGGCGATGTGGCATGGAATGATGTTGAGCAGCGTTATGAGTATGATGTTACGGACATCTTAAGAAGTGCAGATGCGGTCAATAATTGTGAGGTCCTGATAGTTGACAGGCAGAGCTCAACTGACGCCGTTTACTTTGATTATATCTTTATAGACGTTGAGTACTATTAGAGACGCTTGCCGGCAATACTTCTTCCTGATCTTCAGGCGGAGCCGATCGTACAAACAGTTGATTTGACGCAGTGGAATTTTGACGGTAAAATAATAAATGGCCGTAGGGCATATGGGAGTAGGAAACATTTCTGACTGTAGGGAGGTCGCTTGTGAAGACCGCTTTGGATACCGAAGGCAGTTGTTCCGGATTCCAGAAGGCAGTGGGGTCGGTCTTGACCAATGGAGGCGTCAAGGGGCTGTTGGTGCTGACTTGTGCCGAGAACGGATTCTCAAAGGCCGAGCTTGATCCCGTTCTAAAGGGAATTCAGGTGCCCGTTATAGGAGGCTGTTTCCCGGGAATTATGTGTGATAACCGGGTCTACGAGAAGGGCACTGTCGTGATCGGACTACCTGTGGAGCCGGGCGTCGTGGTGGTGGACGGCTTGAGCCAGGCTGACAGTCTTTTTGAGGATGACATACGGAACGCCGACATTAGCGGTTTCGACGGTGGCACGATTCTCGTTATAGCGGACGGTCTTGCTGCCAGAATCAACTCCCTGCTTGAGGCGCTCTTCAGCGAGCTTGGGCTTATGTTCAGCTATCTTGGGGGCGGAGCTGCATCCCTGGACCTCAAGCAGCGGCCTAGCGTCTTTACTAATGAGGGACTGCTACAGGACTGCGCTGTAATCGCGCATTTGCCTTTGGCGAGCGGGGTCGGGATTTCTCACGGGATGCATTCATTCGCCGGGCCTTACAAGGTCACAAGCGCGTCTTCTAATATGATCAACACCATTGAGCATCAGCCGGCGGCCGCGTTTTATAAGGATGTGATTCTAAAGCATCCAGAATACAGCGACAAGGTGACTGGAGTCTTGGGCTTGGACGCCCACTTCTCAATGGGTCTCAGCCGGTTTGACGCTGAGAGGGTCATACTTGAGCCTGTGAAGGAGGGCGAGGGAGGCTCGCTATTGTTCATGCAGGAGGTCCGGGAAGGCGAGTTTGTCAATTTTATGCGGATCACTGAGGATGAGATGGTTGGTTCAGCGGAAGATGCCCTGAACCAGGCGCGGAGTTCCCTGGGTGGTCAGGTAAGTCCAGGAACGGTCATCTCATTTGACTGCATCAGCCGCAAGATGTTCCTGGGCGATGAATTCAATCGTGAACTCGCAAAACTTTGTGCTCTCGGACTGCCTCATGCTGGCGCCTTAACATGCGGTGGCGAGATCGGAAGCAACGGGAAGGACTTTCTTGATTATCACAATCGCACGTGTGTCGTCGGTGTATTTGGGGAATAGGCATTGAGCAGGATCTCTGAACTTACGCAAATATTTTACGAGATCGCCATGGCGATCGGCTCGGACCTCGATTTGGATAAGATGCTGAGGGATTTCGGCCTGCTTACCCTGAGAAAACTGAATTGTACGGCGCTGGCAGTTTTTGAAGAGAGGATTAGTAGTGAAGGGCCTTGTTTTGAGAGGGTATTCCTGAGTCCGAGGGTATTTGAGCGTGCTGCTCAATATGCGGAAATTGAGAAGATGCTGCCGGGCAACATGCAGTCACACGAGGTTGCCGAGTTCTACGGAAGATTGCCCCTTGAGTCGCGCCTTGATGGCGGAATGCGCCTGCATCTTATGGAATTGCCGGGTTATGGCGTTATAGCGATATTGCGGTCGCGCTCGTCTTTTCCTCCAGAGGTGCTGGATTCTTTTGTGCATATTAACGGCAAGCTTTCCCTTGCCTGCCAGGCCTGTCTGGCGCACAGGCGCCTGAAGGCATCTGAGGAGCAGTACAGATCGCTCATTCATTCGATGCAGGAGGGCGTCGCTGTAGTAGACTCTTCGGGAGTATTTGTCTTTGCCAACGAAAACTTTGCGAAGATGCTGGGGTATGACCTGGAAGAATTTCAGAAAAGTCCGGTTGATAAGTTTCTTGATACGCATAATGCTGAGCGACTGAAACGTGATGTGGAATCCTGTCTCAAAGGAGAGCCTGCATCCAGCGAACTCGTCTGGAGGAGAAAGGATGGACGCCCTTTATCTTCGCTCACTTCGCGTCGGCCAGTAAGCTACCCGATCGGCCAGGAAGCCAGCTGCTTGCTTGTGATTACGGATATTACTTTGCAGAAGATTATGGAGAAACAGGTCCAGCAGAACGAAAAGATGGAGGCTTTGGGGATCCTGGCAGGCGGAATTGCTCATGATTTCAACAACATCTGCGCGGTAGTTACGGGTAACCTCAGCTATGCGCTTTCGATAGCCGACCCGAAGAGCGAGCTGCATGAAGTCCTGAGCGATACAATGGAGGGTGTCGGCAATGCCAGGGAGCTAACGAGCCAGCTGCTTACTTTTTCCAAGGGCGGTGCTCCGGTAAGGACCTCAGCAAACCTTAATGAAATAGTCGAAGGGTGTGCCAAATTCATGCTTCGTGGGTCCAAGTCCAAGTGCAGTCTTGATTTGGCGGCTGATTTGTGGAGTTGCGAACTAGACAAGGGCCAATTCAGTCAGGTCATAAGCAACCTGATTCTTAATGCCAGCCAGTCCATGCCTGAGGGTGGAGTGATCAGCGTCTCCACGAGTAACGTTGAAACAGCTGAGAGGGACGAGCTGGACTTGCCTGGCACCAGATACATTGAGGTCCGGATTGCGGATGAGGGGGTGGGTATTGCTGAGCAGAACCTTTCAAAGATCTTTGATCCCTTCTTCTCTACAAAACAGACAGGAAGCGGATTGGGGTTGGCGACTTCTCACTCAATAGTCAAAAACCACTCGGGGGAGATAAGGGCGCATTCCGAGGTCGATAAGGGAACCGTCTTTCATATCTATCTTCCGGCTACTGAAGACGCAGGGAGGTCGGGGCCAAAGACCGAAGCTCCGAAGTTGACGGCACCGACGGAAAAGAAACGTATTCTGGTGATGGATGATCAGTCGTTTGTGCTTAAGATGGCGGGCCGCTTGCTGAGGAGCATGGGGCATGAGTCGGCATTTGCAGCTGACGGTCAGGAAGCAGTTGACATGTACGAGGAGGCCCATCGCGCCGGCGCGACGTACGATCTCGTGATTCTAGACATAACTGTGCCCGGCGGCATGGGTGGGACAAAAACCCTTGCCAGGCTCCTCGAGATTGATCCGAATGTGAGGGCGGTTGTTTCCAGCGGCTATTCCCGTGACCCTATTATGGCAAATTACAAGGATTACGGTTTTCGCGGTGTCGTGCCTAAACCATACACCAGGGGCGAGCTCGCCGCAGTCATCAGCTCCGTTATTTCTGCGGGGTGATTCAGCGGCGAAGGCAGCAGCAGGGATACCGGCCTCAAATCGCTTGATCATGCCTGCTTCTAGGTTTAAAATTATGTTTTGGAGGAATGTTGTGACAGAATCGAAAAGAATCAAATTCTCACCAGCATTGAGGCCATCGCGTTGCCGGTGCGCTGCTGACCACAGAAGCTCCGAAGGTCTGGGCTTTACTATCATAGAGATTATGATTGTTGTGGCGGTGATAGGTGTCCTTGCCATCATGGCTATACCGTCATTTGTCAACGCAAGGCGCAACTCCCAGAACGCCTCGTTCATGAATACTTTGCGAGTTCTCAGTTCACAGCTCGAGCTTTATTCCCTCCATGCAGGAAAGGGGGACTACCCTCCTGACGCGCCCGTGGCCACAGAGCCGGCCGGCTTTGGAGGGTACGGGATGCGCGGCTTTACATGGGACGAGGTAACTCCCATTGGCGGGCGGTGGGATTGGGACCGCGGCGACCACAGGGGCGACAAGGTGCACGGTTTCTTTTACGCCGGGATATCAGTCATTAACCCCAGCCGCACGTCCAAGCAAATGGAGGACATTGACGCCAAGGTCGATGACGGCATCCTTGCTCAGGGAAATTTCAGACAGCATGCCTCAGGCTACATCTACAAGGTAGAGCAATAGACGAAGGGTCAATAATGTGATGGAAAAGAAGAAAATCCGAACGAACCTGCTGAGCAATCCAGCCGTTGAAGACAGGATCCTGCTGGTCTTCTTTGTGCTTTCGATCCTTCTGATCGGAACGAACTGGGTAATAGCTATCCGGGCGCTGAACGTGTTCGCCGACGAAGTGATGGCGCTCTCCATGGCTCCTGCTACTAAGAGCGACGTAGATGTGCTGCTGGGGCATGAGAAGCTGGTTCTGGTCACGCAGCTTTCGGTCTACAGCCTGCTGTCATTAATTATGGTTGGAATGTGCGCTCTTATCGTTTCGCATCACATTGGCGGCCCGCTTTACCACCTTGCGCATTACTGCCGCGGCATTGCGAAAGGAACGGAAGAACCGGATGAAATCCACTTCAGGAAGCACGATATTCCGCATGACCTGGCCGATGCATTTAATGAATTCCAGCGCCACTGCGGGGTCCTTCCTTCCAAGGACAGCGAAACCGAGCCGAAGAAGGACTGATCCCGACGCCACGATTGCTGTTGCGGAAGGTCTGGTGTGATTTGCCAACAGGCGGGATGCATGAAGAAAGCAGCGGCGCCCGATCCGTGTGAAATGACAGGACACCACGCATGACATTCGCCGATGGTCATAATAATATCGTTTGTTTCCCCATTGCCGGGCCAGACCTCAGAGAGGCATTGTCGTTACGTTACCACAACGGTAAGGAATCAGGACGCTAAACATGTCATCACCCGCCCGAAGACGCGCTTTGCTCAATAGAGGCTATATTAGAGAAGTCTTGCTACGGGCTGGGAAAGGGTATTGTTATAGTCATGTGTCAAGGGAAGATCTTGCCGCAGATCCTGCTTTCCTTGGGGTAGGGCTACTTTATTACGCGATGTCATATATGATAAAATCCAGATTATCAGTTTGCCTTGGTTCAGGAGACGGTTTTGTTCCGAATTTGCTGCGGCAAGCTCAGAATGATCTTAATAATGGCGGCCGAACCATTCTCATTGATGCCGATTTGCCTGAGCTTGGATATGGAAAACCACATTGGATCCAGAACCCTGACATGCTGCTTCCGGACATCGAGGTGTTTTTAGAACGCACCGATCAATCCGTGCTTCGGTTTAAGGAACAGGATCTTACTATAGACTATCTGCATATTGACGCTGACCATTCGTATGAAGGCTGCATGCTGGATTTTATGTCTTACAAAGACCTCGTTTCCCCACGCGGTATCATTTCCTTGCACGATACACAGCCAGACCGTGATGCCTTCTTGAAAGTGGATATCGGTGTCCCGAAGGTCATTGAGCATATCAGAACTCTGGATGAGTTTGAGGTCATGGATTTCCCGTTCCAAGGTGCGGGAACGGCTTTTGTTCAAAGGAAGCAAACATAAGCAACGGTTTTGTGTGCAGCAGAGGGCCTGAAGCGCGTCATTCTTGTGCTGCCCGGTCTGTTCAGGCTTCGAAGTCCGCTAAGTAGGCGATTGACTTATGCGTAGGGTTGGGAGCAAAGAAAAGAGCCCTGCCTAATGGCAGGGCTCTCAATAGTCACGTTGCTGGCCGCTTATTTCTTTGCTGCGGCTTCCTTGATCAGGTTCAGGGCTATAA
>JBFIFS010000069.1:0-11677 GCA_041602695.1 Kiritimatiellia bacterium
GAGGGGCGGCACAGGGGCAGGTAAGCACAAAGGTTGTAGGCTTTGCTGATATAGGCGGCGACCGGGTCGCTCGCGAGGGAGTGCCGGCTGATGACCGAATGCAGGCCTTCCTCTGGCGCTTTCTCGTGCCTGCGCAGGACTGGGCGGTGACTGTAAGGCAGAGCGATAAAGTCAGGCTGAGTCCGCAGCTGGCCGCGGGAGACTGCCTGAAGATACCCGCCGGAGATTCTGCGGAATTTATAATGAAGCTGCAGGTCATGGGAAAGGTGAGGCAGCAGGGCGTCATGACTCTCGGTCTTGATGATCCGCCCGAAGGCATCAGCATGCAGCCTGTAGAGGCAACTGCAAAGACCGGGCAGGTAAAGGTGAGTATCGATGCTGACGAAGAGGTCGTCAGCGTAGGCGACAAAGGCTACCTGATCGTAAGCGGCGTTTTTTCCCCCAGGAATATGATTTTAGGTATGTCCCGCGCTATCCCATACGAAATCGTAGAATAGCCAATTCGATCCAATAATAACCCTAAGTACTTAATGGCAAGTCACTTAATGCATCTTTCGCCTGCCGAATGCTGCAGTTTGCCCTTTGGCGCAAGCGCCTGAATGGGCTAATTTCTTAGCTTTTCCTGTTGAAACCTGCTATTCCTGTCGCTATATTATCAAATCTGCGCATTTAATGTGATTGATATACGCAGATATGATAATAGTGGGTGATTTTGGCTGAAAAACAGATACCTTTAAATGCAGTGCCTGTACTCCATGCCCTGGCGCGGAGTCATGGGCCGGCGTCCTTCGCTCATATAAAGGAAGCGACGCAGCTTTCGCAGGCAACGGCAAACCGCATCCTGAACGTTCTTTGCGAGTATGGCTACGCCATAAAGGCGGGTCATGGACAGTATCTGGCGGGCCCTGAACTAGTAGACATGGGGCTGTCTATCACCAGTCACCAGATTGTGCCGAGTTTCAAACCCGTTCTCGGTCGGCTTAGGCGAAAGACGCAGCTTACCTCTGAGCTCTACCTCATAACACCGGGCGGGCCGATTTTTCTCGCGGCCTCGGCAGTGCGTGGCGAGGAGGGGCTGCCTTTCAGGTATGGTCACATAATAGGTAACCGGGTCGCGCATCCTGCAGGACTCTTCTATCGGGCTCTTCACGAAGATTTCCGGCCGGAAGGGTATAAAGAGAATTTCATAGTTGATCGCGGCAATCAATGGCCCGAGCTGTTCCGTGCCGCGTCGATGGTCCCGGGGGGCAGGTACTGCCTGGCAGTTTCAGGCCTTCTGGCAAATGTCGGTGAGGACCGCCATGAGGAGATTCGTGAGGTGCTCCGGGAAGCCTGCGAGGGAGAGAGGGCACAGGTCCTGCGGCTGGGCGGCAATGGGAACGGGAGTCATAAAGAAAGCCTGAAGGCGGAGACCTGAAACCTGAAATGGGAGGGTCCGGTTCCACCCGGACCAGGACGGCATGGAAGCCGTCCCACCCAGGATGACGATGTGAACGTCAGTTAATAGAACACAGAGGAGAGAGATGAGCGACAAGGACAGGCCTAACATAATATTTATAATGTCTGATGACCACGCGGCGCATGCTATGAGCTGTTATGGCAGCAGGATCAACAAGACGCCAAACCTTGACCGCATAGCGGACGGAGGCATGAGGCTGGAGAACTGTTTCTGCACGAATTCAATTTGCACTCCGAGCCGCGCGGCGATCCTGAGCGGGACCTACAACCACGTCAACAGGGTGACGACGCTGGCGACATGGATGGACAACAAGCTGCAGACATTCCCCAAGCTCCTGCAGAAAGACGGATACCAGACGGCAGTGTTCGGCAAGTGGCACCTTGGAATGGGGCCGGAGCATTGTCCGACAGGTTTTGATGACTGGGCTGTAGTGCCGGGGCAGGGCTTCTATCACAATCCGGAGTTCATCTTCAAGGGCCCGGAAGGCGGGACAAGAAGGACAGTGCCCGGTTATGTGACGGACATCATTACTGACATGAGCCTTGACTGGCTGAAGGGCCGTGATAAAGACAGGCCGTTCTGCCTGCTCTACCATCACAAGGCGCCGCACCGTCCGTGGTTTCCTGACGACAAGCACGCGGACATGTATCGAGACGAGGAGATTCCCGAGCCCGACACGCTTTACGACGATTACTCGAATCGCGCGGCCGCGGCGGGAGCGGCGAAGATGCGGGTGGGCCTTGACTTCAATCCGATAGACATAAAGTCCGAAGTACAAAAGAACTTGCCCGAGATGGAACTTCGGAAATGGGCGTATCAGCGCTACATCAAGGACTACCTGAGGGTGATAGCGAGTGTGGATGACAATGTAGGCCGCGTGCTGGACTACCTTGATGAGGAAGGGCTGTCCGAGAACACGATGGTCATCTATACTTCTGACCAGGGATTCTTTCTTGGCGATCACGGCTGGTATGACAAGCGCTTCATGTATGAAGAATCTCTTAAGATGCCGTTTGTTGTCCGCTATCCGAAAGAAATCAAGCCGGGCTCGGTGAGCGAAGATATAGTAGTGAATGTAGACTTCCCGGCCCTCTTCCTTGACATTGCCGGTATTGAAATTCCTTCGGAATTCCAGGGGCGCAGCTTCCGTTCTGTACTTAAGGGTGAGACGCCCGAAGACTGGCGCAAGTCGATGTACTACCGCTACTGGATGAACAGGGCGCATCACAATGTCGCCGCCCATTACGGTGTGAGGACGCATAAGTACAAGCTCATCTACTACTACTATGACGGCTGCGGTCAGGAGGGCGCCGGAGGTAATGCAAATGACGGCGGCACGGTCCATGGCGACAAGCGTTCGATAGACGGACTCGCGCCTGAATGGGAGCTGTTTGACCTGGAGAAGGACCCGCAGGAAATGAACAACGTCGTCAACGATCCTGAATACGCGGATGTCGTGAAAGAGCTGAAAGACGAACTTCATCGCCTGCAGGAAGAAGTTGGCGACGAACGCTATCACAAGGACGTTGATTAGAAGAAAGCTGAAGTCTGAAATATGAGGTCTGAAGGTATGCTTTGGAGTGCGGCGGCTTGACGCCGCTTTGCCGGTATAGGCCGAATGGAGAGATGAATTTGGAGGGTCCGGTTCCACCCGGACCATACTTCGCTCTGTGAGCTACGCAGGGCAAGCCTGGACGGCGTGGAAGCCGTCCCTACAGTGATGGAAGCGATGAGGAAGCCGAACATAGTATTCATAATGGCTGATGATATGGGAGTCGGCGATGTGGGCTGTTACAACTCACAGAGCAAGATCCCTACGCCCAATATGGACAGGCTTGCCTCTGAAGGAATCCGCTTTACGGACGCGCATGCGCCCTCGGCGGTATGCACGCCCACTCGCTATGGGGTCATGACCGGAAGGTACTGTTGGCGCTCGCGCCTGAAGGAAGGCGTAATCGGAGGATACGCGCCTCCGCTGATTGAACCCGGACGACTGACAATAGCATCCATCCTGAAAGAGCAGGGATACAGCACGGCGTGTATTGGCAAGTGGCATATTGGCGCCACCTTTCACGATTCAGATGGGAACCCAACCGGTAAAGAAGACGAGGTGGACTTTGCGCAGCCGATAACAGGCGGCCCCGTATCAGTTGGCTTTGATTATGCATTTTGGAACGCCGGCTGTGGGACCTGCGCGCCGCCGTATGGATTCATCGAGAACGAGAAGTTCATAGATGAAGAATTCTCTTTTCTAGATACAGGCGAGGGCGGCCCGCTGAATCTTGGCAGGGCAGGTCAATGGAGAGGCATGGAAGGGCGCAGCTGGGTGACCAGGGATGCCGATCCAATCATCGCGAAGAAAGCATGTTCTTATATAGAGGAGCGCGCTCAGGCGGATGCCCCGTTCTTTCTCTACCTTACGCCCAACGCTCCGCATGAGCCATGTTACGATCAGTTCGTGCCGGAGTTTGCGCGGGGTAAGAGTGAAGCTGGTGCGCGCGGGGACCTCGTCTGGCTCTTCGACTGGATTGTGGGAGAAGTGCTGGATTCGCTGAAGCTCACCGGGCAGCTCGAGAATACGATCGTTATTGTAACGAGCGATAACGGGGCGCTTCCCGGCACTTTCACGCTGGATGACCAGGGAAACAGAATCGACGCTGGAACCGGCACCAGGGAGTTTGTTTACGAGACTTACGGCCACAAGTCGAATGGCGATTATCGCGGTTATAAGGCCCACATCTGGGATGGCGGTCACCGTGAACCGTTGATCGTGAGCTGGCCGGGAACAATAAAGTCGGGCGTTGTGTCTGATGAGCTTGTGTGTCTGACTGACGTAATGGCGACATGCGCGGAGATAGCCGAGTGCAGCCTGCCGAACGATGCGGCTGAGGACAGCGTCAGCATTCTTCCGGCACTGCTGGGTGAGGCGCCGGACCCGATCCGCGAGGCCGTTGTGCACCACTCAAGCTTTGGCGTGTTTTCGATACGGCAGGGGAAATGGAAGGTGGTGCTGGGCACGAAGACGTCCGGCGGGTGGCCGACTCCGCGCGGTGAACATCCGGTGGAAGGCGCGCCGGGGCAGCTGTATGACGTTGAAGCAGATCCCGGGGAAGAGACCGATCTTTGGGACGAACATGCTGACGTGGTGGCGCGTTTGACCGGGTTGTTGAATGAGTATCGCCAGTCGGGCAGGAGTGTTCCTTATAGAGGGACGGGAGAGTCATGAAAGAACCCAATCCGCAAGCTCATGGCAGGCCAAACTTCGTATTGATCCTTAACGACGATATGGGGTTCTCAGATATTGGCTGCTACGGGGGAGAGGTCCAGACTCCGAATCTTGACGGGCTGGCCGCCAATGGGCTCCGGTACACGCAGTTCTACAACACGGCGCGCTGTTGTCCTTCGCGCGCGTCACTTCTGACGGGCCTCTATCCCCAGCAGGCGGATGTTGGCGAGATGATCAGTGACGACGGCATCGATGGGTACAGAGGTGACCTCAACCCGAACACCGTGACGATCGCAGAGGCCCTCAAGGGCGGCGGCTACAATGCGTACATGTCGGGTAAATGGCACGTGTGCAATAACGTGCAACAGGATGGGCCGAAGCACAGCTGGCCGAACCAGCGCGGATTCGATGATTTCTACGGCATCATCACCGGCGCGGCGAACTATTGGAACCCGCAGACTTTGACTCGAAACAACGAGCCTGTTGCGAGCGAGGGCGACGACTATTTCCTCACCGATGCTATCTCGGATGAAGCTGCACGCCAGATTCGTGAGCATTCAGAAAAGGGGGAGGATAAGCCTTTCTTCCAGTACGTGGCTTACACCGCGCCGCATTGGCCGCTGCACGCCCACGAAGACGACATTGCTAAGTATAGAGGGCGATTCGATATAGGCTGGGACAAGCTGCGCGGGGAGCGGCTTGAACGAATGATCGATATGGGCATCGTGAAAGAAGGAACAAAGCTCAGCGAGCGAGATCCGGAAGTCGGGCCATGGGACGATCAGCCCCACAAAGACTGGGAAGCGCGGCGAATGGAAGTCTATGCCGCGCAGATTGATCGCATGGACCAGGGCATAGGCCGAATCGTTGACGCGCTGAAAGAGACCGGCCAGCTGGAGAACACGGTCATTGTGTTTCTTGCTGATAATGGCGGGTGTGCTGAGGAGTTGGGTGGAGGCACTGAGTCGTGGGTGAAGAAGATGGTAGAAAGCAAGCCTTACATTGGCACGATGGTCACGCGTGATGGGAAGCCAATACGCTTCGGGAACTGTCCTGACATCATTCCCGGCGCCGAAGATACCTATTCAAGTTACGGCGTGCCGTGGGCAAACGTGTCGGACACGCCTTTCAAGAAGTACAAACACTGGATCCATGAAGGCGGTATTTCAACGCCGTTCATCGTGCATTGGCCGGCAGGGCTGGCGGCAAAGGGCGAGCTTCGTCATCATCCCGCACAGCTGCCGGACGTAATGGCTACGTTCCTTGAGATCGCCGGAGTCGATTATCCCACGGAATACGAGGGGAAGAAGGTCAAGCCGCTCGAAGGATTCAGTATGCGCCCGATCTTCAATGACCAGCGGCACGCACGTGAAGTTCTCTATTGGGAGCACCACGGTAACCGTGGTGTAAGGAAAGGCAAGTGGAAGCTGGTGGCCGAGAAGAATGAGCCATGGGAGCTTTATGATCTTGATGCCGATCGAACGGAGCTGAACGATCTGGTTAATGAATGCCCTGAAAAAGTCGAGGAGCTTAAGAAGCTTTATTTTGCCTGGGCGGAGCGATGCGGGGTAATGGAGTTCGATGATCTTCGCGCCCTGCGCCAACCGAAGTTTCGAAAAGAGCGAGAAGGAAGATCTCGCACAGAGGACAAAGAGAGAAGAAGTGATCAGTAACCAGTTACCAGTTGTCAGCAGTAAGAGTGCGCCACGCTCAAACCCGTCTAGCGTGTCAATAACCTTGAACCCGGAACTCTGAACTATGAACTCTAAACCAAATATATTGGTGATCATGTCCGACGAGCATGACCCTGCAGTGACCGGCTGCTATGGTGATCCGATTGTGAAGACGCCCAATCTCGACAAGCTGGCTGAGGGAGGCGTCGTTTTTGACACCTGCTATACGACGTCACCCCTGTGCGTTCCGGCCAGACTCAGCTTCACTGCAGGCAAATATGTCAGCCGCTGCGGCGCGTGGAGCAATGCCTGCTGGCTGCCGTCGGAAGACTATCCATCGCTGCCCAGGATCATGAATGATGCGGGATATGACTCCATCCTTGGCGGCAAGATGCATTACGATCCTGATCGCAGGTACGGGTTCAATGATATCATCAACATTCCGGACGATGAAAACTGGCATCGGAAGAGCGGAAGAACCGGAGAGAGGCGCCGTCCCGATGCAGGCAAGACAGGCATGGGCAGCTGGCAGTCGCGCACCAGTCAGTTCTATGTGGGCGACGAATCCGGGATAATGGAGAAAGACACTCGCCGCACCAGGGTGGCCTGCGAGTTTCTGTCCAATAGGAGCAAAGAGGAGAAGCCGTTCTTCTATCTGCTTGGCTATATCGCGCCGCATTTTCCGCTGATCGCGCCGCAGGAATATTACGACATGTACAGGGACAAGGTGCCACTGCCTGAACTCCGGGAAGGCTGGTTCGAGAAGTTGCCAACCAACTATAAGCAGCTGATCAATGGGTTCGGCGTTGAGTCCGAGGACATGGAGCTGGCAAAGAAAGGCAGGGAACTTTACTGGGCGCTCACTTCCTGGATGGACACAGAGATAGGCAAAGTGCTCACGGCGCTTGCCGATTCGGAGGTGGCCGACAACACGGTCGTCATCTACACCAGTGACCATGGTGAGAACAAGGGCGATCACGGCATGTGGTGGAAGAACAACATGTTTGAGCACTCTGCGAGAATCCCCTGCATAGTGAATTATCCATCACGATGGGACGGAGGCCAGCGGCGGAGCAAGGCATGTTCGCTCGTGGATATCGTCCAGACCATAGCCGCGTTGGGCGGCGCGGACGTGCCGGACGACTGGGACGGCGATTCACTGCTCGACTACCTGGACAGCGGGGATTCTAGCTGGAAGGACTTCGCAGTGAGCGAGTACTACGCACACAACATATCGTCTGGGTTTGTGATGCTTCGCAGGGGCGACTACAAGTATGTTTACCACACTCGGATGGACGAGACCCACGGGCCGGAGCGGGAGCTCTACAACATGAAGGATGATCCAGGGGAATGGGACAACCTGGCATGCAAACCAGAGCATCAAGCCCGGATCGCGGAAATGCACGAGTTCCTTCTTGATGAGCTGGGTGAAGACCCGGAGTCCGCTGAGCAGCGATGCCGCTCGGAGGCAGCAGAAGGTTATTACAGGGATGATATCGAATAAGGAGAGCAGTGATGCAGAATAGAATCAGTTGGCAGGCAAAGACGACTCCGCCGGAGCTGAGGGCAATGCTGAACGAGCTGGGCGCCCATTACGCGGTCGTTCGGGGCTGCGATGGTCTTGCGGTCGCATTTGAGAAGGACGCCGGAGGGCGTTGTGAAGTCACTGTAAAAGGCAAGTCGGCCACCATACGATACGGCTCCACTGCGCAGGCGGCCCGGGCCGTAGGGGCGATCTTGTCGGGGCTTGTGTCCGCGCGAAAGCCTTACTCAGAGAGCACACCTTTTGAGATGCTCGGGATCATGCTGGACTGCTCGCGCAACGCGGTAATGACAGTTGAACATGTGAAGCGCTGGCTGAGGCAGCTGGCCCTTCTTGGGTACAACATGGTGATGCTGTATACGGAGGACACCTATGAGCTTCCCGGTGAGCCGTATTTCGGCTATCAGCGCGGTGCTTATTCCGCGGCTGAGCTGAAGGCAATCGACAGGTACGCGGAGAAGCTGGGTATTGAGATAATCCCATGCATCCAGACGCTGGGCCATCTTGAAAAGATCCTTCGACACGGGGCATATTCGAAAGTCAAAGACACTGGCAGCGTAATGATGGTCGGCGAGAAGGCGACATACGATCTTATCGAAAAGATGATTACGCATTGGAAGAAAGTGTGCCGCACTGACCGCATTCATCTTGGTATGGACGAAACACACGACCTTGGCCGCGGCCGCTATCTTGACAAGCACGGTTACCGGCATGGTTTTGACCTGTTTAACGAGCACCTGGCAAAGGTGGTGAAGCTTTGCAGGAAGCATGGCCTGAAGCCGATCATTTGGTCTGACATGTATTTTCGGCTGGGTTGTGAAAGCGGGACTTACTACGACCCAAGCACCGTGATACCTGATGACGTAGCGAAGAAGATTCCCAGGGCCGCTGAGCTGGTTTACTGGGACTACTATCACGACAACAAGGAGTTCTATTTGGACTGGATTGAGCGGCACAGGGCCCTCGGTAAAGAGCCACTGGTGGGGTCCGGGATCTGGACATGGAACAAATACTGGTATGATCATCGCATTACGAAAGCGAACGCCGGCCCTTGCATAGATGCGTGTTATGAGAGCAGGGTCAAGCAGCTCTTCTTCACGATGTGGGGTGACAACGGTGCTTATTGTGATCATGACTCGGCATTTGCGGGGATGGTCTTCTGTGCCGACAAGGCATATGGAAATGTACAGCCGGAGGAGTCAGCCCTCGAGAAACGGTTCGGCGCCATATGCGGGGGGAGCTACGCCGCGCATATTCTGGCCAGCGAGCTCCACGCGATGGGCCTGCCGAACAGCATGTGGGCTGATCCGCTGTTTGAGACTCCGCTGAGGACCTGGGCGAAGGACAAACCCGCACGCATGGCCAAGGCCGCGGCACACTACTCTGACCTGGCAAAAAGACTCAGGCGTCACGCTAACAGCCACGAAACCGGGAGCTTCAGTTATGCATATACAACTGCTGCGGCTTTTGCGGAACGCTATGCGCTGGCTGCCGACTTGTTGAAGGCCTACAGGAAGAAGGACCGCAAGGGGCTTCAGTCGGTTAAGCGGCGTATTGATCGGGTGAAGGAATCCATAGCAGCAATGGAAGAGGCGTTTCGCGGCATGTGGATGAGTCACAACAAACCCGAGGGCCTTGAAACGATCCAGGCTCGCTTCGGAATGTTGCAGGCCCGCTACCGTGAACTTGATCGCAGGCTTTGGGAATATCTGCGTGGTGATATTACGCGAATAGCTGAACTTGATTGCAAGTGTCCGCCGAACAAATAAGGACTTAGGTGTGCAGGCAGAAAAGAAACAACCGAACATACTGCTGATAATGCCGGACCAGATGCGGGGTGACTGCATGTCGCTGGAGCATCATCCGGTCCTGCGGACGCCCAATACGGACAGCATAGGCGAGGGCGGGGTTCACTTCACGAAGGCTTACACAACCTGTGCTTCCTGCATAGCCGCGCGACGCTCCCTGCTTACGGGTCAGTTTCCGTCGACGAACGGCATGGTTGGCTATCGCGAGGGAGTCCCGATAACCACGCCGACTTTGCCCCAGCTCTTGAAGGACGGCGGATATTTCACGGCGATAGCGGGCAGGTTCATGCATCAGTCGCCGAGGGAGGAGCCCTATGGGTTTGAGAAGCGCGTACTTGGCTCCGTCTATATACGCGATGATGACTATGCACAGTACTTTGAAGAGAATGCCCCGGAACTGGATGGGATTCGCGGCATTGGCCTGTCCAACAACGGCAGGGACGCCAAGCCTTTCCCGCTGGACGATGAGCTGCATGCAACTAACTGGGCAGTGCGGCAGGCGAGGCAAATCCTGGCTGAAGAGGATTCCGGCAGGTCGATGTTCCTGGTGGCCTCGTTCTATGCGCCGCATCCCCCTTTGTGTCCGCCACCGCGCTACATGGACCGCTTCCTCGAAATGGAACTTCCGCCAACCGCTGTGGGCAGCTGGGAGACTGCCCCTCCCCGGGAGTCTTACGCCGACAACGTAGACGCCAACAGGGTTAAGCTTGGAGGCGAGGATTTTCGTCTTACCCAGGCTGGATATTTCGGACTCATCGAGCAGATTGATGACCTTATTTCGGACCTGATGGCCGAATTCAAAGCAAAGAGTGAAAAAGAAGGCAAGCCATGGGCGATCATCTTTACCTCTGACCATGGCGAGATGCTGGGCGATCATTACCTGTTTAGGAAATGCGAGCCATATGAAGGCTCGTCACGGATACCGTTCCTCATACAGGCATCGCCTGAGTTGGGCTTTAAGTCGGGCGTCAAGTGCAACAGGCCTGTGTGTCTTGAGGACATCATGCCGACACTGCTTGAGGTGGCCGGGCTTGAAGCTCCTCGAAATCTGGATGGAGTGAGCCTCGTTCCCGTACTCGTGGGTGATCCGGACGAGGTCCGCGATGTCCTGCACTGTGAACACTCCACATGCTACGACGCTGAGCAGGGCTATCATTTCCTGACAGATGGACGCATGAAATATATCTGGCGTCCGGCAACGGGAAAGGAGCAGCTCTTTGACCTGCAGGCCGATCCGCAGGAGCTTAACGATTTGATCGGGCATGAAGAGGTCGAGGTTTGGAGGCGCAGGATGATCGAGGAGCTGACAGGCAGGCCGGAAGGTTTTGTCGCGGGCGGGAAGCTTGTCGCGGGACGCGAATATGGACCGGTGCTGCCGCATGTTGGAGAAGTAATCAGTGATCAGTAAACAGCCTTAACAGAAGGCAACGAAGAGAAGTAAGACTGGAGGGTGCGGTTCCACTCGGACCGTGAATACGGACGGCGTCCGTGCGTCGCTCATGCGAGCTTTGCAGGACAAGGGAAGCCGTCCCTTCAGGAGAAGAAAGGCAGACAGGATTGCAGGATGACGGATAGGCCTAATCTACTAGTTATTCATACGGACCAGCAGAGCTTCTGGACGCTGGGCTGTTATGGAGGAACCGTTGTCGAAACGCCGAACATCGATAAGCTTGCGGCGAATGGTGCTCTGTTCAGCAACTTCTTCACCAACAGTGCGGTTTGTACGCCCTCGCGAGGCTGTTTTGTGAGCGGCCGCTATCCGACAAGCCACGGCGCCTACACGAACAATATTCCTCTCAACAGGGATGAAGTGACTTTTGCGGAAGTGCTCAGGCAGGCGGGTTATCGCACGGGTTACGTCGGCAAGTGGCATCTTGACGGGCACCCCCGGCCGGGCTGGGTCCATCCGGACCGCAGCATGGGTTTCGAAGACGCGCGTTACATGTTCAATCGCGGGCACTGGAAGAA
>JBFIFS010000070.1:0-11461 GCA_041602695.1 Kiritimatiellia bacterium
ATGAGCAGAGGCTGCGGGCGCTGCAGCATCAGCCGCGGGTGCCTCTACAACGTCGCTCTTGATCTGGAACATTCCGCCCTTAACGACCTCGAAGAGAGTAGCGTTATGCAGGAGTTTGCGCACAACCAGCATTGGCTTTGCAGCAGGCAGTTCTGTGCCGCTGGCTTCAAGCTTTGCGTAAAGGGAGTTGAAGGGCAGAGGTCTCCCGGCCTCTGTAAGAATGTTTACCATCGCCTGTCTTAGATTAGACGTCACGCTTCCGGCAACCTTCACAGGTTGCTGCTCTTCCTGTTTTGCCGCAGGGGTGGCTGATGCGGGCTGTGGCTTGGGGACGGGTGCGGCAGCAGGCCTGGCCGGTGCGGGTTGTGCAGGCGCAGCCGGGACGGGCATGGGTGCGGCAACAGGGGCTGCGGCGACAGGCGTGGGTTGCGCTGGTGCCGCAGCGGGATGCACCGGGCCGGGCTGGGCGGCAGCAGGCGAGGCGGCAGGAGTGGGCTGTGCCGGCGCGGGAGTGGCTGCAGCGACCGGGGCCGCTTGTACAGGCACAGCCGTGGCGGCAGCAGGTGCGGGTTGCACGGGGGCCGAGGGTGCGGGCGTCGTGGCGACGGCTGCCGGCTGAACTGTTGGGTGCGATGTGCCGGAGGTAATAATTTCGTTATATCTTGCCTGAAGGGCAGTCATTTGCGCGCGTATATCGAGCAGTTCCTTAAGTTGTGTTTCGCTTAGCATGTTTACTGTCGGGGCATCCATATCTACACTCCATTGAATCGATTTCGGGCAAAAAAGTTAGCACAATGCTGTGAGCTGAGCAAGAAAGAACGAGGAAACCCCTCCATCTGTGCAATTTGGCTTGCGGCGGGTGGCCATTGAACTAGAATGCTCGTTATGCCTCGAATGTTGATAGTTGATGATGAGAAGAGTGTCCTGAGGATCCTTTCCACGCTTTTTGGTTTGCGGGGCTTTGAGACTTCGACTGCCTCGGACGGAGAGGATGCGATGAACATCCTCGAAAAGGAGAAGTTCGATCTGATGCTTACCGATGTCCGCATGCGTCCTATGGACGGGCTGGGGCTCCTGAAATTTGTACGGGAGAAGGACCCCGAGATGCCCGTGATCATGCTGACGGCCTACGCCGCGGTGGAAGACGCCATAGAGGCCCTTGAGCACGGCGCCTTCGATTACATTACCAAGCCTTTTGACGTTGGCGAGCTCGTAAAGACGGTAGAAAGAGCATTGGCTTTTCGCGATGGAGCGAAGCATGAGACGGCTCCTATAGAGCGTGAAGATGTCAGGTTTTACCTTAGCGACATTGTTGCGGAGAGCCCCGCCATGCAGGATATCTGTGACAAGGTCAGGAAGATAGCCCCGACAGATGCGCTGGTGACTATTGTAGGCGAGCCGGGGTGCAGCAAGGGGATGTTGGCAAGGGCGCTCCATGACCACAGCAAGCGAAAGAATGAGCCGTTCCACAGGATAAATTGTGCAGTGATTCCAGCGCCGCTGATGGAAGCAGAGCTGCTGGGAGCCGAAAGGGGCGCAATTAGGGGCGCGGCGGGAGAGAAAAGGGGAATCTTTGAGCAGGTGCGGGGCGGAACGGTTCTTATGGAGGAAATAGGATGCCTTCCCGATGAATTGCAGGACAAGCTTCTGACTATCTTGCAGGAAAAGCAGGTCTGCCGAATTGGATCGGACAAACCGCTGCCTGTTACGACGCGGATCCTCGCTTCATCGCATCACGACGTTCAATACAATGTCAAGCGTGGCGGGTTCAGTGAGGACCTGTATATGCGCCTGAACGTCGTTACGCTGCGGGTCAAGCCGCTGCGTGAGAGGCCCGAAGACATCGTTCCTCTTTTCGCGCTGTTCCTGGGCCGTGCGCTGAAGGACGGGCAGGATACGCCGGAGGTAACCGCTGAGGTGCAGGCCGTCCTTAAGTCCTATGCCTGGCCGGGCAACTCTGAGGAGGTGGAGAATGCCGCGGTTTATGCAGCGAATAACATCAAAGGCAACGCGATAACGCCGGCATCCCTGCCTCCCAAGATAGCTTGTACGCCGATCAAAGCAGGAGTCCTTGAGCTAGAGCCGATGAAGGCCCGTGCCCTGCGTGCATTCCTTGTTAATGAGGGAGCGGAAAACGCCCTTAAGAAGATCGAAGCCGAAAACGCTGAAGATTCTCCTGTCTCATGAGAAAGATAGGAGCCGTCCCTGGGCGAGCACATGCAGAGGTGCTCGGCGCGTATCTTTACTCACGTGGAATCGAGAACGATATTGATCCGGGCGATGGTGAAGCCTGGACCGTGTGGATTCACGCAGATGAAAAGATCGACGATGCCAAGAGCATACTAGCCAAGTTTCTCGAAGATCCTGATGACCCTCTGTTCCAAGACGGAGCCGGCAAGGGACAGGAAAAACTCCAGGAGGATGCAGCGAAGGATGAGCGCTGGCAAAAGAACTATTACGACCGCTCGAGGGTGTTCAGGACGATCCGAATGGGGCTGGTTACGGCATCACTGATCGGCTTCAGTGTGGTTCTGGCTGTCGTGACCAACTTCGGTGCTGATGACTCGATGAGCAATCAGCTGTTCCTGACGTCGATAACGCGTGACGGCGGCTGGATGTATTGCGATCCGACGCTGCCTGAAATCAGGTCGGGCCAGGTTTGGCGCCTCGTCACTCCTGTCTTTCTGCATTTCGGGTACCTGCATCTCTTGTTCAACATGCTTTGGATGTATGATTTGGGCAACATGCTGGAGCGGAGGCACGGAGCTGCGCGACTTTTGCTGTTTGTCCTGCTCGTGGCGGTGCCGTCCAACCTGCTGCAGTTTCTAGTTTCCGGCCCGTCGTTCGGGGGGATGTCCGGCGTGGTTTATGCGCTGCTGGGTTTCTTCTGGGCCAGGGGAAGGGTCGACCCGCGCTATGGGATGAGGCTGAAGAGCAGCACGGCCACCCTGATGGGGATATGGTTTGTTCTCTGTATACTGGTTCCTCGACTGAATGTCGCAAATGTTGTCCATGGTGTTGGACTGGCCATGGGCCTGCTTATCGGTTACCTGAGCGGGCTGCTGGCAAGCAGAAGATACGGCAAGGAATAGGTTATGTTTTCAGGCGCTGATCCGCTCGAGCTCCTTCTTTGGTATGTAGTATTCCTCTTTTCAACTACAGTTCACGAGGCTGCCCACTCGTGGGCGGCTATGAAGGGCGGCGACATGACTGCCTATATGGGCGGACAGGTAAGCCTTGATCCGTCTCCCCACATACGCCGGGAGCCTTTTGGTATGCTTGTGCTGCCTGTGCTCTCTCTCATTGTCAACGGGTGGCCTTTCGGTTTTGCCAGTGCGCCCTATGATCCGTACTGGGCTGAGCGCCATCCCAAGCGGGCCTCGCTAATGGCGCTGGCCGGGCCTGCCGCAAACCTCGCGCTGGTAGTCCTGAGTGCCGGGCTGATCTGGCTGGGGGTCCTTGTGTTCCGTGTTCTTGAGGCGCCGGCCGAGATAGTTGGCCTTTCGAGGGTGGTAGTCGCCTCAGGAGAGGGCTTTTGGGAAGCCGTCGCAATGATGCTGAGCATAATGTTCGCCCTCAACCTGATTCTTGCCGTGTTTAATATGATCCCGTTTCCTCCGCTGGACGGCAATGCAGTCATGACGCTGTTTCTTGGTGAGCGGAGGGGGCAGCGCTGGCGCGACTTCACGAGGCGGCCTGGATTCTCGATGCTGGGGCTGCTTCTTGCCTGGTACCTGTTCTCGCCCGTTTTCGCTGTCATTTTTCGATTGGCCCTGCTCGCACTGTATCCTTGGGAGCTTTACAGATAGGGGTGACGGCACGGCCTTACAGAAAAGCCGGTTTTTTATAATAGAAATCGCCTGACTGTAGTACTAATGTTTGCGTACAGAAGCGGGGTCGAGCGAGTCGGGTAACTAAAAGGAGGAAAGATGAAACGGATAGTTGCATTGGCAGCCATGCTGGGATGCGTGGCGATGTTTACTGGATGCCTGGATGTGACCTCTGTTGTCGCCGTGAAAAAGGACGGCAGCGGTACTATCACAGAAACGGTCTATTTCGGAGCAGCGATGCTGGGGATGATGAACCAGATGGCGGCAGGGATGGGCGGGGACATTGACGTCCAGTCCCAGGGACCATTTGATAATGTAGACGTAATGGAGCTGAAGGAAAAAGCTTCGAAGCTTGGAGAAGGTGTGGCGTATGCCACGCACAAGAAGGTCAAGAAAGCCGACGGAGCAGAAGGGCTGCAGGTTGTCTATACCTTCAAGGACATCAATAAGCTGAGGGTGAGTTTGAATCCTGACACGCCGGGAGGCGGTGGGATGGGCGGCCCCGGTGCCGGCGCAGGAGACGATGACCCGGTTACGTTCTCTATGACAAAGGGAGCTCAGCCGAAGCTTGTCATCAATATGCCGAAGCCGGATAACCCGGACAACGCGGGCGAGCCTGAAGACATGGGCCAGCCGGATATGAGCGAAAATCCGCAGGCTATGGCAATGATGAAACAGATGTTTGATGGTTTTCGTTTCCGCATGCTCGTCAAGCTGATCGATGGCGAGATTGCCAAGTCGAACGCGAGCTATCAGGGACTGGACCCCAAGACGAAGAAGAAGCAGTACATAACTCTGCTGGACATGGACCTTGGCAAGATAATGCAGGACGATGCCCAGCTGAAGAAGCTTTCTGCGATGGGCCAGATGAAGAGCATGGTCGAGGCTAAGGAAAAGCTCAAGGACATCAAAGGGCTCAAGGTGGAGACCGAGGAAAAGGTCACCGTCGATATCAAGTAATCGATCTTACTGGATGCGGGAGTCGCCCTCCCACATATCAGCGTTGCCACCCAGTTGCTCTTTGAGCGGCTGGGTGGCTATGTTTAGGGCTTCGAGGACATCTTGCGAAAGTTCTACGTCGGCTGACTGAGCATTGGCTTTCGCCTGTGCGGCATCACGCGATCCAACTATGGCCGAGGCCACGCCTGGCTGGGCAAGAAGCCAGCCGACGGCCAGGTCGCGCATTGCGATTCCAGAGGCAGTGGAAATGTTCCTTACGGCCTCAACGGCGTCAAATGTCTCTTTTTCGCACCCCTGCTCCCCGTGGCGGGCGTCCGGGCGTTCGCCGCTGAAATGCCGCGTACGAGCGCGCTGGGAGGGGACATCATCCGCGCATTGGAATTTCCCAGTCAGAAGTCCCTGCATGAGGGGGCTGTACGCCAGTATTCCAAGGCCATTCTCAACACAAACCGGTGCGATGCCGTATTCCACGGCCCTGAAGAGAAGGTTGTACGCGAGTTGATCGCTTTTGATTTCGGCTCCGCACGCGACCGCTGCCGCGATGTCCGCCTTGCCAAAATTAGATACTCCGTAGTGCCGGATCTTTCCTTGTTTCTTCAGGGCATCGAGTTCAGAGAACGTGTCAGCGAAGGGCACGGACCTGCTTGGCCAGTGCACCTGGTAGATATCGATCCTGTCCGTGTTCAGCGAGGCAAGGCTTCTCTCACAGGCCGTTCGCAGCTCAGCAGGGGCGAGGTGTTGCGCCGATACTTTCGATGCTATCACTATATCGTCCCGCACGCTTCCAAGTGCTTTGCCTATGAGCTGTTCCGAGGAGCCGTTCCCGTACCCCTCAGCGGTATCGAAGAGGGTCACACCGGAGTCATAGGCCGCTTGAAGTGCGGCAATGGAATCCTTCGCGTCCTGATCACCCCAGTTGAATCCGCCTATGATGGCCCAGGCGCCGAAAGCGAGTCTTGATATTCGTATGTCCGTATCAGCCAGGAGCGTGTATTTCATTTCATTATATCCATGATGAGGGCGATCCAGAGATAGAAGATCATTCCCATTGTTGCCGTAACCTTCAGGAGGATTACCGCGACCCTGGCAATGATTGTTCCGGTGGCGATGTCCACCGCCGAGGCGTGTTTTCTGAGGCGGCGGTATTCCACAGCATAAACAAGCGCAAAGCTTAAGGCGAACATTCCCAGCAGGGGGCCGAGGATGGGGACGGGAATGAACCCTCCGAGGATTGCGCCGGCGATGCCGCCGGTAAAAGCCGCGAATCCTGCCAGCTTCGAGCCGCCCTTGCTCGAAACTCCGAGGTTCCCGGCAATGAATTCGAGCCCTTCTATCAATCCTGAAATAATCAGGAAAAGTGCGACGCAGATCCAGCCGACGAACACCTCACCCCTTAGGAAGATTGTAAGGACTGCAGCCAGACTTACGAGCCAGGTGCCGCTTATTGAGAGGCACGAGAGGACAATTCCGCTAACGCACAGGATCCCCAGAAGGACATAGAGGAGCACGTTTCCAATATGCGCAGCAATTTCCATCAGTCGTCCTTTGTCGAAAGGGTTATGGTTACAGGCCCGTCATTGACGAGGGCCACTTTCATGTCGGCGCCGAACTCTCCAGTCTTGACGCGCTGTTCGCCGATATGGGCGCGGATGTCTTTGAGGAATGACTCGTAAAGCGGAATTGCCTCGATGGGGGGTGCAGCCTTAACGAAGCTGGGCCTGTTGCCTTTTCTTGTGTCGGCACACAGGGTGAACTGAGATATAACCAATGCCTCGCCGCCAATGTCCATGAGCGAAAGGTTCATCTTTCCGGCGCTGTCTTCGAAGACTCGTAAGTTCGCAGTCTTCCTGGCGAGGGCCGCGGCGTCCGTTTTATCATCTCCCTGGGCTATTCCGAGCAGGACAACCAGCCCGCTGTCTATCTCTGCGCGAAGTGCGCCGTCCACCGTGACGCTCGCCCGTGAGGCCCGCTGTATGAGGGCTATCATCAGGAGTTACTCTTTTTCCTTTTTCTTGAAGAGGCCCTTCAGCGAGTCGACGAGCCCGTCGACGTTTTCTTTCAGGGAATCCTGGTCGCTTACCAAGTCCTGCAAAGCGGTATCAAGTCCATCCAGGGCGGTGTTGAGGAGGGACTGAAGTATCGCGCCGGTCCAGTCGATGCGGGGCCTGTCCACTGTTCCACGAACAGGTACTGTGACAGTCAGTGAGGCGGGCAGCTTTACCTTCCTGAGCTTCTTTTCAAGGCTGCCCAGTGGGGTGGGGTCGTTAAGGGAAAGCTTGAGATCGCCCCGCAGATTTCCGTCGCTGCACTTGATCGGGGTGTCCACCGTAAAGGATTTTGCCGAAAGGCCGATCTCCCGGGCGAGCCCCTCAAGCCCCTTAACGTCTTCCGACTTTATGTGGCCATTTGCTTCAAATGTCGGGCGCAGCGGGTCGGAGAGTGGTGCCACACGCGCGCTGAGGGCCGCAGTCATGGTCTTTGGATTGTTCAGAAACGTGCTGTCGATGGAGATGGTTCCGTAATCTTCAGCAGGTCCGTAGTTAGAGATGTCCTCCATGGAGATTGCGGTGAGGAAAGCGTAGTCAAGCGTATTGCTCGTAAACGCGTGGTCAACATAGCGAAGCTTTATGCCTGCCTTGAGTCGGGCAACTGTCAGGCCGGGTACAGCTGCAGCATCTGCGTCATCCGCTTCGCTCGCCTCCGGTGATTCAGTCTTCAGCCTTTCAGCGAAGTGAGCAGCGTTAAAGTCGCCATCAGCGTTTCTGACGACATGGAGCGTGAATTCACGCAGCTCGGCGCTCTTGATGACGATTTTGCCGCCCAGCAGCTGGAGTATGGAAAGCCGCAGGGAAGCCATATCTGCTGTAATGAAGTGCGGCTCCTCATAGCCTTTCGGATTGGCAACGGTCAGCCCTTTGGCGGTGAAGCTGCCCGAAAGCAGGTTTAGGCTCGCGGAGTCCAAAGCCACATCAACACCAAGCAGCTTCTCCGCTTCCGGAAGCGCATGGTTGTTGATTAATGGCCCCGAGAAAAGAGAGAGAACGGCAAGAAGGCAGAATATTGCTGCGAGAACGATGACGACGATCTTGAGGATCTTCTTCATTACGAAAAGTCCAGATCGAGTGTCATTGCCTGTTCGGGACAGGTGAACGGGGAGTCGTACTTAACGCAGTTTATACAGCCGGAATATATCTTGTGCATGAGTTCCGCCTTGGGCGTTTCTCTAAAGCCGAGCTTCGCAAAAAATTCGGGGTGGAAGGTCAGCGCGATTATCTGGCGGGGATGGAGGGGCTTGATGTGATCTATCACTTCTTCAACAAGAGCCTTCCCAATGCCGTGCCCTTTGTACTCCTCCAGAACCGCTAGAGACTTGATCTCCACAGACGGCTTATGGGGGATTCCTATTTCCGGCATGATCTGCCAGGCGCAGGTCCCGACGACCTTTCCGTCCCTCTCGCAGACCATTATCCGGTCGATATTCTGGACAATATCACCGATGGCCCTCTGGAGCAGCTCTTCCGGATATTTCTTAATAATCGCAGAGATTTGCTCAGCATCGGCGAACTCGGCCGGCCTTACTCCTGTTTCTGTACTTGAACTGGTCATAAAAAAGCCCTTTTTTCTCTTGATCGGGGTCGCATTAGCCTACATAGTCCCCGACTTTTCGCATATCAGGAGACAATTATGGCAAGAACTATTCCTCTTTCAAGGATAAGAAACATCGGGATCATGGCCCACATCGACGCGGGCAAGACCACTGTGACCGAAAGGATGCTCTTCTATTCGGGTAAAACCCACAAGATAGGAGAGGTCCACGACGGCGAAGCGATCATGGACTGGATGGACCAGGAACAGGAGCGTGGAATCACAATTACTTCTGCCGCCACTACCACAACGTGGCAGGACCACCAGATCACAATCATTGATACGCCTGGACACGTCGACTTCACTGTAGAGGTGGAGCGCAGCCTGCGCGTGCTTGATGGTGCGGTTGCGCTATTCTGCGCGGTGGGCGGAGTGCAGCCCCAGAGCGAGCAGGTCTGGCGCCAGAGCGAAAAATACAGCGTCCCCAAAATAGCCTTCGTTAACAAGATGGACCGCGTGGGGGCCGATTTCTTCTCGGTCGTTGAGTCAATACAGTCCGAGCTGGGCGGAAACGCTGTGCCTATGGTAATTCCGATTGGTGCCGAGGACAAGTTCGAGGGCGTAGTGGATCTCGTCGAGATGAAGGCCATTTATTACGATGAGACGGACAAGGGCGCAACTTTCAGGGAAGAGGCCGTTCCTGATTCCCTGATGGACGAGACCCGGAAGTGGCGTGCGAACCTTGTGGAGAAGAGCGCTGAGCAGTGCGACGATCTTCTTGAGAAGTTCCTTGAGGAGGGGGACCTTGCCAGGGACGAGATAATCAGCATCATAAGAAAGGCCACGATCGACATGCGGATCGTGCCTGTTTACTGCGGCTCAGCCTTCAAGAACAAGGGCATCCAGCGCCTGCTCGACGGCGTTATCAATTATCTGCCGTCACCGAATGATATTCCCCCGATAATTCACGCTGAAGGTGATGACGTTAAGAGGGAACACTCGGATGACGAGCCGTTTTCTGCTCTCGCATTCAAGATCGTTGCTGACAAACACATGGGTAAACTCGTCTTCGCACGCATATATTCGGGCTCCATACAGTCCGGAGTCACGGTGCTGAACAGCTCGCGTGATAAGGACCAGCGCATCGGGCGAATCATCAGGATGCACGCAAACCGACAGGAGAACGTAGACGAGGCGCTTTGCGGGGACATTGTAGGAATAGTCGGTCTCGCGCAGACCCGCACGGGTGATACTCTGTGCTGCCGCGATAACCCGATCGTGCTTGAGGCGATTGAGTTTCCCGCGCCTGTTATATCCATCAGCATTCGCCCTGAGAGCAGGCAGGAAAATGATAAGCTCGGTAACGCACTGCGCGCACTCGCGGATGAAGACCCCACGTTCCTGGTCGGTTACGACGAGGAGACGGAAGAAACCATTCTTTCGGGCATGGGTGAGCTTCACCTTGAAGTGCTCGTCGAGCGCGTGAGGCGCGAATTTAAGGTCGAGGCCGAGATCGGCCGCCCGGAGGTCGCTTACAGGGAAACGGCAACTACCGTTTCAGAGGGGCAGTACAAGCACTCAAAGCAGACGGGTGGGCGCGGGCAGTATGGCCATGTAGTAATGCGCCTTGAGCCTCTTGGGCCTGGTGAAGGCTTTGAGTTTGTCAATGAGGTGAAGGGCGGAAACATTCCTTCGGAGTATATACCGTCAGTAGAGAAGGGCGTTATCGCAGCCATGCAGAGCGGGCCTTTTGCCGGTTATCCCGTGGTAGACATGCGTGTTGTCCTTCAGGACGGCAGTTATCATGAGGTCGATTCCAGCGACTTTGCATTCCGTGAAGCAGCGCGCGTATGTTTCCGTGATCTATTCCTGAAAGGCAGCCCGGAGCTGCTTGAACCGGTTATGTCGGTCGAGGCAGCGGTGCCAGAGGAGTATATGGGGCCGGTATCGGGTTCTGTCTGCCAGCGGCGCGGGCGAATTGACAGCATGGATGAGCAGGGCGGCATGAAGGTCGTCAGGGGCATGGTTCCTCTAAGCGAGATGTTTGGCTATTCAAATACCATTCGAACCATTTCCCAGGGGAGGGGGAGTTTCACGATGCAGTTTGAGCATTATGAAGCGGTGCCATTCTCCATAGCTGAGGAAATTATTCGTAAGCGCCGCGAAGCCAACAAGATAAAGTAGCGTGGAATTGGCAATAGGCATGTGATGCCTTCAGGCCTGTTCTGAGGGCTCATCCAGCAAAGACCAGGTTTTCTCCACCTTCCTCTTGCCCTTGCATCAAAAGTGAACTATCGTTCACTTATGGAAGAGCGCCCTTTAACTCTCAGGTCTTACCCAAAGGCAATACTGCATTTGGACGCTGACGCGTTCTTTACGTCCGTAGAGCAGGCGCTGTCGCCAGCGCTGCGTAACAGGCCGGTTGTGACGGGCGCGGAGCGAAATATTATCGCCTGTGCAAGTTACGAGGCTAAGCGTCTTGGTATATCGCGCGGCATGCCGCTCTTTGAGGCAAAGAAACGCTGCCCTTCGCTTGTAATACTGCCCAGCGATTACGAGACGTACAGCCTGTATTCAAAAAAGATGTTCGATATTATGCGCAACTACACTCCGATGGTTGAGGAATACTCTATCGACGAGGCATTTGCGGACATAACCGGGATGCGGCGATGCTTCCGCGCGTCATATCCTGAGATAGCATCGATGATTGCAAAGCAGGTCCGTGATGAGCTTGGGATAACTGTATCTGTCGGGCTTAGCCTCTCAAAGAGCCTCGCCAAATTGGGTTCAAAGTTCAGGAAGCCAAACGGCCTGACTGCGGTAGCGGGCAGGTATATACATATTTTCCTTAAGCGTATAACGCTTGATAAAGTTTGGGGCTTTGGCCCGAACACGGTTGAGATGCTGGGGAAGCTGGGGCTGAGCACGGCCCACGACTACATTTGCAAGCCGGAATACTGGGCATCGAAGAAGCTTCACAAACCCGGCAGGGAAATCTGGTATGAGTTGAGAGGGCATTCTGTCTGGCCGGTGTCAACGGAGGAAAAGGCAGACTATGCCAGTATCAGCAAAGGCAAAACCTTTAC
>JBFIFS010000071.1:0-11273 GCA_041602695.1 Kiritimatiellia bacterium
AGGTGGGGCGAGTGACGGGATTCGAACCCGCGACATTCAGAACCACAATCTGACGCTCTAACCAACTGAGCTACACCCGCCATCAAGTGAAGGCTGTAATTTAATGACCTCACCACAAATATCAATCCAAAAAAAGAGAGCTGGTCACTGCTGTCCTTTTCTGTATTTCGACGGGGTAACGCCCGTATGCTTCCTGAACTGCTTAGTGAAGTAACTCTGGTCATTGAACCCAACCTCGAAACAGATTTCAGTGCAGGAACGTTCCGTTGCGGCGAGGAGCTGCTGGGCCCGCCTTATCCTGAGGTCCAGGATTATCTCAAGGACCGTCTTGCCAGTGTGTTCCTTTACAATGTGAGCGGTGCGCCAGGAACTAAGCCCCACGTGCCCCGCAACATCCTTAAGGGATATCTGCTCCATATAATGGCGCCGCACATAGTCCATCGCAGCGCCCACAGTCGTATTCTGCCTGTTGAGGCCATGAGCATACACTGCATCAATGAACTCATCCAGCGCACCCATCAGCCTTTCAGACAATGCCTCGAACGTTTCCGCAGTCGTAAGCCTTTCCGTCCAGTCATGGTTCATCACCACAAGCGGCTCCATGAGCGGATTATCCTCCACAGCAGCCCTTGTCAGGTAACTCATGAGCTCAACCGTTCTGGCCCGCAGCACCGACATCTTGTCTGTAGCCAGATATATATTGGAAAGCATTCCGTTCAGGATGCTGCGCGCCGCATTCCTCTCGCCCGCCCTGATGTTGGCAAGAAGCACACGCTCCTTCTCAAATGCGTACAGAGCACTTTCGCTGCCCTTGCTTCGCTGGTCCTGAATAGACTCCGCAAGCTGCACCTGCCTGCGCACCCGTATCCTGTTCTCCCGCATCAGCACGGGGTCCCAGCCCGAGACGTTATAGAAGCTCTCTTCGAAACGACGCCCGGCTGACTTGACCGAATGGATATCCGATTCACGCATCTTTGCCAGTGTACGGTGTATCGTGGAAAGGGATTTGCTCCCCTGGGCGGCCAACAGCCCCTCCGCCTCCCCGATTGAATCCTTGCTCATGAAAGCCGGCTCTCCAATGGCAGCCCCAAAAACACGCCGCTTGTCCTCCAGTGCCAGGACCCAGCAAAGAACACCCGCACTGCATCGAAGTGCAAAGGGCTCACCATAATTAATACTTTCCTGAAGAGCGTAATTCCGTCGGCCCCGGGTAAAAACTGCCACCGGCGTGTCCTGCTGCCCATGGATCCGACCCGAAACATCCATGAACGTCACCTTGCCGCCACCCCTGTCAGCAAATAGCCCGGCAGCATCACTCATCAATCTCTTCGACAAAATTGCCATAGCATAAATCCATAACTTCGAATAATTACGCAATAATGAAGCGAGTTTTTTCAAGTTACCAGCAAAATCGTTATACAATCTACAAGATACCCCTAGTTCTTACGCCCTGAAGTGATAGCCTTTAGTCAGTTCGAAGGAAACCCTTAAACGAAGGAGGACATGATGAGCGAAATACTGAAAGAGATGAGTGAATTGCTTCAGAAGGGCAAGGCAAAGGAAGTAGCCGAACTCGTAGAAAAGGCAATTGCTGACGGCGTGGAGCCCGCAAGTATCCTCAACCAGGGCCTGCTTGACGGTATGAGCATCATAGGCGGAAAATTTAAGAGGAACGAAGTCTACGTGCCTGAGGTGCTTATAGCTGCGCGTGCGATGAAGTCCGGAATGGAAATCCTCCAGCCGAAGCTGGCTGCCTCCGGCGTAGAGCCAAAGGGAACGGCTGTTGTAGGAACGGTCAAGGGCGACCTGCACGACATTGGTAAGAACCTCGTCTGCATGATGCTCGAAGGTGCGGGCTTCAAGGTTATCGATATCGGTATTGACGTAGAAGCACAGAAGTTTGTTGACGCCGCGATCGAGAACAAGGCTTCCGTAGTCGGCGTATCCGCGCTTCTCACCACGACCATGACCAACATGAAGGAAGTCGTCGAGGCCATCAAAGGTTCTGATGCCGCTGGCACATCCAAGGTAATGATCGGCGGAGCGCCCGTTACGCAGGCGTTTGCCGATGAGATTGGCGCCGATGGCTACGCAGCTGACGCAGCATCCGCTGCCGACCTGGCTCTTAGCCTTCTGTAAGGCCTAACTCCGCTTTCTTATGAGGGGAAGGATTCAAATCCTTCCCCTTCTCCCTCCAGGCATCCGATCATGGAAACCATTAAGGAAAAACTGCTTTCTAAAGGCTCACCACTTGTCTCGGATGGCGCCTGGGGAACATTCCTCCAGAAGAACGGTTTAAAACCCGGCGAATGCCCCGACCACTGGTCGCTCACCCACCCGGATGTCGTGCGGGGTATTGCTTTGAGCTACGTCGAGGCAGGCTCGGACATGGTGGAAACGAATTCCTTCGGGGCAAACCGGTTTAAACTTCAACACTTCGGCCTCGAGACGATGGCGGCAGAAATCAACAAAGCCGCCGCGGCCCTGTCACGCGAAGCAGCTGGAGACGGGGTCAATGTGATCGCATCCATAGGCCCCACGGGAAAGATGCTTCTCATGGGCGACGTCTCGGAGACCGAGCTGTATGACGCCTTCGCAGAGCAGGCAGCCGCGCTTAGGGACGGAGGGGCAGATGCCGTATGCATAGAAACTTTTACGGACATCGCCGAGGCGCGCCAGGCGGTCAAGGCGGCCAAGGACGCGGGTGGCCTTGAGATAATCTGCACATTCACCTTCGAAAGGACAGTTAAAGGTGATTTCCGTACAATGATGGGCGTCTCCCCCGCCCAGATGGCTGCCTCGCTGCTGGACGCCGGCGCAGACATAATCGGCACGAACTGCGGCAACGGGATGGAGCTCATGGCTGAGATAGTCAAGGAGCTCCGTACAGTATCCCCTGATGCCCCTATCCTGGTCCACGCGAATGCCGGCATGCCGGTATCCGTTGAAGGAGAAACCGTATTCCCGGAATCCCCGGAAGAAATGGCCGCTAACTCCATTTCCGTGGTTGAGGCAGGCGCCTCTGTTCTCGGAGGATGCTGCGGGACAACGCCGGATCACATCGCAGCAATTCGAAACGCTATCAGGAACTGAACTATACTCCCGAAAGGAAGGAACAAATGAGCGACAGGGCATTCATAGCTGTTGGAGAGAACATCCATTGCACCCGCATATTCAAGGTGGGCGGTCTCCGCGTGAAAACTGATGATGAGAAAGAGTATTACATCACCTTCCAGAACGGCGACATAGAGGACCGGCTCCCCATACCGGCCCACTTCAAAGAGAGCGCCGACTGGGAGTCCGGCAAGGTTAAACACTGTGCCGTCGCTTTCTGGCAGGCCCTGCATGGCGCAAGTGAGGCCCAGCAGAAAGGCGTGGAGTACCTGAAGAACCTGGCGGTCCTCCAGGAAAAGGCCGGCGCAACCTATCTAGACATCAATGTCGACGAATACAGTACCGATGTCGCTGAACGCGTAGAGCTGATCCGCTGGGCTGTCGAAAACGCGCAAAGCGCCTCATCCCTGCCCGTCAGCATCGATTCCTCGAATATCGACATCCTCCGGGCCGGCCTCGAAGCCTGCGACAGGAGCCGTTCAAAGCCCATGCTGAATTCGGTCTCCCTCGAGCGCAAGGATGCCGTCGAAGTGGCCGCCGACCAGAAAGCCGTGGTAATAGCTTCGGCGGCCGGCGAGAAAGACCTCCCCTCGTCGCCCGAAGCCAGAATGCAAAACATCGATGCGATTATAGCGAAACTCTACGACAAGGGTTACGCCAACGGCGACATCCATGTTGACCCGCTGGTCTTCCCTATTTCCACCGATGGCAATAACGGAAACACGTTCATTGAGACGGTCTCGAAGGTCCGCGAGAAGTATGGGGAGGACATTCATATTGTCGCCGGACTCAGCAATATTTCTTTCGGCATGCCCAACCGCAAACTGATCAACCAGGTCTTCTCCTGGCTCTGCGTGCAGGCGGGAGCGGACGGCGGCATCGTGGACCCTCTCCAAATCAACGGAACCATCCTTGCCGGCCTGGACAGCTCATCAGAACAGTTCAAGCTCGCCGAAGACCTGCTCACAGGGAAAGACGACTTCGGGATGAACTTCATCACAGCGTTCAGGTCCTGACCCGGACCTACTGCTGATCAGTACGCGGCGAAAGCAAGGGCAATCCAGGCAATGGAATAAGCGAGTCCTATTCCGCCAAAAAGCCTGGTTCTCCGCTGAGAGCTGACGCATAGCGCGCACCATCTTCGGAACAGATACGGGCTGAGCACCAGCGAGATGCCCTTGACGACCATGAGGTACGCGGAGACGATTGCAAAATAGCGCCAAACCGAATCATGCCACCTCGCCGCAGCGAGAATGGGCGCTGGAACCAGAAGCATGAGACCGCCCAACGCCCGCGGTGCCAGCAGCTCATCTACGAAAAATACGACCAGGACGAAGACGACCGGGGCGAGGATCAGGAGAAATGGTTCATACTTCTCCAGGGATCCCATGTTCATTTTCATGAGGAGGATCGTGGCCCAGACCAGCGCCGCGCAGGACAGGACTGCACCCGCGAGCCTGTGGCGCGGAAATGACTTTATGCAACTTTGCGCATGTTCGGGACAAAACAGCATTCCCGCGCTCAACATTCCCGCTACAGAACCAATTATCAGTGATATTCCCGAAAGGCTGCTCATTTACTGTCTTTCATCTTTCCATAAAGTGTCTGCGGGCCGGCCCTGTCGATTTTTACTGTTACCTTCTGCCCGGCAGTAACGCCATCTACCATATCGAAAACTGCTATCTTGTTCCCCCTCGTCCTGCCCGCAAGGCGGTCCCTGTTTCGAAGGCTCAAGCCCTCGCAAAGGACCTCGACATTCCTGCCAATATACCCCTTATTGAGACGCAGCCCCCGCGCGTCCTGGTCCTCAAGAAGAACCGCGTTGCGCCGGGATTTCTCCTCATCCGACACGTCATCATCAAGCTTTGCCGCCCGTGTTCCAGGCCTCGGGGAATACTTGAAAATGAACGCGTTGTCAAACTTCATATCCTCCATAAGCTGGCGCGTCATCTCGAATTCGGCCTCCGTCTCACCGGGATAGCCGACTATAACATCCGTCGTGAGGGCCACCTCCGGAGTCTTCTCGCGGATCCTGTTAATCGAGTTCCTGTAATCAGCGGAGGTATAGCCCCGCCCCATCGACTCAAGGATCCTGTCACTGCCGCTCTGTACGGGAACATGCATGTGCTCACACACGGAGTCGAGCTCTGCGATTGCAACGGCCATCTCATCAGTGCAGCCTGAAGGGTGTCCTGAGGTAAAGCGTATCCGCTCAAGGCCATCGATATTGTTTGCTGCCTCAAGCAGCCTTGGCAAAGGTTCCTTGAAGCCTCGTGGCGAGGGCTCGGCGCCTGCCCAGACCTCGTTCTTGCGCCCGTAAGACATAACACTTTGGCCAAGAAAGGTCACCTCCTTGACCCCGCCTTCAAGCAGCGCCCTGACCTCCTGAAGAACATCCTCGCCTGACCTGCTCCACTCCCTGCCCCTCACCGCTGGAACGATGCAGTAACTGCACCCCCTGTCGCAACCCATGAGAATATTGACGAACGCGCTAATCTGACCCACGCGATGCGCAGTAACCACCCCGTGCTCTACCTCGTCAAGTACTGCAACGCCCGAAGACCCGTTGAGCACCTGATCGATGATCTGCTCAAGTACCGGCAGGGACCTGGTTCCGACACCGAAGTCCAGCCCTTTGACCCTGTCAAAAATACCGTCCCCCAATCGCTGAACCATGCATCCCATTGCCCCAACTATCGAGTCGGGCTTCTTTCTCTTTAAACCACTGACAAGGAGCCCGAGCTTCCCAATCGCCTTGTCCTCGGCCTTCCCGCGCACGCTGCAGGTATTAACCAGCACCAGGTCCGCGTCTGACTCGCCTGCCGCTTCGACATGCCCTGCAGCTAGAAGCACCGCCGCCGCGCTCTCGCTGTCCCGCTCATTCATCTGGCACCCGTATGTATGTATGTGAAATTTCATTCTCGGGCAGCCTTTGGCGGTTTCTTGTCCGTACCGGAACGCTTCACTCCAATTCGTTCGAGGAGCTCTGAAGAGAAGTTGATCGGATACCACTCCGGATTCTTCCGCGTGCCCTTAAGCCTAAACTCCATCAATTTGGTTATAGGCCATGTAACGGCGCGCAGCACCTTGGCGACTACACTGTGTTCGCTCAGGAGCTTTAACTGAATTGCGAAATCCATTCCTCCATCGAAATCCGCGAAACCTTTGGCCTGCAGGCTGAGCACATCGCCGGTGATGCTTACCTTCTCGGATGACACTCTGCCATCAGCAACCTTGAATTCCGCAGTCACGTCGCTCTGCGCGATTACAAAATCAAGCCCCGGTATGATCTTCGACATTATCTTCGTAAGCCCACCGAAGATGGGCAGCTGGAACACCTTTCCGTCGTCCACGCTCATGCGGCCGCTCGCCTTGAATGTATCCAGGGCGTTGGTGGACATGAGAAAGCGCCCGTCCATTTCCACGTAGAATTTACCCTTCATCTTATTGGGCTCGGAGGTGAACGCCTTGAGGACTTTTGAGAAATCACAATTCTCCAGCTTGCAGCCGAAAGTCACGATGTCCTCCTTGTCTGAAAACACGACGTCAGAGCGCGCCACAAACTGCCCGTCCCATATCGTCCCATGGATGTTCGTGAACCGGCATGTAGACGCGTTCATAGTCACGTTAAACCTGCATGTGTCAGCAACGAGCCTGCCAATCCCCATTCCCGACGACTCGACTTCCGCAAGCACCCGGGTCTCGTCCCCGTCCGCCCCGTCAAAATCTACGACCCCCTCTGACACGATCCGCGTAACCCCTGGAAATGACCAGCCGTCCATTTGCCCACGCTTAAAAAGGCCGACCATTTGAAAGAAGTCCTTAGGATTCACATCCGTCGCAGTGCGATAAGTCACTGTACGCCTGTCAGCGTTGAAAGCGAAGCCCCCGACAATCACGCCGTTCGTGGTGCCGATAGTGATGTTGTCGACACTGACAAGTCCATTAGTCTCCCCATATTTGACAGTAAGCAGCCCGTCGCAGGTCTCATTCGGAACGCCGCGGTAGGAGTAATCACGCATAGAGAACAGGCTCTCACATGTGAGCTCCGAATCTCTGTCGACTCCAGATATTCGGAATCGGCTGTCAACCAGGGGCTTAGCCTCTCCCCACTCAAAGCGCCTGATGAGCTCGCAGGTATACTTCCACTCGATCCGTTCCAGCATAGGCAGAAGCAGGCGCGGATCCATCTCAGTCATCACCCTTCCATTCATCGCCCCGCCGCCTTCGAAGGTTATCCACCCGCTCGCATTTCCCTCCCCGTAGTCGCCACCAACCGAACAGACAATATTTGTGACCAACACTCGCGACCTCGACGAGCTGACCTCGGCAGACATATGCGTAAAAGGGATCTCCTCTACCAGCATATCCGAGAGGACCACCTGCAGGCCCTTGATCTCCGACCCGTCGCCTGAATCAGGACCTATAGCCTGTGTCGGCGCTATACTGCCCCCCAAAAACTCAACAATGGGGCTGTAATCATTTGAGGCAAGCGCTCGAAACGGGTTGTAGCGGACCCTCATCCCTTCGCAATCTATAGCCGGCGGGCCGACAACCTGCTTTCTGTAGACGGTAACGTCCTCGAAATAGAGCCCAACCAAGAGGTCCAGACGCATCCCCCGCGCCTGCACGAGGTAGTTCGACTCGCTTATCCGCTTTGTTACTGCTCTCGTAACAAACCGGGGAAAGCCCACGGTTTCAAGAAGAAGAAGAAGCAAAAGCATGGCGAGTCCCGTTACGCGCAGGGCCGTGTTTACACGTTGACGCGAGGTGGGCTTACAGGCACTCATTTGGCTTCATTACCGTCTGCCCTCTGGTTCCCGTCCTGCGGCGCGGACTCCGGAGGCACAAGCAGGTTCCGGCTCAACAGTTCAGCAACGTCCTTCTGAAGAATGAGGAGCAGGTCCTGCCCCTGAATGAGGCCATAGATACCGTCAGTGCCCGCCTTGAATCCAAGCATAAGTGTCTTCTGGATCCCCTCATCGCCCGAGAGCCCCAGAGTCAGTGCAACTGCCGGAGGCTGCAATCCGTATCCAGACAGGTTCTTGGGATTAAGACTCTCGAAGCGAACGGCCCTTAGGTTTGCGGCGAACAACAATAGGTCCGCTATGACCCTGGCGCTGACCTGTCGGTTCGTTTCGGAAGAACATGTCCATTCGCCGGTTGAAGAAAGGACCACACTTTCTTTCACCCCTGCCTTTTCAAGGTCTATGCGGCGAACGCTTGCAGCAGGAAGCGCGAGCACCGTCCTGGCCCTGTACTGCAGGGGATTCGCCAACACGGCGGCATCCAGCTGCCCCAGTGCAGCCTTATCGAGGGTAGCCATCTGGCCACTCGCCAAAACGATATGACGCTGGCCATTGGTATCCGCCGCTCCGAATGCCACCATGTCCTCACAGCATTCCCTCAGCCGGCTTCCTGAGCGTGCAGTCCCGCCGGAATCGAAATGCCTGCAGGGCTCAGTATTGAGACAAACACTAAAAGCCGGCGGTACGAGGCCCAGCTCTTCCAGCTTCTCAGTAGGCTGCTCGGGCCCGAATTCTGATACTTCGATGCGGGCCAATAGCGACACCAGCTGGTTTACGTAATCATCGTCGGCCTGCCATTTGACTGGCTCCGTTATCATCCAGCCTACGTCCTTTTCTTTGTGCAGAAGAACGCGGGCATCTCCGCTCGTGACGCCGAATTCAACCACTCCCGAAGGCTTGAGCGGAAAGATAAGCTTATCGCGCAGCTCAACTGCGTTAATATTCTCTAATGGAGCAGATGCTCTTCTTGCCGCGAAAATTGACTCGAAAGCCTTGCGCCTTACGTATATCAGGTCCTTGTTGTCCGGCAGGGCCTTTCCGAAAATAACCTCACGGCCTATTTCATCACCATTGAGCCAAACCGTGATACGGGCCTGCGCCACATCCTCGGCAAAACCGTAGACATCAAGGAGCGAACCGGCCTGCACCGGCTCATCCTGCGAATCACCGACGGGCGGATCCCACACGTAACTCTCCGCCCTCAACTCGAACAATCCTTTCAAAAGCTCATCGATTCGCGACCCGTCGGCCTGGGCGGCAAAAGGCTGCTGTATCCACCATCCATCGCCCCTGCGCACAACCTGAACAAAACCCTCAGGCTGCTGTATCTCGATCCGGCTCGCCTTGGCGGGATCTCCCGGAAGAATATGCGCATCCCGGAAGAGTTCGAGTGACGGCGGGACAATATTGGTCACAATAGCTGGAACAGCATACACTTCCTGTTCGTCAGCAAACCGAACGTAGACAGATTCACCTACCGGGGCAGGTTCGCCGACGTGCATTTCCCTCAGAAAATATCGCCCGCCGATCTTCAACCGCACTCCCGGATCGTCGAGCCCATAATCAGCGAGAGTCAGATCGCGCCCTGCCCGCTGCTCCCTCGTTATCAGCTCACTCGATGTCAGCCCCTCTGCCATGCTTAAGAGTTTTGCTATCACTGCTGCGTCAGCGCGCGCGCGCACCGGGAAGTTCATATACCAGTCCCGCCCCCGCTTTGTGCATTCCACGCGAAGATCGTCTTTCTCGCACAGGATATAGTCAACGTCTTCCATGGCGACGTCTTCAAAGGGCGCCTTTCGGGCAATGACCCGCGGACGCATGTGTCGCTCAAGGCGCCAGACCACGGCGCCAAGAACAATCACTGCGATAAGCAACTTAAATGTGGTGGAAAATCTCATAAATCACCCGCAGGACCCCTACATAAGCTGAAGCGCCAGGATAGAGTAGGATGTCACTAGCACCGGATCAGCTTCCCAGTACCTGCCGTTCTCATTGACCCAGGAGCCATTATCCCGCTGCAGCGAAAGTATTTTCTCCGCGACATCCGCCTTCCACTCCACATCCCCATCGCCGTCAACCCTCTGGATAACATTTACGGACGACGCGGCAAGCGCGCGAGTCATGACATGATAGAAGAAAAACATGCCCTGCTTGCCAAGGCCCGGATTCTCTTCCAGGGTCCAATGCTTCTGCGCCCAGTCCAAAGCCGACCTTACCCGGTGGTCATCCCGCCCAAGGTCCGCATACATCATGGAAAGCAGCCCCAGATAAGTCATTGTGCCGTAGGATCGGAAGACAACCTTGCCATCCTTGCCCTTTCTGGTGCCCGCCGCCGACTTCCCGGGCTTATAGAAAAAACCACCTTCATCGTCATCCGTGCCTTCCCGGTTCTGAAGGCTTTCGAGAAACTTTATCGCCTGCTGCTTGTTCAACTCTACGCGCTTTTCCCCCTCGGGCCTCAGATCCTCGACTTTCTCAGTGATCTTCATCGCCTCCAGCGCGTAGCTCGTATTTATCATGTCGGCAGATGCGAAGAAGCCGGGACCACTGTAACCGAAGCCTCCCGCGTCTTCGTCGCCTGACAACTGCGACGATGCGAGGAATTTGCGTGCGTTCTGGATCATGCGCAGGTGCTTCTTTTCATCAAGCTCAAAAAGGGCTGTCATGCATATAGCCGTATTGAAAGTCGTCAGCCCGCCCCTTCCCGGTATCAAGGACTTCCTGTAAATGCCTCCGTCATCCTGGACATGCTTAAGAACGAACTCCTCTGCCCTGCTGATGACCTCCTCGCGGCCTTGCTTTCTACCCCTTACAAATGTCCGCAGGGGAAGCGCTGTCAGGGCAGGAAAGGACTCATTCGACCAGGCGCCGTTCTCCTTTTGGATGCTTGCGAGCCAATCAAGCCCCCTTTCGATCGCTGCAGCTTTCCTGGCTGCCAGGGCCTGGGACTCATCTTCAGCCTGAGCCGCCGCAATGAACGATCCAAGTGCAAACGATATAAACAGCCTCTTTAGCACGACAAACTCCTCCGTCTAATTCATTCCAGGAATGCTCGGTGACCCCTCCCAGTTCGCGGGCATGCTCCAGGGCAGCACCGAATCACCGGACTTCTCAACTGGAGCCGTAAACACCTTAACTACATCGTTCACATTGACCTCAAACTGCATATGGCCGCCATAATTCCGGAGTTCATCACCAAGCTTGACCTTCCTGCTCTTCTGCGTGCCACCACTCACCCATCTGATAGTTACAGACCCCTCCAGCGGTGCCAGGCGCGCATGGGGAAACGACACAGCCAGGGGAGCAACCGTGCCGAAATCGAGCGTGTCGCCGCCTGAGACAACAACAACA
>JBFIFS010000072.1:0-11264 GCA_041602695.1 Kiritimatiellia bacterium
GGAATTGGAGCTAGACGCTCACCTTTCTCAAGCGACTCCTCCGCCTCTTCGATCCATGCCCGCATTTCCTTCAGGACCGCTGCGTGTGCCGCCTTACCCGCTTCTGTACTGGGATCAGCTGCTGCAACTGCGCTGTAGAGCTCATCGAGTTCTTCGACCATTGAAAGCCCTTCAATGCTGAGCCAGGGCTCAATTGCTGTTCCGCCCCAATTGCTTCCGATCAGCCCAATCGGAACACCAAGTTCCTTGTGCAGCGCGCGGCCGAAGAAGTAACCTACCGCCGTAAAGCTGCCAGCCGTCTTGGGCGAGCAGACTGTCCATGAGGCCTTAATATCTGCCTGCGGCTGAGTGGCTTTCAGATGCGCAAACTTCACATGCCGGATAAGCGGGTAATCTGCAGCTGCTATTTCTTCGGTCTTGTTAGCCGCCCTTGAAAGGGCCCACTCCATGTTAGACTGACCCGAGCAAAGCCAGACATCGCCGACAACCACATTCGTCAGGACGAGGGGGCTTTCAATCTTGTCGCTCGAGACCCGCAGGTCACGGCTTTCGGCAGAAGCCTTCATTTTCTCAAGCACTAACGCCCACTTGCCATTGGGTTCCGTCACGGCAGATGCCTTCTGGTCTCCGAAACTGACGCTCACCTTCTCGCCTGCATCAGCCCACCCCCAGACCTTCACCGGCTTCTCGCGCTGAAGCACCATATTGTCAGTGAAGAACCCCGGAAGCCTTGGTTCGGCCTGGAGCCACCCCGTAACAACAAAAAAGAATAACCAAAGTGCAGCCGCTCTCTTCATGCCTTTCTCCTCCATCCGTAATAGATAACACATGCGAAGATGTAGAATAGCACTTTCCGGCAGAAAGAGAATCCCTTACCCACCGGTAATTAAGCTGGCTAAACGGCAATTCTCCTTGCCGAATGCGCCTCGCGGGCTACCCTCTAGTACGAAAACAACCCGGATTGTGACGATTTGAGTATTTTAAAGATAAAGACTGCGCTTGCAGGACTAATCGCAGGCATGGGACTGATCCTCCCCCTGACTCTCGCCGTTGAAGAGCACGGTGCTGTTAAGGGGCGCTATGTCCATGTTTCAATTGCCGGCAGGCCCATTCTCTCCCTCGCCGAAGTTCAGGTCTTCAGCGGCGGCGAGAACATCGCTAAAGGCAGGAAGGCAGTCCAGACAACCACTTCCCACAATGCCCCCGCAGCCCGCGCGGTAGACGGCAATACCAGCGGCGACTGGGGCAAAGAGAGCATCACCCACACGCATGAGAATGACCGAAACCCGGCATGGGAAGTAGACCTTGGCAAAGAAGCATTGATCGACAGTATCTCGCTGTGGAACAGGGACGGGCTGGAGGGCCGCCTGAACAACGCCAGGGTTATGGTCCTGAACTCTGAAAGGAAGATCGTCTGGGACTCCTCTTTGACGAAGGCGAAACGGGGCGAAATCCGGCTGGACACATCAAAGGCGGATGGGCCGGGCCAGCGCGGAGCCAAAGTTCCACCGGTAAAACAGCGAAGCACGAAGCCGCCCCAGCCCAAGCTCACATACAGGAGCAACCCCTATTCGGTCAGCCCCTCAGACAACCAGGGCATTCTCAACGGCCCCCTCCTGAACCGTAAGCGCCCCCAGGCGAAGGACCCAAGGGACACCCTGCGCCTCGCAATTGAGGACATGATTGCCGAGCACGGTGAAGCATATCCCGACGGAAAAGCCTTTCTCGAACGCCTTGAAGCCATCAATGCGCCGGATGACCCCAGGCTCGCAATACTGAAGCGTCAAGCGCTCCTGGCCAACCCTGTAATCGACTTTGAAAAGGTCCTTCTCGTCAAGCGCAAGGGCGCATGGATGCTTAACAACTGGCTCGGCAACTCAAGCATGAAGGGCGGCGGCCGGGGCGTAATCAACGAGCTGATGACCCTGGACATCAGGACCGGCTCCCTTTCAACTGTCTACAGGCCGCAGCAAGCAAACTATGTCGGACAGTTCGACCTGCATTTTGATGCGAACAAACTGCTCTTTTCATCCGTATCCACGAACGGTCGTTGGGGCATTTTTGAGATATCTATTGATCCTGCTTCCGGCTCAATGGTCGAGGACAGCCTGAGGCAGGTAACGCCAGACATGGGCAGCGACGTGGACAACTATGATGCTGCCTACCTGCCCGGAGGCAAAGTGGTCTTCGTGTCTTCAGCCGCCTACTCTGGTGTCCCATGCGTCGGGGGCCGCGCTTTTGTCGGAAATCTGTTTCTAATGGATTCCGACGGCACCGGAGTCAGACGACTCACATTCGAGCAGGACAATGACTGGAATCCTGTCATGATGGATGACGGAAGGGTAATGTACCTTCGATGGGAGTATACTGATTCCGCCCACTATTTCAGTCGCGTGATGATGTATATGAACCAGGACGGGACAGACCAGAAGGGCTTCTATGGCAGCAACTCCTATTGGCCGAACAGCATGTTCTTCCCCAGGCCGATACCCGGCTCCTCGTCCAAGTTCGTTGCCATCGTGGGTTCACACCACGGCGCTCCCCGCTCAGGGGCCCTGGTGCTGTTCGACGCATCCAAAGGCAGGCACGAAGCAGACGGAGCTCTTCAGGTGATTGGCGAAAGCGGCCATCCGGTTGAGCCTGTGGTTCAGGACAACCTCGCCCGCCAGTACAGCCCGCACCACCTGACGCCATATCCTCTGAGCGACAAGTACTTTCTGACCTCGGTCAACCTCGGTGGATGGAAGATCGCGCTCGTCGACGTGTTCGACAACGTGCTTATACTGAAAGAAGAACCGGGCATGTGCCTGCTGGAACCTGTGCCGCTCAAAACGCGGCCCACCCCTCCGGAAATGGCAAGCCGGGTAAGAGAAAACGAACGCGACGCCACCCTTTGGATCAGCGACATACATTTCGGCCCCGGCCTAAAGGACGTGCCGCGGGGCACGGCAAAAGCCCTTCGCGTTTACGCGTATGACTATTCACCGCGCGGCAAAGGCGGGCATTACGCAATGGGAATGGAGTCCGGATGGGATGCGCGCATACTTCTCGGAACCGTCCCGATCGAGGATGACGGGTCTGCAATGTTCAAGGTGCCCGCAAACACCCCCCTCTCCCTTCAGCCGCTCGACAAGGAAGGAAAAGCTCTTCAGCTAATGCGAAGCTGGCTTGTCGCCATGCCTGGCGAGACGCTCTCATGTGTCGGCTGCCATGAGAGCCCGAATGCTGCTCCTCCTCCCAGGGTGACGGCCGCTGCCCGAAAAGCGCCGCGCGAGATCAATGAATGGTATGGCAAGATGCGTGGATTCAGCTATACGAGGGAAGTGCAGCCGGCGATAGACAAGTACTGCGCGGGCTGCCACTCATCCGCCATAACCAACAGCCCCGAACTTGCTGCCCTGGTGAAGAACAGCCAGGGGCGCGTCGGAACAGGCCCCCATACAGGAAGGAAATTCAGTGAGGTGGGAATCCCCGACTTCTCAACGCCGCGCAGCTCCCATAACAATCTGCACCCATACGTCCGTCGAAACGGGCCGGAGGGAGATTACCACCTGCTGACGCCTCTTGAGTTTCACGCCGATACCAGCCCTCTGGTGCAAATGCTCCAGAAGGGCCATCATAACGTCCAGATGGATGATGAGGCATGGGACAGGCTCATTACATGGATAGACCTGAACGCCCCATTCCACGGCACTTGGACTGAGGCCGGAGCCGACAAAACCGTCCTCGCCCGGCGCCTCGAGCTGCGGAAAGAGTACGCCAACGTCGACTTCAATCCTGAAGCAATACTTAACCCCTACACTAACGCCAGCGCATTCGTGCGACCTGCCCCTGCGCCCGGGCCGGAGCAAGTAGAACCCATTAAGGGCTGGCCGTTCAGTGAGGATGAAGCCGTCAATAAGCAGGGATCATCTCCCGAGCTCAAGCTTGAGCTCGGTGATGGCATAGAAATGAAGCTTGTGAAAATCCCCAGCGGCGCGTTTCTCATGGGCAGCAGCGACGAGACACCGCTGGAAAGGCCTGTACATAAGGTCGATATCGAAAAAGCCTTCTGGATGGGCACGACAGAGGTGACACTGGAACAGTACCGGCAATTTGATCCAACTTACCTTAACGGGGTCTACGACATGCATTACAAAGACCAGGTTAAGCGAGGCTATTACATGAACCACATGAATTTCCCCGTCATCCGGGTCAGCTGGAAGAAGGCCAACGAGTTCTGCCAGTGGCTTTCAGGGAAGACAGGGCGCAGAGTGAGCCTGCCTTCGGAAACACAGTGGGAGTGGGCCTGCAGGGCCGGCTCCGATAAGCCCTTCTCCTACGGAGACTTCGAAACTGATTTCAGCGGGTACGCCAACCTGGCCGACATCACAAGGAAAGAGCTTGCCGTTAGAGGCGTTAACCCGCAACCGATACCTAACCCGCCACCGTCCGTCGACTATGAGCTCAAGGATCCGAGATTCCATGACAAGTCCCTGCATCTGGCCCCGGCAGCAACATACAGGCCCAACAGCTGGGGGCTCTATGACATGCATGGAAATGTCGCTGAATGGACTTCTTCCCTATACGTCCCCTACCAACAGCCTGACACCAGCAAGCCGGGCGAGGCCAAAAGAGCCGTCCGCGGCGGCTCATGGAACGATCGTCCACTGAGGAGCACATCAAGCTACCGCCTGGGCTACCCAGAGTGGCAGAGAGTTTTCAATGTCGGCTTCAGAATCGTAATCGAGGAGTAATCACAATGCGCAGCTTCATATACGCCTGCATGATCTCTATTGCTTTTTCCGCGGCACACGCCGGGACTGACGGCCATCGAATGCTCATTGGCGGATGCGGACTCGGTAAGATCCTTCTCCTCAACGCTGACAACTCTATTGCATGGGAGAACAATGACCCGCGAGAAGCCTCGGACGTCTGGATGCTTGCCAACAGCAACATCCTTCACTCCACCAAGCACGGCTTCCAGGAAATCAAGCCGGACTACGATTCCCGCAGCGGGGCGGAACTCGTTTGGGAAGTAAAGGCACCGGAAGGCTACGAATGCCACGCCTGCCAGCCCATAGCGGATGACCGCTATCTGGTCGGATATTCCTCGAAGACCCGCTCCTACATCGCCGAGGTCGACTCAAATGGCAAAACATATAAAACTATCGAGGTCGAGGGGCAGGTAGGCAAACACAGCTCATTTCGACAGGTGCGCAAGACGCCTGAAGGAACCTACATCACCAGCCAGCAGAAGAACGGCGGCAAAGCCCGTGAATACAGCGCCGATGGCAAGCTCCTTCGCACATTTCCCTCAGGCCGCTTCTCCGCCGTCAGACTGAAGAACGGCAACACACTGCTAGGCTGCGGCGACGAACATCGCCTCATAGAGGTAGACAAGGAAGACAACATCGTCTGGGAACTTAAACAGGGCGACATTCCAGACGTAAAGTTCGGCTTCATAGCGGGCATCTGGGTTCTGAACAACGGCAACATACTCCTGACAAACTGGGGCGGGCACGGAGGATCCACTGGCGGCGCAATACTCGAGGTGACGCGTGACAAGAAGCTCGTCTTTTCGACTGGCGACACCGTGAAGAACCGTGCGTCAAGCCTGTTTGTAATAGAACCCGAAACACACTAAACTGCAGACTACAAAATGACGCGCTTCATATTATATTCCGCCTGCACCATTTTTCTCCTGAGCCCCACCCTGTCCCGCGCCTACCTTTCACCGACAGACCTGGCTGTCGCGGCCGATCGCAGGAGCGCGCTCGTAGTCAACCATACAGGCAGCTCCATTTTCCGATTATCGCTGCCTGACGGAAAGATCATCAAGAGCAGCGCTCTAAAGCACCCTCCTTCGTCTCTAACGCTCAGCAAAGATGGATCAACCGCATACGTAGCCGCAGGCATAGCTGAAGGCGAGCTTTATGCCATTGATACCGAAACACTGAAAGTAACGGAGTCTGTGGAGCTCGGGCATACACCAATCTCCCCCTGCCTCTCCCCCGACGGCAAGACCCTGTATGTATGCAACCGAATGAACAACTCGATAGCTGTGATAGATGCCGGCACGCTCAAGGTAACCGCGCACATCCCCGTGCCTCGCGAACCGGTGGCCGCAGACATAACACCTGACGGAAAGCTTCTTTTTGTGGCCAATCACCTTCCTGACGGAAAAGCCAACGCAGATTATGTCGCATGCAAGGTAAGCGTTATCGATACCGGTACGCGCAAGGTGATAAAGAACATCATGCTGGTTAACGGTGCCGAAGGAATGAGGGATATTCGAGTTTCGCCCGACGGCAAATACGTGTTTGCCACACATCTGGTGGCCCGCTTTCTTGTGCCAACCACGCAAATCGAGCGGGGCTGGATCAACACTAACGCAATAAGCGTCATACGGACATCGGACCGAAAACTAATATGCACGGTGCTTCTTGACGATGTCGACAGGGGATTTGCCAATCCGTGGGCCATTGATTTCAGCAGCGACGCGTCGCTGCTCTGCGTGTCTTCCGCGGGAACCCACGAAATCAGCCTGATAGATCTCAAGGGACTCATGGCGAAAATCGAAAGTGCGATGCCCGCCACCGAAGCCAAGGCTCGAATGGATCCACACAACGACCTCTCTTTCCTGTCTGGACTGAGGACGCGCGTGAGTCTAAAGGGAAACGGTCCGCGCAATATCGCTGTCGCCGGCAACACGATCTACGCAACGGAATATTTCAGCGACAGCCTCGCGAGAGTCGTAATCAATGATGCCACAGCCTTGGAGATTGCCAGCATTCCACTTGCCGCCCGAACTGAGCTGACCCCGGAACGACGCGGTGAAATGCTTTTCAATGACGCGACTATCTGCTTCCAGCACTGGCAGAGCTGCGCCAGCTGCCACCCGGACGTCCGCACCGACGGCCTTAACTGGGACCTGCTGAATGACGGCATAGGAAACCCAAAGAACGTCAAGAGCCTTTTGCTGAGCCATAAGACGCCGCCTGTGATGGCCCTCGGTGTGCGCGAGAAAGCAGAAGTTGCGGTAAGGGCCGGCATCAAGTACATCCACTTTGCAGTACGCCCCGAAAAGGATGCTGAAGACATTGACGCTTTCCTGAAGAGCCTGGAGCCAGACCCAAGTCCCCATCTGCTGAAAGGCAAGTTAAGCAAGGCTGCCAAGCGCGGAAAGGAGGTCTTCGAGAAGGCTGGCTGCATCACATGTCACCCCGCCCCCCTCTTCACCGATCTTCAGAAACACGATGTCGGAAGCGGCACCGGACAGGATGCAGGCAAGCCGTTCGATACACCTACCCTCAGGGAAGTCTGGCGGACGGCCCCTTACATGCATGACGGGCGAAATGCATCAATCCTCGAACTCCTGAAAGAACATCCTCAGGAGAAAGACCGCGGCGGGCCCCTTACCATGAAAGAACAGTCTGATCTGGCTGAGTACGTGCTGTCCCTCTGAGAGCCGGATCATCACAATCCCGAACGATAGATCCCTGCTTACTGATTTGTCCACTCACGCGTGAACCGTACCCAGGCGTTTTGAGCGGAGCGAGTGTCGCCCATCGCCTTGGCAACCCAGAACCTGTGCAGCTCAGCCCCGGCGTTTACCAGCCTGCGCTCTTCCGCGGTTCTGTTTCGAAGCAGCGCATCTTCCTGCGGCGGACAGCGTGACATGATTCCATCCACCAGCGCGAGGAATCTCGGCCCGACAAGAGTGGGGACGTAACCATCCACCCTCTTCCGCATGGACAGTGGAGAGGAATACTCTATTATCGGCTTGTCGTCCGTGTTGACAGGATATTTCCCGAAAACGTCCTTCGAAGCCGTCAGGTTTCCGCAGTAGAAGATCAGGGCCGTCTGCTCATCATAAGTCAAGTCCAGCCTGTCGATTGTCATGGGATCAAGGCCTGCCACGTCTTCACCGCGGTCCATTCCCTCAGCCTCAGGCGCCGCCGGGAGCCCGGCTTCTCCATTATGGCCCACAAGCGCCAGCGTTTCCTGGCCCGGCTTGAAATGGTTGCGCCAGACCGAAACGTTGTCGAATACTTCGAGCATCGTCCGCGCAATCGTACCAAACTCAGTATCCGTCAGCTGGTACATGGGCAGCCACTGAACAAATATCCCATCCGGACTCAGCCTGGCTCTTACGTTCTGGAAATGCTCGCGACTGTAGAGGCTGCCCGCCCCGCTCCTGTATGGAAGAAACAGATCCGCATTGATGATGTCGAACTGCTCCCTGCCCGCCATAAGGTAGTGCCTGCCGTCCTCGACAATAATCGCAGCTCTGTCGTCCTCAAAAAGGCCACTCGTGTAGTCGACGCTCTGCCCCCCCGCTGCTGCCACGGTGCCCGTCATATACTTCCTCGCCGCTTCTACAACTTCAGGGACGAGATCACAGGCAACAACTCGACTCACATTCTTGAATCGCGGATCAAGCGCGCCTCCGACGCTGATTCCGGTACCCATGCCCAGAAAGAACACGCTCCTTGCTTCCGGGTACAGCAGAAGAGGAATCCTGCCCTGAAAATGCTGCCGCCATGCGGCTCCTGTCGAGCCAAGCCTGTAATTGGAATTCATCTTTATCAGGCAGCCGTCAACTTCATTGAGGACCACAGTGACTGTGCCGTCACTTGTTTCCCACTGCTCCAGCAGGACTTCCGGCGGACGGTTCGGGTCTCGACTGGTCACCCTGAATTCTGCTGGACTGAGGCCGGTAAACAGCAAAATCATCGCGATGGCGGCGAACGACCTCACCACAATGCCGAACTTCCTGAAACCCACAGGCATAAGCATTCCGCAGGCCAAATACAGTGCGGCCATCAACTGCATGGTCCGCCACATTCCGAGGTGTTTGAGCATCACAAAACCGCACAGCAGCGAACCCACGATCGCCCCCACTGTGTTTATGGCGGAGAGGAATCCGAGGCTCCTGCCGGGATCTGTCACTCTTCTTTCCTCGGTCTTCATGAGAAACGGAAACACTATGCCGAGGAAGAAGGCCGGGACCCCTATGATAAGTGCGCCCTTTGCAAAAAGGCCGCGCGTGTAGGCAATGAATGACACACCCGTATTCAGCATCTGGAATCCATTCGTTACTGACATGAACACGTGAGGACAAATCACGACCGAGACGCCGCCGAGCAAGAGCAACACAGACAGAGTCTTCATGGGAGAGATGGGCATGCGGGCAAGGCGGGCTGATGCCATTCCGCCGAGCGCAAGCGCCCCCAGCACTATTACAAGCACGGCAGAGAAACTGTAGATTGAGTTCGTATGTACCTGGGCAAGAAGGCGAGTCCATAGCACTTCGAGTGCAAGGACTCCGAAACCCGAAAGGAAGCACGTCATTAGGACTGCCAGCGAAATGCGGCGTGAGCCGGGCTCGTTGTTTCCCGGGACTGCGCCATCTTTATCATCCTCGCGGGCAAACGTACTGCCCTCGTTTCTCGCCAGCGCGAATGCGATGACCGCCACCGTAACGGTTAACAGCATAGCTGCCAGGCAGGTCAGCTGAAACCCGAGTAACCGAACTAGAAAGAACCCTCCCGAGAACGCGCCCAGGGCCGCGCCAAGAGTGTTTACACCATATAACCTTGCTGCCCTGACACCAAACTCATCCCTTCGCCTGATGACAGCCTGGCCGATCATGGGAATCGTCCCCCCCATGAAGAATGCGGGAGGAAAGATCAGCAACAGGGCCAGGGCAAACTTCGCTCCTAGCATTAATGCCTTTGAAAGGTCGCTTCGGTAAAGATACGGATAGACCAGATAGAACAGGCCCAGCACTGCGAAGTAAAGCAGGGCCGTAACGGCGATCCCAATCTCGAGGCCGGCGTATACCCGCATGGGATTTGACGTTGCCTTAGATCTCCGCCCCCAAAACCAGCTGCCAGCGGCAAGTCCGGCAAAAAAAGCTGAGAGAGTCGACGCAGCCGCATGAGAAGTGTTTCCGAAAAGAAACCCAAGCTGCTTCATCCAGAGGACTTGGTAAACCAGCCCAGCGAACCCGGACAGGAAAACCATCAGATACACCCATGCAAATTGATTACGCGCCGACGTCGAGATCTTCTTACTCATGCTGTTATATTAGCTGTAGGTTACCCCCGCGCCAAGCCGGGAAAGCATGCACCACAGGCGTGATGACAAGCGATACGCGTCGCGTCTTTTCAACCCAGACGGTGTTTCGTCCCTGCAGCCTATTTCTGGAACCTGCTTAACCCTTGGGCGTAAGCGTAAAGTCCCTGATCGACACGCCTCTGATATTCTCGCCGGCGCGTGAGCATTGCAGGACATTCTTCCCCTTCTGAAGCTTTATCTCAACCGGCTCCGTCTTCCCCCAGAGACCCGTTGTCAGCGGAATCTCCATGTCGACCGGCTCTTTCGCCCCGTTAGCACGGATCATCAGGTGCTGGTCACCCGTTGGTGACGCGATGCGAGCCGTAATGAGATACGTGCCGGCCTCAGGCGCCTCAAACGTGTATTCGAAGTCCTGCGCCGCGCCCGTTCGGCTGTAGTGAAGCTGTTTACCTCCGAGGTTACTGTCCATGAAGATGACTTTTCCCGTGCTCTTCGCTGGACTGCTGCAGGAAGCGGCAGGGATCGTAATAGAGCCGTCCTTTGCGATTACGACCCTCTTGTCCTCATCCGATATCTCGGCCTCAACGATCTCGACCTCTTCCTTTGTCTCGTTCGCCTCGCCAATGTCCTCACCCACTGCTGCAAGGGCGACGGCCTCGGCCTCTTCAATAATGCCGCGCTGCGTGTAAAGCGCGATACCATGCCAGAATTCGGGAGTCCCGGACTCGAGTCCGTAGACCGGAGGCTCACCTTCAGTGCGGCCTATCCACTGAGCGCGCTTTACCTGCGGGTACTTCTCATCGACCTCACGGGCCTGCGTATTCGCCAGGAAATCCAGGTCCTTTTTGTAGCGGCCCTTCGTACTGCCCGCACCCCAGCCCCCACCGAGGCAGACTACCCACCCATCAGGCGTCCAGTGAGCCAGCGCTGCGTGTCCGGGCTGTGGCCGCGCCGTGGTGGGAACACCGAAAGCCCGGAGTATAAAGCGCCCGAAGAACGCCCGCCGTCCGCACACGCCGCCGTTCATCAGTATGTTCTGGAAAAACTGCAGTTCGGGTTTGTCGAACTTGTTGTACTGTGACCCGTACCTGATATCACTCCTCACAGCTGCAACATAACGCCATCTGTAATCTTTTGTGGATATGTGGTCAGGGCGATATGACCGAAGCATTTCACGACCCCAGGCCAGCGTTTCATCA
>JBFIFS010000073.1:0-11240 GCA_041602695.1 Kiritimatiellia bacterium
GACGGGGAATCAAAGACAGCGTCGGCGGCGTCCGGCTCATCAACATAGGACAGGGAAAGCGATTCACCTACAAGCCGAGGTGTTTCGAACTCACGCGCAGTCAGGTAAGTCACCATCTGCTGGAGCAGCATGGGGAAAACGGGCGTTACTGCCATATTGTTCCAGGCCGGTCCCGCCGATGTCGTAAACATGAAAACATGACCACGACCCAGCGCGTGCTCTATCAGGACTGGCGCATCACTGCCGGCAAGCGTAAGGACTTTGGCTGCCGTCGAGGACGGCTTCACGCGCAACAACATACGGAAGCGCGTCTCACTGAGCAGGTCTTCGGGAAGCGAGAACAAAGGGCGGCACACCGGATGGTCAGTCAGCGACGGGTCCAGCGAGCGCCCTATACCCATGGCATCGCTCGTGCGCATCTGGCGCTCGATGACCGCAGGAAGCAGGGGCGTGCCCTCCAGCGCCGAACGCTGGTTCCAGACATTGGCCTTAACATACTCACCGCCAAACCAGATTAGCCCATTCCCTTTGCGGACATACTGCTCGAGGGCCTTTGCCTGCTCCTCAGTGATGTCCGGGACATCAGATAACACCACGACGTCAAATCTCTTGAGGTCCTGCCCGGGCAGGTCAACCCAGGAAACGGACTGCACTTCAAGGTCATCCTGGTCGTCGCTGTTACCCCGCGCCCGCAGGGCAGCAGCAATAAGACCGCCTGATCCACCATCACCGTCTGACGAGCCCTCAACACACAGCACGGACACCCTGTCCCGGATAACTGCGACGGCCCGGCGAACATTATCAACTGCCAGCTTGTCCTGCTGCCACTCGGCCTCCGCAACAATGCGGACGGGACCGGGATCACTGAACTGAAGAAACAGGGATACAGACTCCGCTGTGCCGGGCGCAATTGAAGGTATGACTTTGACATCCGCGCTTATGTTGTTAACTCGACCGCTCACCCTCACCTGCTCTGCCACAACAGTGCCGCAGTTACGCACCGTCGCACGATAGCGAGCCGATGTCCCCTTACGAAGTACGCCGGAAACCAGCTCAAGCCCCGTTATCGCGAGGTTCTCCGTCCCTCCCTCAGCAGGGACCAAAAATACCGATGCGTGTTCTGCTAGGTCTTTAAAGGAATCATTCAGCCAGGCGGAACGCGGTTTCCAGTCCTTCGCCTGCATGTCAGTGATAATGTAGATCTCTTTCTGCGGTGCCTTCATCTCGGGGAGCAACCCCTTCAGGAGCCGGGGAAGGCTGTCGATATCCAGCGACTCAGTGGTCACCTCCATGGAGTCACGCAGCTCTTCGAAGGTTTCCGGATCGAAGGCGACATTCCGCGCCACAATCCTGTGCTCAGCACCCAGAAGCAGGACTGTCACCGGATCGCCCGGCCTTATCCCCTCCTCGATCGCATCAACCTTTTCAAGCGCAGCATCGAACCGCGTGACGCCCTTTTCGCCCTGCTGCATACTAAAGGAAGCGTCTATTGCAATAATCACAGCCGCGCGCTGCTCCCCAAGGGGAGCAAGCATGCTCTCAGAATTCTTCGTTGCAGGCCTGGCTATCGCGAAAACTATCAGGAGCAGCGCCAGGCAGCGCAGAATCAGCAAAATGATGTCCCTGACCCGCAGCTGTCGCGAGCGAACACGCACACTCCTGTTCAGGAACCGCATCGCCGCCCAGTCCGTATGCTTCACCTGATATCGATTCAGCATATGCGCCAGGATCGGCAGTGACAGCCCGATAGCGCCGAGAAGGAGCAGTGGATTCAGATAACTCACGATGCCGACTCCTCTCCTGGACGTCGGCCAGTAATCAGTGATCGGTGATCGGTAATCAGAAAGAAGCCCTCTCTCTTCATTTCCGCTGATAACTGATAACTGATAACTGATGACTTCTTCACGATCTGGCCCCTGCTGAGGGTTGGACCAGTGTCGACTGGCGATTATGAAAGAACTCAGTCAGAACTCCATCAAGCGGCCGGGAAGTATCGACCAATGTGTAGTCGATGTTAGATCCAATGCAGCCAGCGCGGAACTCTTTCATAAACGCATTGAAGCTTTCGAGGTAATCATCGCGGATGCGTTCCGGCTGGGTCGTCAGAGGCTCTTCGTTCTCAAGGCCCTCAAAACGCCACGTTCCCTTGAATGGGAATTCCATCTCGTAAGGATCGAGCGTATGCATAACAACAACGTTGTGACCGTCGAAGCGCAGATGATCGAGTCCTGCCATGACGTTCTCAACATCGGCAAAGAAATCAGATATCACCACTACAAAGGACCGGCGCTTGAGCATCAGCGCTATGTCGTGCAGCTGACGGGCGATCGTGTTCTTTGGCTCGGAGTTTACTTTCTTGAGAATGCGGTCAATCTGAAGAATGATTCCCATCGCAGAACGCGGCGGCAGATATGCGCGTACCTCTGAGTCAAAAACTGACAGCCCCACAGAGTCGCGCTGCTTAAGCACGATGTACGCAAGTGTGGCCGCCAGGAACTTCGCGTACTCAAGCTTGCTGACCTTGCCCGATCCGTAGGTCATAGACGAACTGGCGTCCATCAAGAGGTAGCAGTCGTAGTTGGTCTCTGCTTCGTAAAGCTTCGTGTAGTACCGATCGGTCCGACCGTAAACGCGCCAGTCGATGTCACGAATGGCATCACCCGGCGAATACTGCCTGTGATGGGCGAACTCCGTGCTGAATCCCTTCAGCGGGCTGCGATGACTGCCAACGCGAAGGCCCTCAACAGCTTCGCGCGCTACCAGCTCCAGGTCGCCAAGCTTCTGAAGAAGCTCCGGCTCCAGGTAAAAGGTCTGTGGCAGATGATCGGTCATGGATCAGTTAGCAGTTATCGGTGATCAGTTATCAGTTCGATCACAGAGATTTCCGCCCCCTTCTTTGCTGATGACTGATTACTGTTCACTGATTACTTCCCTTTTTCGTACAGCTTCTCATCGGCCGGAATCTCAGCCAGCAGCTTCTCCACCAGCGTGTCGGACGTCATGCCTTCTGATCGCGCCGCGAAATTAGGAATAATTCGGTGCCGAAGGATCGGCAACGCAAGTTCTTTGATATCTTCAATTGCCACATGGCTCCTGCCGCGGAGCGCCGCACGTGCCTTACCGGCAATAATAAGGTTAAGGGAAGCGCGAGGACCAGCACCCCAGGCCATCAGCTTCTTAACAAACTCAGGCGCATCCGCCTCATTGGGACGCGTCGCCCTGACCAGCGCCGAGGCATATTCGAAGATGTGGTCAGCCACGGGTATGCGGCGCACCAGATGCTGGAACTCAAGGATGGTCTTGCCGTCTACGACCTCCGTGACCTCCGGCTCTTCGTCAGTGGTCACGCTGCGCATGATATCAAGCTCTTCACCCTTACTCGGGTATTTCACCATGATGTTGAAGAGAAACCTGTCGAGCTGCGCCTCGGGCAGCGGGTACGTACCCTCCTGCTCAATCGGGTTCTGGGTGGCCAGCACGAAGAAGGGCTCGTCGAGCTTGTAGTCTTCACCGCCGGATGAGACGCGCTTTTCCTGCATCGCTTCCAGCAGGGCCGCCTGTGTCTTCGGCGGAGTACGGTTGATTTCGTCCGCAAGCAGCAGGTTAGTAAACACCGGACCCTTCTGGAACTTGAAGCGGCGCTCGTGCGTCTCAGGGTCTTCCTGCAGGAGCTCTGTGCCTGTAATATCAGAAGGCATCAGGTCAGGCGTGAATTGAATCCTTTTAAACGAAAGGGACATAGTTCTTGCGAGGGAGCTGACGAGCAGCGTCTTCGCTAACCCGGGCACACCCACCAGGAGACAGTGGCCGCGCGCGAAGATGGCGATCATCATTTCATCAATGACATCCTCCATCCCAACGATGATCTTGCGAACTTCCTTAACTATCGTGTCCCGAGCTTCGCCTAGCTGCTCGACTGCCTTTACGTCGTCTGTATCCTTGCTCATTCGCCAACTCCCTTTCGTCACTTAATTAAATTGACTGAAACGTGCCTGCTATCACCGTGGTTCGGTCTCTGTGGATGCGATAGCTTAGCGCATGGCACAATCAACAACAAGGGCACAAAACCTGATAAGAACAGATATGTTTTCCTATGAATTATACTCTTCAAATTTGGATTCGAGGGCGCTAGACTCGACTGAACGTGATTAAGTACAAAGGAGTTACCAAATGATTAAAAGCAGAAAGAACCGCGTAGTAATCACAGCGGCACTGGTGTGCTCGGTATTAACCCTTCACGCTGCAATACCCGATCCGTTACCAGATCCGGACGGCAAGCCTGCAGATATGAGCAAGAAGGTCAAAGTTTTCATTCTTCTGGGACAGTCAAACATGCTTGGCTTTGGAAAGACCGCCCAGGTCAAAGCAGTTGCTGCCGAAAAATATCCGTACCTTGTCGATGAAGCCGGCAATTGGACAGTCCGTAAAGATGTCCGCAACGTAAGGGTCATGGCCTCGGGAAACAGCCCCGCCAAGGATCAGCTGAACGACTGGCTCAGCGCTGGAACTGGAATCGATGGAGGTAAGGGCAAGAACCAGATCGGGCCTGAGATCGGTATCGGTTACTACGTAGGAGAGGTTGTGGACGCGCCTGTGATGATTTTAAAGGCATGTATCGGGAACCGCAGCCTGGGCTGGGACCTGCTTCCTCCGGGGACGGAGGCCTATGAGCACGGCGGAAAATTGCAGGCTGGCTACCGGGGGACAGGCGATAACCCCAAGGGTGATACTGGCGGCAGCATGAAGGACGGCTGGTATGCGGGGTGCCAGTATGACGGCGACACAGCAGCTGCCAAAAAAGTGCTCGAGAACCTGGACAAGTACTATCCCGGCGCCAAAGGTTACGAGGTGGCCGGCTTCTGTTTCTGGCAGGGCGCCAAGGATGGTGGTAACGCCGCGCATAAGGCTTTCTACGAAAAAAATCTTGTTCAGCTGATCAAATCCTTGCGCAAGGATTTTGATGCACCGAACGCGCCATTCGTCGTTGCCACACTGGGCCATGAAAAGAAGGGCGCCCAGATTTGCGACGCCCAGCTCGCAGTTGACGGAACCACGGGCAAATATCCGGAATTCAAGGGCAACGTCTGGACATTCTATTCCAACCCGGTCTGCAAGGGAGGAAGCGCGAACAGTCACTACGGAGGCAACGGGGAAACCTACATGAATGTCGGGGAAGGCATGGGCAAACTGATGGCGGAGCTCCTTATAAGCACTGGCACAGCCACCTCTTCAGGCTCATCCGCGAGCGGGGGCGCGAAGACAATAAACACCGGCGACGTAAAGAGAGCCACCGATCGCGGCTATCGTATCTGGACCGACATCGGCGGGCGCAAACTCAGCGCCTCCCTGCTTGAAGTGAAGGACGGCAAAGCTGTGCTCAAGGCGAATAACGGAAGCACAATGCCGGTTCCTCTGGACAAATTAAGCGACGCCGACAACGTGTATATCGACAGTCAAAGGTAAGACCTTGCGTCGCTGCTCCCTCCAGTCTTCGCGCTGAGAGCTCTGACGCTGCAGAGCGAAGTGCAAACATGTATCCTGCGACGAGTGTTGAGTGGCTCCGGCGGCTGGGCTCGAACCAGCAACCTATTGGTTAACAGCCAACCGCTCTACCATTGAGCTACGCCGGAATCAATAGAAGGCTGAAAGATTACCCAGAAAGCCGTATATGTCAAGTGTCTGATTGTCGAGAAATATGCAATTCTTCGACAGACACTAGGCAGATTCATCAATGACCGACTTTTCGAGCTCAGCGTACCGCTTAATCATGTCGTCATAAACCGGGCATTTCTCACCATCCACCGCTTTGGTAAAGCCGGGCGCACCCTCCATGACTTCAGCAAAAGGCACAAATTCGCCACGCTTCTCGCACTCGTAGCCATGCAGGGCCCGGTAGGCGGCTCCAAAAGCTGCCGAACTCGTGGCATCCCCAACATAAACAGGAACGCCGAAGACCTGCGAAATTACCTTAAGGATGCCCTTGTTGGCCGAGCCCCCACCGGTAGCAAGAATTCGCTGCGGCTCGATTCCTACATTAGCGGAATGCAGGCGCATAGAAAGGAACTGCCCTTCGACAACAGCCCGGACTTCCCGCTCGGGATCAAACTTGCGAACCTTCTCGCCAGCAGCGTCAAAACAGAACTGGCCCGGCTTCATGATAGGCGGCGTGATTTCCGGGTCCCGATAGAAGAAGCCGATGTTGCCGCCGTTGCCAGGTTCTGTTGAATCAAGCATCGCCCCAAACTTTTCCCAATCCCCCCCAGCGGACCGGTCCCTAACTTCCTCGCGCATGAGGGACCCGTTCGTGTAGACAATCATCGCCATGTAGCTCAACGGATCAATCGGATTCACAAAGATGTGGCCTTCGCTTGCCGAAGGCCGAGGCTCAGCCAAAGCGCCGAACATCGTATCGCTTGTCCCCATACTGACGGCCACGTCACCAACATGTTCCAGTCTAAGACCTGCAAGACTGCATGGGTTGTCACCGGAGAATGTGACTACGGCACATTCAGGGTTAAACCCGTATTTCTCTACAAAATACTTTCCTATCCTGCCGGCAACCTTGTGGGAGACCTGCGGCTGCCCCAGCTTTGAGGCCAAACCAGGCGCCGTAGCATCAAGAGCCTTTTCGTCCCACTCCTTTGAACGGATGTTCATCAGGTTCATTCCCGAAGCATCACTGACATCTACAGGAACATACTTGCACGCGAATAGAGTCGCCATGAAGGAACTCACGAGCGCGATCCTTTCCGATGCAGCATACCCGTCACGGTTAGTCCTGGAGACCTTCGCGATCTGGTTGCCGGAAAACCGCTCATAGGCGCGCGAGCCGGTCAGATCAGCAACGGCCTGCGCCCCGCCCAGCGCATCCTCGAGTGCTTGGCATTCCGCACCTGTACTGGAATCCATCCATATTGGCGAATCCTGGACAGCGAAACAGCTCAGCAACTGCCCCGCCAAAGGCTCCCTCGTGTTCAGCTCGGAAAGCACTTTCTCCGTGCCGGGCTTCAGGTAGACAGTCCCATGCTGCTGGCCCGACCCAGAAACCGCAGCTATCTTCTCGAAGGGAACGTCCGCCGCCCTCATTCGCTTGAGGAGGAGGTCGAGTGCCTTCACCCACATGACTGCCGGCGAAGTAACGGTGAGTCCGTCGCGCTGCTTGTGCACTCCGCCCCTGGTTTCGAACTCAGGCAGGTCCGCATCAAAGTTCACGCTGATATCTGAAACAATCCGGCGATCATCGTTCATGAGCACGGCTTTCAGTGACTGCGTGCTCGAGTCAATGCCAAGATACATGTTGTCGCTCATAACCTCCCCCTTTCATCTAAAATACTCGCGTTCAACTTATCACAAGATCCGTTATATCAAAACAGTTTCATCATCTGCGTTGTCTCTGTTTGACAGTTATTGAGCTATGTGTTGCAATCACCCCTCATCATAGCAAAACAGCTGGGCGCTCCTTTTTCTTTGCTGTTCCGGCTGTTGGATTTTGGAGAACACAGATGATTAAGGCAGTAACTCTTGATCTCGACGGAACCGTCTATCTGGGACGGGACCCCATCGATGGGGCCGCGGATTTTATCGGATTCCTGAGGAAGCGAGATATAAAGGTCCTCTTCGTCACTAACAGGGCGAACCGCCTCCCGGAAACAATAGCGCAGCAGCTTAACGAAATGGGAATCACAGCTGATACCGCCGACATCCTGACCTCATCCCAGGCTACAGCTGACTATTTAGAACCTTCCCCCGTATACATTATAGGTGAAATCGGGCTTGAGAAGATCCTGCTTGAGCGGGGATACACCATCACCGAAGAAAACCCAAAATACGTCATCGTCAGCTTCGACAGGTCCTTCACTTACGAGAAGATGAAGACCGCATGTCTTCTCATTCAGAAAGGAGCCCAATTCATAGCAACCAACCCAGACCACGGCCTTGCAATGGATGGCGGGATCATCCCCGGGACAGGCTCCATTGTCGCGGCAATCGAGGTGGGATGTGCCACGAAACCCACGGTCATAGGCAAGCCTGAACCCATGATACTGGAAATAGCAGCACGCCATATGGGCGTGGAACCAGGCGAAACTTTCGCCATAGGTGACAACATTGAAACCGATATTCCTTCCGGTATCAGGGCCGGAATGCAAACAGCCATGATCTTGACCGGTATCTCCAATCGTGATGATATCGAGAAATCTGAAGTCAAGCCGCACTATGTAGTTAACGACTATGCCGAACTAACACGCCTGTTTACCTCTCTCATTTAGAAGGATAGTTGCAAGGCAGGTGCATATTTCTCATTTCTGATAATGCCCCGCCGAAAGTCTGGTCGGTTGATAAAAAGTCATATTCGCGTATTTTAAAGAAATACAGCCTCTAGATTGCATCACAGCATCCAAACTGCTGATTCCGAAATATTCATGGTCTACTAAATGCTCCTTACTCAAACAGGAGGCACGATCATGAAAAGAGAATGTTGCGAGCTACAAAATGACCCATTCACGAACAAGCCGGAACCAAAGTTCTACTTCGCACCGAAGGATGGCGTGGACCCGGTGTCCGAAATCATGTCGGCCGTTGCCAGGGAGAAATCCCTGGTAGTTCTCACCGGCGCATCTGGCACTGGAAAGACGACCAGCCTCAAACGAGTTGTGGAGCAGTTGGACCCACAATGCCACAAGGTAGCTTTCGTAAACAATCCGGCTCGCACCTTCCCTCCCCTCCTCAGGGAAATAGTCGGGCAGCTCGAGAACAGAACAATATGCAAGCAGGGTCTCGAGCACTACGCACGAGCATTCCGTGCCGCCGTACTCGCAATCCGCTGTGAACGCCGGCGTGCAGTTGTCATAATAGACAACTTTGCTGCCACTGGGGTCAGTGACCTTGCATCGCTTCATTCCTTGATTACCCAGGACGGCTCACCGGTCAATGCAACATTTGTTATCGCTGGGCCGCTCGAACTCAGAGAGACACTTGATACGGCAAACATCAGGTCCCTTTTCGAAAGGATCTGCGTGCATTGCAAAACCGAGGAATTGCAGACACGGGAGAGCATGCAGTCCTACATCGAACACCGATTGCGTAAGGCCGGGCACAGTGCTGCCTCGCCGTTCTCGGATGAAGCTATCGACGCGATATGGATCTCGTCTTCAAATAGAAATCCCCGTAACCTGAACTCAATTTGCCGGCTTTGCCTAAAACGCATTGCCGAGCAGGGTCGAGATTACGTTGGCATTGAAACAGTAAAACAGGCGTGCAGCGAATCTTATGCGGATCAACTGATGAGCCTGCCCCCCATCGGAGGCGCCCTTGACAGGCAGTTTCACCACAGACGGCACCCCTCGCTAAAGCCACCACAGGAGTCCTCAGATCCGGCGAAATCCCGGCTCGCAAGCCAGCTGGCCACTGACCGGATGAGGCATATTGACAAAGTTGTCGACCCGTTCGAGGCGTGGAACGCGGCGCGCGAGGAGATCCTCACGGCTCTCAGGGGCAGAAAACTGCGCCATGCCGCTGATTAACAGCGCGATGCGCTTGCTATGCGCGCATCGCCTGATAATATCGCCTCATGCCAACCATAAATGTGAAAATTGATGATGTAGCCTTTGGCGGCGACGGAGTCGCCCGTCACGAGGGTAAAGTTATTTTTGTACCGGGCACACTGCCTGGCGAAATCGTTGATGTCGAAATAACCAGCAGCTCCAAAAGATTCTGCCGAGCACTCCCGGTGCGCATTGTGGAGGCGTCTCTGTCCCGAATTGAAAACGACTGCCCCTATTCACTGCACCCCGAAAATGGCTGTTCGGACTCGAAATACTGCCCCGGCTGCGCGTACAGGCATGCTTCGTACGAAACGGAAGTGGAGCTGAAAAAGAAACAACTGTCTGACCTTCTCACCCGCATAGCAAAACTCGATACGCTTCCTGCCCTGGAAGCTGAGCCATCTCCAATCAACGAACGGTACAGGAACAAGATAACGCTTCACCCTGCTTCATCCGGCGGCTGGGGATATTATTCGGCCGATAACAAGAGCGTTATTCCAATATCAGACTGCAAACTCGCATGCCCAAGCATCGGAGAAGCTATACAGGCCGCTCCCGAACCTGCGGATGGGGAATCGGACCTTGTTTTCAGGCACACTGAAATCGACGGCATGAAGTTCTGGCAGACCCCTCTGCCTTCAGGGCCTCACCTGACGGAGTCAACATATGCTGGGGAGATGATCGTACCTCCTGCCTCCTTCGCGCAGGTAAACCCCAGGGTCAGCAGCGCTTTAACGGAGTACACAGTCCGATGCATCAGCGAAGCGAAACCTGAAAATGTTGTCGACCTTTACTCTGGAACAGGCCTGTTCGCGATTGCTGCCGCTAAAGCAGGAATCCCGAACGTCTTCGGAGTGGAAATCGATCAGCGCTCTGTGGATTGCGCGACGAAGAACGCAAGGCGCCTCTGCCCGGGACACGCTAATTTTATCTGCGCCGCGGCCGCGCCGGGGTTAAAGACAATACTGGGTGCGCTGCGCTCCCTTCGCGGCAGTGCGGTAATAGTCGACCCCCCGCGCAAGGGGCTCGATCCTCAGTTGATGACCCTCTTGAAGCGTGACACCCCGGACATGCTTCTCTATATATCCTGCGCCGCGGACAAGCTGGCACGGGACACGAAGGAACTCATCGCCGGGGGATACACGATCGAATCTCTTAAGATCTTCGACATGTTTCCCCGAACAGCCAGCTTCGAAACGGTTGCGGTCTTCAGGAAGACGCCTTGACAAGCCTTGCTGCCCGCGCGCCCTCATTTCCTGTCTGCTTCAGAAAGCGCTTTACGAGAAGCCGGGAAAGGCGCTGCACTTCCGGCGGCGAGGCTTCCACCAAACTGACCTGTCCACCCGCCATGGCGCCGTGACCGCCGCCCGTCCCCTTGCCCCAGACAACCTTTCTGACAACCTGCCCTGCATTATTCTCCGGATCTACAGTTCGCAGCGAAAGAAGAAGGCGTTTTTCAAAAATGCCCATACATAATGCCCACTGGATGTCGTCGCCCCGTAGAAGAAGGTCCGCGACCTCACCAATCATGTCAGGATTCTCTATGTCGCCTAAATTCGCCACAATCGCTGAGCCGTAGCAACGGGCTGCAACCAGAGCGTCGTGCAGCATGTCGTAGTATTCCGATGGAAGCGAAGCCCTTTGGATCCGGCCCATAATTCGATGATTTACAGATGGGTACAGCTCAACGAATGCGGC
>JBFIFS010000074.1:0-11001 GCA_041602695.1 Kiritimatiellia bacterium
GGTGCTTCTCTTTGTGCGCCCGGCAAACGGCGTTTACCAGGCCCCTACGGTTCATAATATGAAAGTCGGCAAGAGCATTACCCAGGAAATCGAGATCACGAAGAAAGACATGCCGAACTTCTTCGTTGAGGCTCTTACGATCAGCCGCGGCAAGGTGTTTACGGAGACCCGTGAAATCATAGTTCCTCCCGAGAAGCGCGTGCTTAACGTAGAGGTCCTTCCTTCAGCGGAAGAATACAAGCCCGGCGAAAAGGCAGAGATCAAGCTCAAGGTGACGGACTCCATGGGGAGGCCCTACGCGGGCAGCGCCGTCGTATCGATGTATGACCGTTCGGTCGAATATATTTCGGGCGGCTCCAATGTGGGCGATATCAAGGAGTTCTTCTGGAAATGGCGCCGCAGCCACAATGTCCAGACCCGTGACAGCATTATGCGGCATTTCGGGAACATGGTCCTGGATGGCCAGCTGGGAATGCAGGACATCGGAATATTCGGCAATATCACACCGCTATCGAATGCTGAAGGCGGGCCTCGCGGCGTCGAGCGGCGCGGAAAGGGAGGCGCACTCAACGCGCTGGTCAAAGACGCCATGGCGCCTTTGTCAATGACAGCTGCGGCTGCTCCTATGGAGGAAGCGTCGGACATGCTGCTGGATCGGGAGAGTGCTAAAGCAGAAAGCTCTGGCGGTGCACCCGGGCAGGGCGCCGAAGAGCCTGCGCAGCCGGCGGTGCGGAAACAGTTTGCCGACACTGCCTTGTGGGTCGCGGCCGTCAATACTGACGCGGAAGGTGTGGCGACGGTGTCGTGCGACATGCCTGAGAACCTGACCGGATGGAAGGTCCGTACATGGGTAATGGGCCATGGCACGGTAGTGGGCGAGGGTACAACTGAAGTCGTGACGAAGAAGAATGTCATTGTACGGCTGCAGGCGCCGCGGTTCTTCGTCGAGAAGGATGAAGTTGTTCTCTCCGGCAATATCCACAACTACCTGAAGACCGGTAAGAATGTAAAAGCCGTACTGACCCTGGAAGGCGGCTGCATGGAGGCGATAGACAAGGCGACCCTGACGCAGGAGATAGATATCAAGGCCGGCGGTGAACAGCGTGTCGACTGGCGCGTGAAGGTCGTGAAGGAAGGCGAAGCTGTTATCAGGATGAGCGCTCTGACCGATGAAGAGTCGGACGCGATGGAAATGACGTTCCCGGTCTATGTGCACGGGATGCTGAAGACAGAGTCATTCTGCGGAGTCATCAGGCCCGACGACATGCAGAAGATTATCGAGATGGTGATTCCCGAAGCGCGCAGGCCGGGGCAGAGCAGGCTTGAGGTACGCTACTCGCCGACGCTTGCGGGCGCCATGGTCGACGCGCTGCCTTACCTGGTTGATTATCCGTACGGCTGTACAGAACAGACGCTTAACAGGTTCCTGCCCACTGTCATTACGCAGAAGGTCCTCAAGGACATGGGGCTGGACCTTAAAGCCATACAGGAGAAGCGAACGAACCTGAACGCGCAGGAGATTGGCGACGATAAGGAGCGTGCCGCGCAGTGGAAGCGCTATGGACGCAACCCCGTGTTTGACGAAGCCGAGGTGACGGCAATGGTGAAGGCCGGCCTTCGAAGGCTGACAACGATGCAGCTTGGTGACGGCGGCTGGGGCTGGTTCTCAGGCTGGGGCGAGCGCTCCTATCCGCATACTACGGCCTACGTTGTCCACGGCCTCCAGCTTGCTAAAGCCAATGACGTTGCGATTGTTCCCGGAGTGCTTGAACGAGGCGAATCATGGCTCAAGAAATACCAGAAGGAAGAGCTCGAGAAGATCAAGCTCTGGGAGTCTACAAAAGGCAGGAAAGGAAAGCCGCACGCCGACAACCTTGACGCCTTTGTATACATGGTCCTCGTTGATGCCGGCGACGATAATGAGGAGATGCGCAACTATCTGTATCGCGACAGGAACTCGCTCAGCGTATACGCAAAGGCGATGTTCGGCATTGCTCTTCACAGAGTGGAGGATGTTGAGAAGCGGGACATGCTGATCCGGAACATCGAGCAGTTCCTTGTCAAGGACGACGAGAACCAGAGCGCGTGGCTTGAGCTTGGCAACGAAGGTTACTGGTGGCACTGGTACGGCAGCGAATACGAGGCCCACGCCTACTACCTCAAGCTCCTGAGCGTGACGATGAAGGACGGTGCCGGGCAGCTCGACAAGGCAAAGCTGGAGAAGGCATCGCGGCTCGTGAAATACCTGTTGAACAACAGGAAGCACGCGACTTACTGGAAGTCCACGCGTGATACCGCCGCCTGCGTGGAGGCAATGGCCGATTACCTCAAGGCGAGCGGCGAAGATGCGCCGGAGATGACTGTGCAGGTCCTCGTGAACGGCAGGAAGCATAAACAGGTCGAGATCAACAAAGAGAACCTGTTCAGCTTCGACAACAAGCTGGTGCTGGCGGGTGACGCGATTGAGTCCGGCAAGCAGACGGTTGAAGTCAAGCGGGCAGGTAAAGGTCCGGTTTACTTTAACGCGTATATGACCAACTTCACGCTTGAGGACTTCATAACGAGGGCCGGGCTCGAAGTTAAGGTCAACCGCGATGTGTACAAGCTGGTGCCGGTCGACAAGACCATCAAGGTATCGGGATCGCGGGGGCAGGCCGTCGACCAGAAAGTCGAGAAATTCGAGCGGGTGAAGCTGGACAGCGGAGCGACGCTTAAGAGCGGCGACCTCGTTGAAGTGGAGCTGGTGATAGAGAGCAAGAACGATTACGAGTACCTCGTGTTTGAAGACATGAAGGCGGCAGGATTCGAGGCCGTCGGGGTACGGAGCGGCTACAACGGGAACGAGATGGGCGCCTACGTTGAGTTCAGGGACGAGAAGGTATGCTTCTTTGTCCAGAGGCTCGCGCGCGGAAAGCACAGCGTCTCTTACAGGCTCAGGGCCGAAATTCCCGGCAAATTCAGCGCGCTGCCTACCAGGGCACACGCCATGTACGCGCCGGAGCTCAAGGCCAACTCTGACGAGATCAAGCTCAGCATCATTGACTAGAGCGGAACAGTTTCTGGTGGAGCCGTCATCGGTAATGGCGGCTTCGCCGATGGGTTGCTTTTCCGCGAAGAAACCATCCCGCGGTCTCCTGCCGTCTTCACGGTTGCTGGATCCTGCCGGTACTAAAGTACACGCCAGGATGACCAGTCGTCCATGAATCCAGCAGAAGCCTGCGAGATATTTCTTCACCAGAAGGGAAAAGCAGTCCATGGGGCCACACTTTCCATCGCCCGCTGTGCGGGAACGAATGGAAAGTAACTGGCGGAAGCAGAAACGCTCTTATTCTCCGTGTTCTCTGTGCGAGACACTCTTTACATACTTGCATAATCCGGGGGCGTTGTTATTGTGCTGAGGCTTATAGTTAGGAGACGATATGAACGTCATAATGCTTAAGGCAAAGCTGCACTTTGCGCATGTAACGGAAGCTGAGCCTGAATACGAGGGAAGCCTCACCATAGACCCCGACTTCATGGAACGGGTGAATATCCTTCCTTATGAGAAGATTCTCGTCGCGAACTGCACGAATGGTAAACGTTTCGAGACCTACGCAATCAGCGGTGAGCGCGGGTCCAAGGTCATCGGCCTGAACGGCGCAACCACGCACATGGGCGGCGTGGGTGATAAGCTCATCATCTTCACTTTCTGCCACATTCCGAAGACTGAAGCGGCGGCCCACCGGCCGCTTATTCAGGTCTTCGACGAGAACAACGACTACGTCGGCGGCCTCAAAGAGATCTAGGCCGGATTTGCCGGGGAGGGACGGCATTGCCGCTACGCTCCCGGCGCATCCCTATTCCGTCATCCCGGCGCACCCCTGCTCTGTCATCCCGGCGTACCCCTGCTCTGTCATCCCGAGCGAAGTCGAGGGATCTCGCGCCAGAATGTCATGCATTCCTCACACCTGGGACACCCACAGCCAGATGCTTTCACGGTTTCGACGAGGTGATACCCATGAGCTCCGCCTCTGAGTGTCGTGAGATCCCTCGACTCCACTGCGTTTCGCTCGGGATGACAGTGCCTTCTGCTGCGGCCCCTCCCATAAGGGAAACATGATTCCCTGGCTGCGCTATTCCGCCAAGGTGAAACCCAGAGTTTTCAACTTCTCCAGCAGGCCCAGCGAACCATTCAGCGCCGTGACCTTTGTGAAGCGGAATTCCCTTCGGATGCGGTAGTTCTTGCGCAAGCGGTCGAAGCGCTGCGCCATGTCAGCGTTCGCGGCCCGGAGATTGCGGTCGTCTTCCTCAATGTCATAGACTTTCGAAATAATCTCATCGAGCACGCTTTCATCCGACCTGCCGCTGCAGTCTATGGTGATCTCAGGAACTTCGGGCTCAGGCAGGAGTGGCTCATAGTCCCAGTCAGCGGGCCGTCCGAGGAAGGCGCAGGCATCGCGATAAACCATTACCGTCCCCATGACTTTTCCCTCGTAGGAGTGGCCGGCGATGTGGGGGGTCGCAATGTCCGCAAGGTCCAGGACGTCGGTTCGGATGCCAGGCTCGCCTTCCCAGGTGTCTATGACAGTATTTGAAACTGGGCCTTCTTTGATCGCGCTTATGAGCGCGTCCGTGTCGACAGCGGCCCCGCGCGAGGCGTTTATGAAGATGCATCCCTTCTTCAGGCCCTGGAAGAAGGCGGTGTCCGCCAGATGCCATGTGGGATCAGGGCCGTCTTTCGTCAGCGGGACATGGAAAGTGATTATGTCTGACCGTTCCGTTATCTCGCGCAGGCTGGTGAAGTGGTCGCCGCCTTCCGCGCGCTGGCGGGGCGGATCGTTCAGCAGTACCTCGAGGCCGAGGGCAGGGGCCTTCTCGGCGACTTTGGTCCCCACGTTCCCCACACCGACAATTCCCAGCGTCTTTCCTTCGAGGGTGAATCCGCCGCGCAAGGCGAGCCGCAGCAGCGCGGCGCATATGTATTCGCTCACGCTGTTCGCGTTGCAGCCGGCGGCAAAAGTCCACTTGATGCCCTTCTTATCCAGGTAGTCGGCGTCGATGTGGTCTGTGCCGATGGTAGCCGTGCCCACAAACTTCACAGTACTGCCTTCCAGCAGGTCGGCATTCACCTTAGTGGTCGAGCGGGTTGCCAGTATGTCGGCGTCCCTGACGTCTTCAGCGCATATCCGGCGACCGTCCTTGATCACGGTTTCACCGAGCGTGCTGAAGGCTTCCTCGACGAACGGCATGTTGGCGCAGCAGACGGTCTTCATTAGTCCCGGCTCCTCAACAGCAGGGCGCAGAACCCTCCGTCACTGCCTTTGCCGGGCGGCAGCAGATATTCCGTCTTCACCACGCTGAAGTCCCTGTGGCTGTTTATCCAGCGCTCGATAAGGGTTTCGCCCTCTTCCGGCTCTATGCTGCAGATGCTGTATACGAGCCTGCCGGCCGGCCGGACGGCCTTCGAGCATGAATCGAGCAAACGTTTCTGCAGAGTCGCTGAGTCCTGGAGGGAGTCCTTAGTGAAGCGCCATTTGGCTTCCGGGCGGCGGCGCAGTACTCCGGTGTTAGTGCAGGGCGCGTCAACAAGAACCGCGTCAAAGGCCTCTTCGCCGGAGAGTGTGGCGGCGTCCTTAAGGACGGTCTTGATGTTCTCGACTCCCATCCGCTGAGCGTTCATTTTGACTGCGGCCAGCCTGTCCCTCTGGTTGTCCATGGCGACGATCTCGCCGCTGCCTTCCATGAGTTCTGCAATGTGAATGGTCTTGCCGCCGGGTGCTGAGCAGGCATCGAGAACGCGCGCGCCCGGCTGGGGCGCCAGCAGTTTTACGGGAACCAGGGTTGAGGCGTCCTGGACCATGAAGAGTCCTTCATTAAAGCCCGGAAGGTCCGGTATCCTGTGGCCGTGCCCTATATCGATACAGTCATCAGGCATGAGAATGTTCCTTTTGCAGGGCACGCCCGCGTCGTTCAGCTTTGAGAGCATGTCGTCCATAGGGATCTTCTGCAGGCATACCCGCATGGTCACGCCAGCCCGGCTGTTGTTCCACTGGCAGAGCTCAGCCGACTTCTCTTCCCCGTGCCTGGCGGTCCAGCGTTTAATGAGCAGCTCGGGATGTGAATGCCTTATCGCGAGCTTCTGGCGGTCCAGCCCCTTGAGCAGTTCTTCCTTCTGTCGAAGGGCGCTGCGGAGTACTCCGTTCACGTAGCCGGTAAGCCCCTTCATGCCGGCGTTTCGAACGGCATCAACGGTTTCATTGACCAGCGCGTATTCCTCGACATTGTCCATCATGAAGATCTGGTAGAGTCCAACGAGAAGGTGGGGGACCACTGCCTGCTTCAGGTTGCCGCGGCTCAGGCGCTTCGCTATCCATTCCAGCTCTGACTTGTGCCGAACGATACCGTAGGTCGTTTCCTGGATGAACCCCCGGTCCCTGGTGTCCGGCGTGATAAGGCGGTCAAGGTAGGTTCCGTGCTCGAGCCATCGGGCTATGATGCCGGCCGCTTCCTGCCGCGCGTTGTGCGGTGCGTCAGGCATCGTTGCGTGCCGATCTCGCTATTGCCAGGGCGTCCTTGGCCCGGCTTGTGATCTCGTCGAACTTGCCGCCTTCAATCAGGTCTTTCGGAGCTATCCAGCTGCCGCCGCACGCGATTACCTTGTCGAAACGGAGATATTCCGGGAGGTTCTGCTCGTTTACTCCGCCTGTCGGAATGAACCGGATGCTGCCGTAAGGTGCTGATATTGCCTTGAGTGTCTTCAGGCCGCCCATTGCCTCGGCGGGAAAGAATTTGAGGATGTTGAGCCCGTGCTCCATCGCGGCTTCTATATCTGTTGGAGTGCAGACGCCTGGGGCGATAGGAAACTCCATGGCGTTGCAGTGAGAGACTACTGACGGATTGAACCCCGGGCTGACGCAGAATTTCGCGCCAGCATCCCTTGCCTTATCGGCCTGTTCGGTAGAAAGCACCGTGCCGGCCCCCAGCAGCAGCTCCGGGAGCTCCTTTGCCATCATCGCTATCGCCGCTGCCGCCGCGTCCGTGCGGAATGTTACCTCGGCCAGGGGCAGTTCGGCCTTTAACAGGGCCTCTCCGACTTTGACCGCATCCGCGGGATCATTAACTGTCATCAGGGGCAAAACGCCCAGTTCGCTGATCTGCTGCATAACACTGTTCATGGTTTCCTCCGAATTTCCGACAATTCTGCTTATTCTGCGCCTTCTGTCAAAGCAACTCTTGGGATAAGAGCCTCCCGTCGTACGCGGCTGGCGCAGTCAGAGGGCGGCCTGTGGCTGGTGCCGACAGGCTATTCAAGGATCAGCGCTGATGCGATCGCTGCCGCTCCGATCAGCAGGAAGACCGGGAGCGCTCGCTTCCTTACTGCTGGTGCGGCCAGGACAAACACGATCGAAGCCTTAACTACTGTGTTAGCGGCCGTTGCCAGGATTATGCCGCGCGCCGCTGTTACGGGCTGAAGCGTTGTTGAGGCGAGGTCACTCAGCGAGAGGGTAATAGCATCAACGTCCGTGAGTCCGGCAACGATGCTGGAGAGGTAGATTCCGGCCTCACCCGTATATACGCTGGCCGCTTTCGCGATGAAGAGGATTACACCGAACAGCAGCCCGAACTTTATCGCGGAAGTAAGCTCGAGCGGATTTTTCGAGCCCACCTCGCTCGAATTCGCCTTAGGCTCTGTTTCTTTCTGCGACTGCAATCGCCAGAGAATCGCGCACCCCAGAACTCCCGCGCTTGTTGCCGCGAGGATTGGGTACGCCAGAAGAACAGCAACGCTGCGGTTAATGGTAAACGAAACGAGCAGCACGCGGGGGAACATGATGCACGACGCAAGCAGGATCCCGATCGCGAAAGGTTCGGGTTTCTTGACGAAGAACTTGCTCTTTCTCGACAGGCCCAGCGCAACGGCAGTGCTTGAGACAAGGCCGCCAACGGCACCAACAAGTTCGATGCCACGGCCCGGTCCGATTATTTTCGACACCGCGTAACCTATCAGGTTGATGGCTGAAATCAGGACCACCATCAGCCATATCTTGTTCGGATTGAGGATATTCAGCGGGCCGTAGGTCTTGTCGGGCACGAGAGGCAGGATGATGAGGGTTATGATGCCGAACTGGGCTATGGCTATGATATCGTGATGCCCGATCTGCTTTGCCAGGCGCTCCATTGGCTCCTTCGAGGAGAGCAGCAGCACCACGATGACCGCGATGGCCGAAGCAATCGGAGCGTGCCCCCACCAGACAAGCCCCCCCAGGAGATAGGCCAGCAGGGACGAGACCTGAGTCGTAATGCCCTTTTGTCCGTCAGAATGATAAGCTTTGAACGCGAGTGCGGCCATGGAGAGGAAGCCGGCGGCGAAGATCCAGTTGAGGGAGATGTCTTCAAGCATGGCCGCCATGCAGCCCGCGAGTGTTATCAGGGGGAACGTCCGGATTCCGGCAAATGATCCGGCCTTTTCGCGCTCGCGCTCAACGCCGATCAGCAGGCCGACCGCGAGTGCCATCCCGAAGATCTTAAACAGTTCCAGCAGGCTGTACTCGTCCATTTGTTTCCTACAGTTCGTATACTGGCGTACCGGACTTCGGGCTCTTTTCCCCGGAGGTCACCGTGCAGTAGGACATCTTCGGCGCGACTTTAATTACCTTAAGCTTTCCAATTTCTTCGCCGTCTTCGCGGCCAAGGATGGCGCCTGTGTCGGGATCGGTAAGGAGGTCGCCGAGTGTTTTCATTACGAGCTCTTTGCCTACTGCCACTCCAAACTCTTCGCCGCGGTTGATGATGACCGTCTTGCCGGAGGCCTTAACCACAGCTCCTTCAAAAGGCATGCTCTCCATTTTCTTCGCTATGAAGACGGCTGCCTGGTTCATGCAGTCCTGTGCCGCCTCAGCGACCGGGGTCTTGGCGAACCCGCCCAGGTTGCCGCCGTAGCCGTTCTTGTACATGCCTACGCTGATGCCGGCCTTGCCCGCGACGCCGGTCACGCGCTGCTGTGCCGCGATTTCGCCCGTTGTCGTGTCGATGAGCTTTACGATTACGGTGACCTGTGCCTTGCCCTTGGATCCGCCCAGGCGAAAGCCCTTGATGTAGACCCCACCGGTGCTTCCTGACTGGTTCTCCGTGATTTCCGTGATCGCGCCAGTGGCCAGGTAGCGCGCGGGGCGGATAAGGCCTGTCCTGGCTACTTTCTTGGCCGCGGCAACCCTTGCCGAGCCGGCGAGGTCCTGTTCGGCGATAACGTCCTGCAGCTTTTCACGTTCGACCAGTACGAAGCGGTCAGTCGCGGCCAGTGCGGACTCCAGCATAATCGAAAGGTTGTTGCCCATGTTCCACTTGCCTGACCAGCCGGCCTGGTTCGAGAAGTCTTTGCATCCCACGGCGTGCTTCAGGCCGCTGTAAGGGCCGAGCTGATTGACGGGGTTGGCATCCCTGGTTGTCGTGCCCGTGGCGCCGCTGAGGAGGGCACAGCCGCTGAATATTGAGCAGATAAGGGCGGAAACTACGGTTACAGTGAAGAACTTGGCTTTCATTGCGGCACCTTTCGTAATGTGTTTCGTTCTGACGGCGAACAGGTTCTAACATAAAGGCAAACCCTTTTAAAGCGAAAAGCTCAGCTTCGCAATGCGCGAAGGCCCTCTTCGATCCATCCGGAATCCCAGTGGTGCCTTAAGTCCGGGCGAGAGAGGAATGTGTGCGGGCATCCTTCCCGCGACAGCGTTTCCGACATCTGTACCATTTCCTCATGCCAGCCTTCGCCGGAGATCAATATGAGCCGATGGGTGTCAGGCATGGCCGTCCTGAATTCCGCTATGCTGTTAACAGGCGAATCTTTCCGCCACGCAGCGTCGTCCTCGTAGAACTTCTCCGCGCCCCACATCGGCAGCTCCTGCAGAACCATGGGGGCATCAAATATTATGGTGGCGGCGACGAGCTCCGGGATGCTGCGCGCAATGTTCCATGCTCCCGGCCCGGACTTGCTGAATCCGAACAGAACCACAGGGCCTATTTCCAATGCCTGGATCTGCGCGACCGCCTGGCTCCGGACGTTCTGGTTATACCAGACCAGCTGCGGGTACTTGATTTCATGAACGGCAGCTTCGGGGAAGCCGCGGACCATGTGGGGCGCCTGCCCGTAAGTTTCGTCCGACTTTTCAGTGGCCGGCAGGAAGACTAGGTTCATGGCTGCTATTCTACAGCACCATCCAGCACGAAGCCAAGCTTCGCGTGCTCAATCCCAGTAATAGACGTGCTCGTTCATGTAAAGCTGCCCATCGCGCTCGTGGACGCAGCAGATGATGAGGCCCTCGCTTTGGGTAAAGACGCCGGAATATACGAACCGGATACAGCCGGGATATCTTTCCTGGCTGCCTTTGACGTGACCGAGGTATTTATGTTCTTCCAGATACCCCAGTCCGTCCTGCTCCTCGGTGATGCTTTCGATGAACTCCTGCTCCGAGAAATCATCGTCCATCTCAGGATCAAACGGACGGCAGAAGCTTGAGAAGTCGGCGTCCCGGATTGCCTGTGCCAGTTCGGGAATCCATTTGTCCGCGAACGCTTTGAATTTTTCCAAGTCTGACAACGTTTACCTCTGCCGTCTGCTTCCCGACTGACTGTGTTGGAAAGGCTATTGCTACCTGTACGCGTATGGCAGTACTCCCTGCCAGTGCGGCTCTGTGTCCCTCTTTCGTGCCGCTTCGCGACGGCGCTGCTTGGAGTAGTTGGGCCGATGCTTCTCCTGGTCGGCTTCAAACGCCGCGAGAAGTTCGTCGTTCATGAAACCCGGGCATGTACGATGATGCCACATCGCTTTCGGGTCAGGATGGATTCCGCAGTGGTCTCCGAAGTTCAGGCCACACGCGTGGCACTTTCGGCATGGTTTACGGCTGCGCTTCATATCTGTTCTCCTTGTTCTGAAACACGAATCATTGCGCCAACAGCCCTGGCAGTCTCCCTTTAGGTCGTGCCGCCGCGCAGCTGCCTTCATGTAACAGCCGCCGACAGCGTCAGGAA
>JBFIFS010000075.1:0-10572 GCA_041602695.1 Kiritimatiellia bacterium
CAACTCACATAAATCAAGCACGAAGCTTGGGAATGCAGAACCCTGGGATTCCGCCCCTCCCGCAGGGAGCCCGTTCCGGCATGCCCGCCCGGGGTCAGCCGTTCTTCGACTCGAAGTCCCGCATGAACGAAATGAGCGCGTCCACGCCCTCAACAGGGAAGGCATTGTAGATCGAAGCGCGGATACCGCCGACGGAGCGGTGGCCTTTCAGGCCGCTCATGCCATTGGCCGCTGCCTCTTCCACAAATTTCTTCTCGAGCTCCTCGCTCGGCAGCCGGAACGTTACGTTCATGTCGGAGCGGCAGTCCTTCACCGCGGTGGCCTTGTAGAAGGCGCTCGAATCAAGCGCCTCATACAGCCTGCCTGCCTTGGCGACATTCTGCGCGTAGAGGTTTTCCTGGCCCTGCTCAATGATCCAGCGGGTCACCAGCGTGAGGATATAAATGCCGAACGTTGGCGGCGTGTTGTAGCGGGAGCCGGCATCAATATGCGTGCTGTACTTGAGCATCGTGGACAGCCCTTTGGGCGCCCTTTCGGCGAGCTCTTTCCTGATTACCACCAGCGTCACACCAGACGGGCCAAGGTTCTTCTGCGCGCCGGCGTAGATAAGCCCGAACTGGTTCGCGTCGAAAGGACGCGAAAGTATGTCCGAAGACATGTCCGCGACGAGCGGGGACTCGGTCTTCGGAAAGACCTTCCACTGCGCGCCGGAAATGGTTTCGTTGGATGTAATATGCACGTAAGCGGCCCCGTCGGTGAGCAGCAGCTCGTCGACACCGGGCACACGCGTAGGGATCTCATTGCCGCAGTCAGCGGCGATGTTCACGTTTCCCAGCAGCTTCGCCTCTTTGATCGCTTTGCCCGCCCACGCGCCTGAATTCGTGTAATCCGCCGTCTGTCCCTCACCCAGGAGATTAAGAGGCACCATGGCGAACTGGCCGCTGGCGCCGCCCTGGAGGAAGAGCACCTTGTAATCGTCCGAAAGGTTCAAGAGCTTCATAATGTTGGCTTCGGCTTCAAGGTGTATCGCGTCATAGTCTTTGCCCCTGTGGGAGCATTCCATGATGGACATGCCGATGCCTTTGTAATCAACCAGGTCCCTCTGCGCCTCCTCGAGTACCGATGTCGGCAGCGCCGCGGGCCCCGCACTGAAATTGTATGCTCTTGCCATCACCCACCTCCATTGTTCAGTTCAATCCTGCAGACTCTACGCGCCCGCCTGCCCTCCGTCAATACCCGTCAAATGCGGCACTGTGCAATCCTGCGCCCTTGATTCCACGCGCCCGGCGCATTATATTCAGTACATGAGAGCTATACACATCCTGCTGGCCGCAATCCTGATTTCTTCGGTCTGCCTTGCTGACGAGAAGGAGGAGAAACCGGAGAAGAAAGCCGGGCCTCTCCAAAAGATCAGGCATGCCGCACTGGGCGCGAAGGTGACGGTGTCGTCCACCAGCAAAGAGACCGAAGGAGAAGACGGGGCTAACGCGCTAGTGGACGGCGACCTTAAGACGCGATGGTCGAGCGGATATTCAGCGCCGCAGCATATCACGATCGATTTGGGCAAAGAGATGGCGCTTGAAGAAATCAGGATGCACTGGGAAGCGGCTTTTGCCACCAAGTACCAGATCCTTGTCTCTGAAGACGGAGAAGGCTGGACGCCGGCACATTACTTCTTTCGCCTCGGCTCGAAAACCGAGCCGCGTGTTGACAAATGCAAGATGAAGGGCGTCAAGGCAAGGTACATAATGTTTGAGCTTAACGAGCGGGTCAACAGCGAGTGGGGCTTCTCCCTTTTTGAGATCGAGGTGGTCCAGGCCGGGCCCAAGTCTAATCCTTAGGCCCTTCATCCAGCATGAGCGCTGCCCGGCGCTGAACGGACTTAAGCCACTCAGACATCATGAACTCTTTCACGACCTCTTCGGGCGGATCGTTCGGCTGCGGGGGCCTGTCGCCCAGGACAATCGTCCTGGCCTTGACCTTCTTGTCGACTGTGAGGTTCACGAATTTCACTTTTGCGCCCGGCCCGCGGGATGAAATATATTTCACGGCGTCTTCCACGGTAGTTGACGCGGTGCACTTCACGTCATCTATAAGCAGAATACGTTCGCCGGCCGAGATGCCTGCTGCCGCCGCCGCGCTGCCCGCCAGAACACCTACAATGTCGACGGGACCATAGAATTCATTTCCCACTTTCACCGGGCCGCCAGTCTTTCCGAGGCTGACTCCGAGGAACCCCCTTTCACCGGTCCGCACATGTTCGGGCGCCATGCGGTGCAGGATCTTTTCAAGCCGGAGCTTTATCTCCGGGTCCCTTTCCCTTGCAAGCGCAACCGCGACGGCCGCGACGGCCGGTTCGGAGTCCGCGGCGAACGCCAGGAAAATGTCGTCCTGCGCCTTCTCGCGCTGTTTCCATTTGCCTGCGCCGAGTGCAGGAATCAGCTTCTCGACCTTCTCGAAAGTTCCGCCACCGGCCTCGGCGGCGCAGGCAGCGGCGAGAAACACGCAAATAGCCCGTATTAAAGTTGTTTTCACTTCGAAAATGATAACACCCGGGACGGCCCCGCACCAGAGTGAACGCCCTTTTTTGCTTTCCTGAGGCCTCATTTATGATAGCTTTCGATCCCTCATGCCCCCGGGCAAGGTGATGTAATGACTGATAAGCGAACATTTGATTTCTGGTACGCGGTCAACAATACGGAGGTTGTCCTGCTTCCTTCCAAACACCTGGAAACCTTCGGCACAACCATGCTGAACTATTACCTGGTGACGCAGCTCATGGATTCCGTGGACCAGATCCGCGTTCGCGAAGGCCGCATGAAGGCGCTGCGCCCCCAGATAATCACGCCCCAGGCGTATTCAGAAACGCTCCTGGAAGGGTTCGGGGAAGAGGCCCACAAGTATGTTGAATGGCTGAAAGAACACGAAAGCGAAATGAGGATCCTGCAGTACGGCTATACCCTGCAGAACGAGGCGTTCAGCGAACACGTGGTGACCGACAATGTCGAGGCGGTGGTCGAGCGCGTCAAGGAGGAGGTCGCCAGGAAAGACGACCCGTTTAACGCGATCGCGATCGGCGTGGATGACCCCTGGGACGTATGCCTCGTGAAAATGTTCTGGGAAGTAATATCAAAGTCCGCGAAAGCCAACGTGACCGAGATGGAACAGCGAAAGCTCTTTGAGAGACAGGGAAGCCTTCCCCGCGGCATCCGCGATGAAATTGAAAAAGCATTCCTGGCGGCAAGCAAGGACCACTCGCTGATCAACCGCCTGGGCCAGCTGCTTCAGCACCATCGCGTGTTCGAGGAGTACCAGGACAGGTTTTTCTCTCTCGTCAAATCGAGCAAGAGATGATAAACACCCGTCAGGTTTGGAGAAAGCAACCATGTCTATGACGATCACAGAGAAGATTATTGCCCGCGCAGCGGGAAGAGACAGCGTATCGCCCGGCGACAACGTCTGGGTAGACGTCGATATACTGCTAACCCATGATGTCTGCGGCCCGGGCACCATCGGAGTCTTCAAGAGGGAATTCGGCAGCGACGCGAAAGTGTGGGACCGCGAGAAGGTCGTGATAATTCCCGATCATTACATATACACGGCGGACAAGAAGGCCCATCGCAATGTGGACACTCTCCGCGAATTCGTCAAGGAACAGGGGCTGCCCTATTACTACGATCCCGGAACTGACACCTACAGGGGGGTCTGCCACCTTGCCCTGCCGCAGGAAGGACATGTCAGGCCAGGCGAAATCATCTTCGGCACGGACTCACATACCTGTTCACATGGGGCGCTGGGCGCCTTTGCCACGGGGATAGGCAACACAGACGCCGGCTTCATCATGGGCACAGGCAAGCTCCTGATAAAAGTTCCGCAGACTGTCCGCATCGTGCTTGACGGCACCAAGCCTGACTATGTCATGGCCAAGGACATGATCCTCCGGGTTATCGGAGATATAGGTGTCGACGGCGCCAACTACTGCGCCATGGAGTTTACCGGCGAAGCCGTTGCCGCGCTCAGCATCGACGAAAGAATGACTATCTGCAACATGGCGATCGAGGCCGGCGGCAAGAACGGAATCATCGCGCCGGACGAGAAGACCATCGAATACGTGAAGTCGCGCACGTCCAAGCCGTTCGAGCCAGTTTACGGTGATGAGGACGCCAGGTTCATGAAGACGATCGAATACGATGTGTCGACTTTCGAGCCGTGTGTGGCCGAGCCGCACCTGCCGTCGAATTACGCGACGGCGAAGGAGCGGTCCGATGTCAGGATCGACCGCGCGTATATCGGGTCCTGCACGGGCGGCAAGATCACGGACTTCATCGAAGCGGCAAAGATCATGAAGGGGCGCAAAGTGGCGGTAGACACTTTCCTTGTGCCGGCCACCTGCGAGATCGCGGAAGAACTTATTAAGGAAACCATCGACGGCGAATCGCTGATAGAGATATTTGCCGAAGCAGGCTGCCTCGACGTCGCGCCGCCGTCATGCGCCGCGTGCCTTGGCGGCCCGGAGGACACATTCGGCCACGCGCATGGCTCGGAGGTCATTATCAGCACTACAAACAGGAACTTTATAGGCAGGATGGGATCCAAGAAGGCCTCAATTTACCTGGCGGGGCCCCAGACCGTTGCGGCGTCCGCAGTAACCGGCAAGATCACTGATCCGAGGGATGTGTAATGAGCGTAAATGAAAACATTATAGTCGGCAAAGTATACGTACTGGAAGACAACATAGATACCGACCTGATTATCCCGGCAAAGTACCTCAACCTGGTGCCTACTATACCGGAGGAGTACAGGAAGCTGGGGTCCTACGCCCTCGCTGGACTGCCGGACGAGTTTCCGCCTTTCGTGAAAGAAGGCAGCGAAACAACGGAATACGCAATTATTGTGGCAGGCAGCAATTTCGGCTGCGGCTCCTCGCGCGAACACGCGCCCATCTCGCTCGGCGCGGCCGGCGCCAAGGCCGTTGTGGCACAGTCGTACGCGCGCATCTATTTCCGAAACTGCATGGCAACAGGCGAGCTCTACCCTCTCGAATCGGCTGACAGGCTCTGTGATAAGTTTGAAACGGGGCAGGAGGCGCGGATAAGCATCCCTGACGAAATCATCGAGAACAAGACTACCGGAAAATCATACAGCCTTCGGCCCCCGGGTGAGGTTGTGCCGGTAATACAGGCCGGCGGCCTGTTCGGGTACGCGCGGGAATCCGGAATGATTCCCTCCCGCAAATAGGAAGCTATAATGGCGCCGAGAATCATTTCCGTGGCAAACCAGAAGGGCGGAGTTGGCAAGACCACTTCCGTGCTGAACCTCGCCGCCTGCCTTACAGAGCTCGATCAGTGCGTACTCGTCATTGACCTTGACCCGCAGGCAAACGCCACGAGCGGCCTGGGCCTCGCGCCTACACCCGGAACGAGCCTTTACGGCGCCCTGCTCGGCGAGAGCAGCATCGAGCCCCTTATCAGGGAAACAAATTATACGAACCTTTACATCATCCCGTCGGAGCTGGACCTCGCAGGTTCCGAAGTGGACGTGGCCCGCATGGACGGCTACCTCCACTGCTTCAGCAATATACTCCAGCCTGTTCGCGACAGCGACGTGGACTTCGTCTTCGTTGACTGCCCCCCGGCGCTTGGGATCCTCACAATGAACGCTTTGACCGCGTCTGACTCCCTTCTTATCCCCATGCAGTGCGAATACTACGCGCTGGAGGGCCTGAGCGTAATATCCCGCCTGCTTGAGCAGCTCCGGGACTCAGGGGCGAATCCCGACATAGATATAGACGGCATCCTCATGACCATGTTCGACGGCAGGACCAACCTCGCTAACGATGTGGTAGCGGAAGTAAGAAAGTATTTTGGTGAAAAGGTGTTCAACACGGTTATTCCAAGAAACGTGCGGCTCAGCGAGGCGCCCAGCCACGGTACGCCGGTAATCCATTATGACAGGAGCTCTACGGGAGCGCAGGCGTATATGGAACTCGCGCGGGAATTCCTGGAACGGGCAGCAGCGCGGACGGCCGCGGCCGCGGCCCAGCCTGGGCCTGAGCCCGTGCCGGCACCTGGCGCGCAGCAGCCCGAAGGCTGAACCCTGCTATTTCGTTGAGATTAATCCATCCCGCGCTTAGACTGTTTCCGTGCAACTCAAGAAATACTGGCTGCTTCCGGTCCTGACCGTACTGGTCTTTCATTTCCCGGCCCTGCTTTGCGATTTTGCGTGGGACGATGTGACCCTGGTCCAAACCAACGGCTCCCTCTCAACGACAGGTTTCGCGGAGTTCTTCGCACAGGACTACGGCACGCACCTGGGCGCAGGGGATCCGGTAGGGTACTACAGGCCGCTGTTCGTGAGCCTGCTTTCCCTGATTTATCGGGCGGCGGGCCCCTCGCCGCTGGTCTTCCACGCGTTCAGCCTCCTTCTTATGTGCGCCGCATCAGTTCTTGTTACCATCCTTTGCAGGGCGACGATCAGAACATCCGCCCTGCTTCCTGTACTGGCCGGCTGCCTTTACGCCGCGCATCCGGCCCGAAGTGAAGTTGTGTCGCTCGTCATGTCCATGCCTGACCTCATCGTCGAAATGTGCTGCCTGGGCGTTGCGCTCCTCCTTGTTTCGGGCAGCAAAATCCGGCCGCTGCCGAAATCGGCCGGGGTCGCGATAATCTCGCTCATTGCCGTCACAACCAAGGAGAGCTCCTTTTTCCTTCTCGCGGGAATTGGCGCCGGCGCCGGTCTGCACTTCCTGATGAAAGAGAAGCGCCTCGGCGCCGAGCTTCTTCCTTGTGCAGCCGTGCTGGTGATGCTCGGGGCGGGAATGCTGCTGAACCACGCCGCGGGCATTGTGCGGCCCGGCCTGTCAGCCTACCTGCACATGCTCCTTACCGCCGGATCCGCCAGCGCACTGCGCATCCTTTTCGAAGCGGCCCGCGATCTTGTCGTGCCCGGCACTCCGGTCTTTATCGCTTCCGTCGAGGCCGCGCCGTCTCTATTTGCTTCACTCGGTGTGATCGCCCTGATTGCCGCCGCCGCGCTCACGGGATGGCGCCTATGCCGGAGTTCGCTCCCGGCCTGCATCCTCTTCTGCTGGCTCGGCGCCGGGATGTTCAGCCTTATGCTGATTGGCGCCGTGAGCGTGCCTTATTCTCAGCGATACGTTCCTGTCGCGCCGGCGGTTGTCGGAATCGCTTTCCTGATGGCACGCTGGAGGACCGTTTATGAGCGGCCAATATTCAAGCCGCTGGCAATCGCCTATATCGTAACCCAGGGCATCTTCTCGTTAAGCGGATCCATGGTCTGCCAAAACAACTTGACGCTGTTCCGGTTCGTCGCCGACCAGCAGCCCGGGCTCGTATATCCCAGGCTGTTCCTCGCCGATCGGCTGTTCTACGAGTACCGGGACTATGACGCCATGCAGGCCTGTGCGCTGGAGGGCATTCGAATCGGCCCCTCGTCGCCCGAGACGGCAGGGCTATGGAAGCTGATGGCCCGCAAGAGCCTGGCCGAGGGCGACAGCCCAAGCGCCTGGGCGATGCTTGCGAATGCCGAGCGAATCCGGAAACAGGGCGACGCGGAATTGCTCTGGCTGAAAGCGATATGCCTGCTTGAGGAGCGGCGGCCCGATGCGGCGCTCCCGCTCCTGGAAGAATCCGTCGCGCTCGAACCCGATAACGCAGAGTATCGGGACCTCCTGAACCAGGTGAAGATGAGCGGCGCCAACTAGCGCCTTATCTTTTACCGGTCGATCCGAAGCCACCTTCACCGCGCGACGTGCCGGACAGCTCTTCGGCTTCTTCAACTTCCACCGTATAGACGGGCTTGACCAGCATCTGCGCGATCTTCATGCCCTGCTCGATGTGGAAGTCCTCTTTCCCGTGATTGATCATGATTACGCCCACCTCGCCACGGTATCCCTCGTCGACGGTTCCGGGCGAGTTAAGCACCGTGACCGCGTGCTTGAGCGCCAGCCCGCTCCGCGGCCTGACCTGGGCTTCAGTCCCTTCGGGAAGCTCTATGGAAATTCCTGTCTTCACGATCCCTGATCCGCCCGCGGCAAGCGTGATGGGCTCCGCCGCGAAAAGGTCCAGCCCGGCATCGCCCGGGTGGGCGTACCTGGGAAGCATTGCGTGGTCAACGAGCTTCTTTACTTTCAGCTTCATTCAGCGCCCTTCCTTTAGCGTGCGTCAACACAGACAAGCTCGCCGTCCTGGCTGCGGCAGTAAATCCTGCCGTGAGCGAGCGTGGGCATGACCCAGCATTTTCCGTTTATCTGGATTTGGGCCGTGGCCACTTCCTTGTAACCGTCAGGGGACATGTCCGACACGGTAAGTTTGCCTTCCTGCGTCAGCATGATGATCTTGTCACCGGCGCCGACGATGGCGCCGAACCCCGTCTTGTGTCCCCATTTCTGCTCGCCCGTAAGGAACTCCACGCACCGCAGCTCCGATGCGCCGCTGCCTGCCTGTCCGTCGACACCGTAGACGTAGCCGTCTTTGTGGATAAGGTTCCCGAAATGGCTGCGCATGGCCTTGTTCTGCCACAGGGCGCGCGGCTTTCCCGAAACGTCCAGCAGCGCGCATCCCTTGCCGTAACCGGACGAGATGAAGATCAGGTCCCCCTTGACGATCGGATCGGAAGCGTTCACGTCGTAAGCTGTTTCCCAGGGATAGGACCACGCCGTTGCGCCGGTCTTGAGGTCCACGCCGAACGCGTTCTTTGAGCTGAATACTGCCACGAACTGCTTTCCGTCTTTGGTGTAGACGACAGGAGAAGAATATCCGCCAACTCCGGAACCGCCGGACCAGATCTTCGCGCCCGTACTCTTGTCAAGGGCCAGCCCCTTCTCGCCTTCATTGATGAGCAGCATGTTTCCGACTACGCGCGGAGACGATGAAAATGCCCATTTGGGAGGCTGCGCGCCAAGCTCCGACTTGATGCTCTTCTTCCACTTGCGGTCACCCTTCGCGGCATCTATGCAGTGCACTTCACCTTCCCGGCTCAGCACGTAGACCTTAGCGCCCTGGACATCAACGGCGGGGGTGCTGCGCGGTCCAGGGTAGCGCTTTGACGACTCACAGGGATAGGTGTATTTCCATACTTCGGTTCCATCGGCGGCGTTCAGGCAGAACACCTGGTCGCTGCCGCCGGCGTTGCCCATTGCGAACACGCGCTCTTTGACTACAGTAACGCTGGAATACCCAACACCCGTGTCCTTCTTCCAGAGAACCTTGCCTTTGGCCACGGCGGACGGATTCCATGTTTTGTCCGTGGCAATGCCGTCCGCGTTGGCTCCCCGCCACTGCGGCCAGTCACTTGCGACCACGCCTGATGCCGTTGCGAGAACTGTCAGCAACACTATTGAACGTTTCATCTTTACCTCCTGAATGTCCGACAATACTACCCGACCAGGTCGAGCATTTCAATGGTTACAAGAACGTCATTTTATGAAGGAGCCCTTTCTTAACCCAGAAAGCTCTCAGCGATCGCATCGGCAAGATCCATGCCCCTTGCTGTTGTCTGATAGCGGTCGCCGTTCCTCGTGAGCAGCCCCTCCTCCACGAAACTGTCCAGGCCGCCCTGCCAGGCCGCTTTCAATCCTGCACCAACCTGCCGCCCGGCACAGAACTTTTTGAAATCGATGCCCTCACGCAAACGAAAATGGTAAATAAAGCGCTCCTGCAGGTCCTCTTCAACCGAAACCGTCTCTTCATCGCGGGGCGCGTCCGCCGCCTGAATGTAGGCTTCAATATCAGGAGTGTTCGTGCGCCTTGCCCTTCCAATACGGCTGGCGGCGCCCGGCCCGGCTCCGTAGTAGTCATGACCGCGCCAGTATGCAAGATTGTGTGCGCATTCGAACCCGGCGGCGGCGTAGTTCGATACTTCATATCTCGCCACACCCGCTTCGCCCAGTATTTCAGCACACTCCTCGAGCCGGTCTGCGGTTTCGTCCTCCGAACAGAGCCGAATCCTGCCGCCGTTATGTTCATGGAAAAGGCGCGTACCCTCTTCAAGTGACAGGCCGTAAACCGACGCGTGCCTGAGGCCCAGGCGGCAAACTGTCTGGACGTCCTTTCGCCATTCCCCGCGCGAGACGCCAGGAAGCCCCGCAATCAGGTCGCATCCCACCATGAGCCCCGGCTTCGACACCAGCCGCTCGATGACCGCGCCGGCTTCAGCGGCAGTATGCCTGCGGCCCATGGCCTTGAGCGCTTGGTCAGAGAAAGTCTGAATTCCGATGCTGATCCTGTTCACCCCGGCATCAAGCAGGACTCCCACCTTGTCTTCAGAAAGCGTGTTCGGGCTGCCCTCAACGGTCCACTCCGCCCCCGCGGCGATACGAAATCTGTCGGCAATCATGCCCGTCAGGCGGTTCAGCTGGCCTGCCGAAAGAGCCGAGGGGGTGCCGCCCCCGAAATATAGCGTTTTCAGCGGCGCGTCGCCAGAGGCGGCGACCCCGTCCAGCTCCCTTTCCAGCGCGGACAGGAACCCTTCCGCTTTTTCGCGCGAGTAGCTGGTTGAATAGAACCCGCAGTATGAGCATTTCCCGTCGCAGAAGGGAATATGTACATATAA